>CAZEPK010000097.1:0-14464 GCA_964514085.1 uncultured Nocardioides sp.
CAGGGCCCAGCCCAGGAGCACGAGTCGGGGGCGGTCCAGCACTGCAGAAGTATGACGGCGGGGTCGGCGATGACCCTCAACGGCGACCCCTTGGGGTGGAGCCTGCCTGTGCAACTGGGATGAGCGCGCCGGACGCCGCCGACTAGCCTTGCGCTGTGATCGACCCCCGCGTCCTCCGCGACCAGCCCGACCGCGTCCGCGCCGCCCAGGCCAAGCGCGGCCTGTCCGACGCGGTGGTGGACCAGGCGCTGGCCGCGGACCGCGCCCGCCGCGAGGCGATCGTCGACTTCGAGGCCAAGCGCGGCGAGCAGAAGACCCTCGGCAAGCAGATCCCGCAGGCCCAGGGCGAGGAGAAGCAGGCCCTGCTCGCCCGCACCAAGACTCTCGCGGCCGACGTGAAGGCCGCCGAGGCGGCGCAGGCCGAGGCCGAGGAGGCCTGGCAGGCGGCCATCCTCTCCATCCCCAACCTGGCCCACGACGACGCGCCCGCCGGCGGCGAGGACGACTACACCGTCCTGGAGACCGTCGGCACGCCCCGCGACTTCGCCGCGGAGGGCTTCGAGCCCCGCGACCACGTGGAGCTGGGCCGGATGCTCGGCGCCATCGACGTGGAGCGCGGCGCCAAGGTCTCGGGCTCGCGGTTCTACTTCCTCACCGGCGTGGGCGCCCAGCTGGAGCTGGCCCTGGTCAACCTGGCCATGGAGCAGGCCCGCGGCGCCGGTTTCATCCAGGTGGCCGCCCCCGCGCTGGTCCGGCCCCGGGCGATGGAGGGCACGGGCTTCCTCGGCCAGGCCGCCGACGACGTCTACCGGATCGAGGGCGAGGACCTCTACCTCGTCGGCACCTCGGAGGTCGCGATGGCGGCCTACCACTCCGACGAGATACTCGACGTGGCCGCGCTGCCGCTGCGCTACGCGGCGTTCAGCCCCTGCTTCCGCAAGGAGGCGGGCTCCCACGGCAAGGACACCCGCGGGATCTGGCGCGTGCACTGGTTCGACAAGGTCGAGATGTTCGTCTACACCACGCCCGACGAGGCCGACGCCGAGCACCAGCGGCTGCTGGCCTGGGAGAAGGAGTTCCTCGACAAGCTCGAGCTCTCCTACCGCGTCATCGACACCGCCGCCGGCGACCTGGGCCTCTCGGCCATCCGCAAGTTCGACTGCGAGGCCTGGCTGCCGGCCCAGGGGCGCTTCGGCGAGCTCACCTCGACCTCCAACTGCACCGAGTTCCAGAGCCGCCGCCTCGACATCCGCGGCCGGTTCCCGGCCGACCAGGGCGGCACCCGGCCGGTGGCGACGCTCAACGGGACGCTGTGCGCCAGCACCCGCACGATCGTGGCACTGCTCGAGACCCACCAGAACGCCGACGGCTCGGTCACCGTGCCGCAGGCGCTCCGGCCCCACATGGGTGGCCTCGAGGTGCTCAAGCCGGTGCATGACTAGCGCCGCCTGGGTCCCGCGCCTGGTCGCGCTCGACATCGACGGGACGCTGCTCAAGTGGGTCGAGGGCGCCGGCACGACCTACGAGGAGATCGCCCCGGCGGTCGGCGACGCCGTACGCCGGGCGCGTGACGCCGGCTGCCACGTGGTGCTGGCCAGCGGCCGCTCGCCGCACGGCATGACGCCGATCGCCGACCTGCTGCGGCTGCACCTCGAGGACGCCGAGCCGCTGTGGATCGTGGCCAGCAACGGCGCCGTGGTCTTCCGCTACCCGCCGCTCGAGGTGGTCTACGAGGAGACCTTCGACGCGGCCCCCGCCGTGCAGGCGGTGCTCGAGCGACACCCCACCGCGCTGGTGGCGGTGGAGGAGCGGGGGGTCGGCTACCGGGTGACCAAGGAGTTCCCGACCGGCGAGCTGTCCGGCGAGATGATCATCACCGAGGTCGAGGACCTCGTCGCGGCCCCGGTCAGCCGGGTGATCATCCGCGACCCCGAGGCCACCGCGGAGGACTTCGTGGCGCTGGCCGGCGACCTGGGCCTGCACGGCACCGACTACGTCGTGGGCTGGACGGCCTGGCTGGACCTGGCCCCCGTGGGGGTCTCCAAGGCCTCCGGCCTGGCCTACGTCGCCGAGCGGCTCGGCGTGGACGTGGCCGACGTGCTGGCCATCGGCGACGGCCGCAACGACATCGAGATGCTGCAGTGGGCCGGGCGGGGCGTGGCCATGGGCCAGGCGGTCCAGCCCGTGCTCGACGCCGCGGACGACGTGACCGCTCCCGTGGCCGACGACGGCGCGGCGCTCGAGCTGGAGAAGTACTTCTGATGAGGCACCGGTGACCCTCCCCGACGTCGTCGACACCGAGCGCCTGTCGCTCCCGCTCTGGACCCTCGACGACGTGACGGCCATCCGCGGTGGCGGCCGCCGCCCGGCCTGGCACCCGCAGTTCCCGCGCGAGGACGACGTCGACGCCGCCTCGCTGTGGCACGAGCACGACCCCTGGTCGAGCCGCTCCATCACCCGGGCGGGCGTGGCCGTCGGGTCCGTCGGCTTCTTCGGGCCGCCGGAGCCGGCCACGGACGGCAGGCCCGAGGTCGAGATCGGCTACGGCCTGGTCGAGGACGCGCGCGGTCTCGGCTACGCGACCGAGGCGGTGGCCGCGATGGTCGCTGCGGCCGAGGCGGAGGGCGCGCGGGTGCGGGCCAGCGTGCTGCCCGGCAACCAGGCGAGCATTCGAGTGCTGGCCAAGTGCGGCTTCACCGAGCTGCGCGGCAGCACCGAGGACGGCGAGCTCGTGATGGCCCGTCCGCTCCGGTGAGCCTGCCCCGGCTGGTGGCCACGGACCTCGACGGCACCCTGGTCCGCACCGACGGCTCCCTCTCCGACCGGACCCGCGAGGTGCTGGCGGCGGTCGAGGCGCGGGGGGTGCCCGTGGTCTTCGTGACCGGGCGACCGCTGCGCTGGGCCGAGGAGGTCTTCGAGCACGTCGGTGACCACGGGCTGGCCGTGGTCTCCAACGGCGCCCTGGTGTGGGACGTGGCGGCCGACCGCGCGCGGCTCGAGCGCCCCATCCCGGCGGAGACGGTCCGCCGGGTCTGCGAGGAGCTGCGGGCCGCCGTACCGGGGTCGGCCTTCGCGGTGGAGGACCTGTCGGGCATCCGGCTGGAGCCGCAGTTCATGGAGCGCCACCCGGTCCCCGACGGCGCCCGCCGGGCGCCCCTGGCCGAGCTGGTCGACGGGCCCGTGCTCAAGCTGCTGGCCCGCCACGAGGAGCTCGGCCCGCAGGACTACTGGGACGCCGCCGAGGCGGTCGTCGGAGAGCTGGTCACCATCACCTGGTCCTCCAGCAGCACGCTGCTCGAGATCAGCGCGGCCGGCGTCACCAAGGCCACCACGCTGGCCCTGGTCAGCGAGCAGCTGGGGGTGGCGGCCGAGGACGTCGTCGCGTTCGGGGACATGCCCAACGACCTGGCCATGCTGGCCTGGGCCGGGACGCCGTACGCCATGGCCAACGCGCACCCCACCGTGCTGGCGGCGGTGGAGCTGGTGGCGCCGGGGAACGACGAGGACGGCGTGGCCCAGGTCCTGGCTGGCATCTTCGACCTGTGATCTGTTTCGATGCTCCGGTGCTGCGACGCCTGACGACGACCCTGCTCGGGGCGCTGCTGGCGGCGATCGCGGTGCTCGGGCTCGGCGTCGCGGCCGACGCGCGGCCCGCACAGACCGCGGTGCCGACGTGCGTCCCGATCACCGTCCGCGACAGCACGACCAACGCGATGGCGGTCTTCAGCGGCACCGTCACCGACGTGCAGCGGAGCGCGCGACCCGACGGGCTGGCCGGGGCGATCTACACCCAGACCGTGACCGTGGACATGGTCTACCGGGGCAAGGTCACCACCGAGACCGTCACCGTGCAGACCGACCGCAACCGGGCCGACTGCAGCCTCGGCGCCCTGGCGGTCGGCACGGACTACATGTTCTTCGTCACCGGCACCGGGCAGCCCTGGGTGGCTGCCGGCAGCAGCGGCACGCGCGTCAGCAGCGAGACCGTGGTGTCCCAGGTGGTCCGGCTGCTGGGCGACGGCGCGCCGCCGATCGAGCCGGCCCCCGAGAGCGCGGAGTTCACGCCGGTCGACAGCGCGGAGCCCCAGACGCTGTCCCGCGCCGCGGCTCCGGGCGCCGCCCTGGTGCTGGTCGGGCTGCTGGGGCTCGTCGTGGTGCGGTTCGTCCGCACCCGGACGCGCTAGCACCAGGTCTAGAGGTACATCCCTCCGGAGTCGCCGGGCTGCGGCGCCGGCTGCTCCTGCTGCGGCTGCTGCGGACCCGGGAGCCCCTGGCCCATCGGCAGGGCGCGGCGCATCTGCTCGAACTGGGCCCGCGCGGCCATCTGCTGGGCGTAGATCGTGGTCTGGATGCCGTGGAAGAGACCCTCGAGCCAGCCGACCAGCTGGGCCTGGGCGATCCGGAGCTCGCCCTCGGAGGGCGTCTGCTCCTCGGAGAAGGGCAGCGCCAGCCGCTCGAGCTCCTCGACCAGCTCGGGCGCCAGGCCGCTCTCCAGCTCCTTGATCGAGGCCTGGTGGATCTCCTTGAGCCGGTTGCGGCTGGCCTCGTCGAGCGGGGCGGACTTCACCTCCTCGAGCAGCTGGCGGATCATGCTGCCGATCCGCATCACCTTGGCGGGCTGCTCCACCTGCTCGGTGATCGCGCGCTCGTCCGACCCGTCGTCGTCCTGCCCAGCCGGGACCAGCGCCGACTCGGGCACCGCGCCGATCGGCTGCCCGTCCGGACCGACGATGACGACCTGGCGCTCGCCGTCCGGCCCCGTTCCCTGCTGCTCGGTCATGCCGCCACGGTATCCAGCGCGGCCAGCCGCACCGCACCCGCTCCTGCCTCAGGCGGTCAGCAGGATCTTCCCGGTGTGCGAGCCGGACTCCATCAGCTCGTGCGCCCGCTGTACGTCGTCGAGCGGGACGGTCTCCTCCACGATCGGCCGGACGGTGCCGTCGGCCACCAGCGGCCACACGTGCTCGACAACCGACGCGCAGATGGCGGCCTTCTCCTCGGCCGGCCGGGCCCGCAGCGTGGTGGCGATGACCGCGCCCCGCTTGCGCAGCAGCGCGTTGAGGTCCAGCTCGCCCTTGGTGCCGCCCTGCATGCCGATGACGACCAGGCGGCCCTCGGTGGCCAGCGTGCTGACGTTGCGGCCCAGGTAGGAGGCACCCATGTTGTCGAGGATGACGTCGGCGCCCGTGCCGTCGGTGTGCGCCTTGACCACCTCGACGAAGTCCTCGTCGTGGTAGTCGATGGCCACCTCGGCGCCCAGGCTGCGGCAGAACTCGCGCTTCTCGGCGGTCCCCGCGGTGGTGAAGACCCGCGCCCCCAGCTGGGCCGCGAGCTGGATGGCGAAGCTGCCGATCCCGCCGGCCCCGCCGTGGACCAGCAGCACCTCGTCGCGCTGCAGGGCCGCGACCATGAACACGTTGGACCAGACGGTGCAGGCCACCTCGGGCAGGGCCGCGGCCGAGACCAGGTCCACGCCGGCGGGGACCGGCATCAGCTGGCCCGCCGGCACCGCGACCCGGGTCGCGTAGGCGCCGGCGGAGAGCAGCGCGCAGGCCTCGTCGCCCACCTCCCAGCCCGTCACGCCGTCGCCGAGGGCCGCGACCGTGCCGCTGCACTCCATGCCGAGCACGTCGGACGCCCCGGGCGGGGGCGGGTAGAAGCCCTGCCGCTGGAGCAGGTCGGCCCGGTTGAGGCCGGCGGCCGCGACCGCCAGGACCGCCTCGCCGGGCCCGGGCTCGGGGTCGGGCAGGTCGCGCACGACGAGGACCTCGGGGCCGCCGGCCCCGTCGGCCAGCACGGCGCGCACGTCAGACCTCTTCGTCGACGAGCTCGTCGGCCCGGTCGTCGACGTAGGCCTCGCCGCTGTGGTCCACCGTGTTGTCGTCCGGGATCGGGTCGTCGACGTCGTCAGGGTCAGGTGCGTCGGCGGGCCGGTCCCAGCCCTCGGCCAGCACCTGGGCCCGTGCCGCGAGCCGCTCGACCTGGTCGGGGTCGGCCGACTGGGCGGCGGCCGCGTAGCCCAGGAGGTAGGCCGTCACCGGCGCCGCGAGACGCTCGACGTTGGAGGCGGCGACCTTGGTCAGGTCGGCCAGCAGGCCCTCGTCGACCTCCACGTCCTCGAGATCGAGGACGTCGCTCAGCTCGTCGATCCAGTCGTGGAGGTTCACGGCCTCAGACTTGCGCGCCGGTCCGTGTCCCGCAAGTGCGTTCACCTCAGGAGGTGAGGTCGCGCAGGTCGGCCCAGGTGTCGACGTCGCGGTGCTCGTGTCCCTCGGCCGCGACCTCGGCCAGGTCCAGCGGCGACAGCAGCCGGTGGAGGGCCATCCCGTGCTGCTCCTCGTGACCCGGACGCACGGCGTCCAGCCGCGCCACGTCGAGCACCATGGCCAGCTGCCGCCGGCCGTCCGGCCCCACGAGGACCGCGCCGTCGCGTCCGGCCGCGGCCTCGACGAGGCGCTGGAAGGTCCGCGGGGTGAGGTGCGGCATGTCGCAGGCCAGGACGGCCACCAGACCGCGGGGGTCGAGCAGCGCGTCGCGACCGGTCAGCAGCGCGGCCACCGGCCCGCCGTGGCGGGGGTCCTCCCGGGTGAAGGTCACGGGCCGGTGCGTCGGCACGGGGTCGCCCACCACCACGACCTCGGCCGCGTCCAGGACGGCGTCGAGCGCCCAGGTCAGCAGGGTCCGGCCGGCCACCTCCACGGACGCCTTGTCGGCGCCGTCGAGCCGGGCGGCGACGCCGCCGGCCAGGACCACGGCCGTGAAGCTCATGGCTGGATCCTCTCAACCCGCGCTCGCGCGGGAGACTGTGGGCGTGAGCACGCTGTCCGTCACCCTGGTGCAGGAGGCCTCGGCCCTCGACCCGGCCGCCAACCGCGCGCGGCTGCACGACCTGGTCCCCTCCGGCAGCGACCTGGTCGTGCTGCCCGAGGCCTTCGCCCGCGACTTCGGCGAGGCCGGCTCCGACGTCAGCCCGTACGCCGAGGCGCCGGACGGCGCGTTCGGCACCGAGCTGGCGGCGGTGGCCGCCGGACGCGCCACCACGGTCGTGGCCGGCATGTTCGAGGCCTCGGCCGAGCCCGGTCGCCCCTGGAACACGCTGCTGGTGCGGGGCGCGGTCTCCACGGCCTACCGCAAGATCCACCTCTACGACTCCTTCGGCCACCGTGAGTCCGACCGGCTGCTGGCCGGCGACGTGGCGCCGGTCCTCTTCGACCTGGGCCCGTTCCGGGTGGGCCTGATGACCTGCTACGACCTGCGCTTCCCCGAGCTGGCCCGGCTGCTCGTCGAGGAGGGTGCCGAGGTGCTGGTCGTGCCGTCGGCCTGGGTGGCCGGGCCCCGCAAGGTCGACCACTGGCGGACCCTGGTCCGCGCCCGGGCCATCGAGAACACCGTGTTCGTGGTGGCGGCCGGCCAGCCCGGTCCTCGCTACACCGGTCACTCGACCGTGGTGGACCCCTTCGGCGACGTGCTGGCCGAGGCCGGCGACGAGGCGACCGTCCTGCAGGTGGTGCTGGACCGGTCGGCGCTGGAGCAGGCCCGCGACGCCAACCCCTCGTTGGCGAATCGCAGGTTCCGACCGCCCGCTCTGTAACCTGTCCTGTCGTGCCACGGACCGCCCCTCGACGACGCGCGACGCGCCACGAGCGGGTCGGCGGGCGGCCGGCTGCCTCGGCCCTCACGCCGCCCGCGCCGAGCCCGGCGCCGCCTTCGGCGCCGGTGACCGGGACGCCGGTGCACGCGGAGCTGGTCCCCGGCCCGGTGGCCGGTGCCACCCCCGAGCTGACGATGACCGTCGCCGACCACGAGCCGATCCAGAGCCGGCTGCTGGTCGCGCTCTGGGTGCTGGTCGTGGGCGCGGGCCTGGCGGCCCTGGTGGCGGCGATGGTGCCGGCCGGCCCGGGCTGGCTCGACGGCGCGGGCGCGGTGGCCGTGGTGTCGGCGTACGCCTGGGGCCTCGCGGCCCGCTCCGGTGGCCGCCCCGTGGTCTTCGGCGGCCTGACCCTGGCCATCGGGGTGCTGGTCCTGCTGCTCGACCAGGACTACCTGCGCACCGGCGCCGCGGTCATGACCTGCGTCGTCTCGGCCGTCCTCGGGGTCATGGCCACCACGCCGGCGGTCCAGTTCGTCCGCGCGGCACGGGAGTGCGTGGTGGCGGTGCTGATCGCCGCGGTGGGGGCGCTGGCCACCATCGGCTTCGACCCCGTGATCTCGGTCGTGCGCTTCGAGTACGCCACCCTGGGCCTGGCCCTCGCCGGCGGGTTCGCCGTGGTCTACCGCCTCGGCGCGGGCCTGCACGGCCTGGGCCGCCGCGGCCTGGTGGTGGTGGCGCTGGGCGGTGTGGTCCTGGCCGTGACGCTCCTCTACGCCGAGATGCTGCGCCGCTACGGCTCCCAGGACCTCGTCGACGAGCTGCTCTCGGGCGTACGCTGGAGCCGCGACCACCTCGGTGCCTTCCCGCGCCCGATCGAGACGGTGCTCGGCGTACCGGCGCTGGCCTGGGGCGTGCACATGCGCGCCCGCCGTCGCCAGGGCTGGTGGCTGTGCGCCTTCGGCGTCGCGGCCACGGCCCCGGTGGCCAACTCGCTGGTCAACCCCGCCATCTCGCTGCTCGAGTGCGGGCTCTCGGTGACCTACGGCCTGGTCCTGGGCCTGCTGCTCGGCTACGGCGTGATCCGCGCCGACCTGGCCCTCACCGGCTCCCGCGGCCAGGGCGGCCGCCGCCTCGAGGAGGCCGGCGCCGTCCGGCCAGAACCGCCCAGGACCACAGCGCTGTACTAATTGGCTCGCTCCGCTCGCCGTGCTCGGCGCGCTCGCACGAAACCGTATCGGCCACTGCTTGTGCACGCCCGCGGCTTGGTCGGTGGTCCGGCCGCGTCGGGGCGTGGTGAAGACAGCGTCCGAGCCGGTCCGGCGCGCCGAGCGGTCCTGCTCATGCCCTCGGACAGGGAGCTCGGCCGTCCCTGCTCGTCCGCACGTGCGTCGCCGCGGTGGGCGTGCGGCTGCTGGTTGCCGCTAGGTTCGGACCATGGCCCGGGAGCGCGTGTCCGAGATCGTGGCCGAGATGGTCGCCAACGTGATGAGCGTGTCCGTGGAGCCCGGCGACGAGGTGGCCGCCGGCGACGTCCTGATCCTGCTGGAGTCCATGAAGATGGAGATCCCGGTGATGGCAGAGGGCGACGGCACCGTCCGCGCCGTCAAGATCGCGCCGGCCGACGTGGTCCAGGAGGGCGACGTCCTGGTGGAGATCGTCCTCAAGGACTGAGCTGCGCGCCGTTGCTCCTAGGCTGGTGCCCGTCCCGCCGGTCCGCCGGCGGGCACGGAGGGGTGCCGGAGTGGCCGATCGGAACCGCCTTGAAAGCGGTCGCTGGCAGAGATGTCAGCCGCGGGTTCGAATCCCGCCCCCTCTGCTGCTACTCAGATCCGCCGAGCTCGAGCTCGACCTCGTCGTAGGCCAGGTCGTTGACGCGCTGGACGTGCCGCTGCAGGTCCAGCACTAAGCGCTTCAGCTCCAGCCGCGTGGCCTCGACGTCGGCGGTCTCGAGGATCTCGGGACCGAGCGTGCTGAGCCGGGTCAGCAGTGCGTTGCGCTCGCGGAAGGCCGAGCCGCCCCGGGCGGCCAGCCAGCCGTCGTCGGAGCCTGCGGCCTCGCCCACCAGGGCGTCCCGCACGCTCGCCATCCGCTGGCGGACCACCCAGCGCCAGTTGCCCAGCGGGATCCCGGGGCGCCGCGGGGCGTCGAGGGACTGGTCGAGGGCCTGGAGCGCGGTCATCAGGCCGGGCGGGACGATGGGCATGCGCGGCCTCCTCGGGCCGGGGAGCACCCAGTGTGACCGACGTCACGGGAGCCCCACAACCCTGCGTTTGGGCGGCGAGACCGTTCCCTGTTCAATCACCCGGGTGACCACGCGCGAGCCCACCTACTACCGGCTCTCCCAGCCGTTCGTGGTGCGCCTGGTCGGACTGGCCATGGTGGTGCTGGCACTGGTGCTGTTCCTCGGCACCGCGGTGGTGGCGGTGGCCGGCCTCCCGCTCGACGCGCTGGTGGTGCTGGTGCTGGTCGGCGTGGTCGGTGCCCTGGCCTTCGGCTGGTGGCTGCGGGCCCGGGCCTGGGTGCTGCGCTGCACCGACGACGGCTACCGCATCCGGCTGGTCAGGGGCGCCGGCGTGCGGGAGGAGCGGTGGATGCTGGTCGAGGACGCCGTCACCACCTACCGCCGCGACGTGCCCTGCCTCGAGCTGCGGCTGCGCGACGGCCGGACCACCACCATCCCGGTCGGGGCGCTGGCGGTGGACAAGGACGAGTTCGTCCGCGACCTCCAGGGCTGGCTGCAGCGCGGGCACGGCCTCCGGCGACTCTGAGAGTCGATTACGTCCGACCCGCGGCATCCTTGTAACCTGCTCCGCGGAGGAGGCGTCGCCTAGTCCGGTCTATGGCGCCCGCCTGCTAAGCGGGTTTGGGGCTACAACCCCATCGAGGGTTCAAATCCCTCCGCCTCCGCTGCGTGTCGCACCGCGGCCGACGGCTCCCACCCACGGGTGGGAGCCGTCGCTCTGCCCCTCCCAGCACCGCGCTCCGGCACGGCGGCGCACGCCTGAGGCGCGTCCTGCGGTCCTGTGCAGACGAGCCCATCCACGGCGCCGGTGGACGCCGCCGGACGGGGTAGCCACGGCGCGGCGACGGTGCTTTACCCGAATGCGGGCATGCCCGAGTGTCGTGCGGTCAAGCACGATCGAACTGCATGTTTTTGCAATGCAGATTTGTGAGGCATCGCCGGGCTCACGCCTTGCCTGACCCTGCGGACAGACTACCGGAGTGGGCCATTCCGTGGGCCCCTCAAAGATCCAGAGGTGGGGAACGATGAAGAACTTCGTGCGCAGGATCGCCGTGGTGATCGGTGCAGCCGCCCTGTCGGCCGGCCTGGTCGGAGCGACCGCAGTGCCCGCTCACGCCGCTGGCGACTCGATCGTCCAGCAGCAGAGCCGCGACACCCAGTGGGGCGGCTGACCAACCCCCAAGACTTGAGACGAGGACCCGACTATCCCCCCATTTGTCTGGTCCTAGTGCCTACCCCCCAGGCCCGTCTCAACCATCACGAGGGCAGTGACCTCCGGTCGCTGCCCTCGTGACAATTTCCCGGGCGCCACGGAACGCCCGAGGAGGGCACCGGCGGGGTGGAACGGCGGTCCTCGGACCGGCCCTTCACTCCGCCGGATCGTCCTCGATGTCCTCCTGGCCCGAGATGCCGCGTCGGCCCATCGTGTAGCCGAGCTGGAACCGGGTCTGCGCGTCGTAGTCGGTCTTCAGGTCGGCCACGTAGCCGGCGTAGGTCCGCGGGCTGACGCCGAGCCGCTTGGCGCTCACCGGGTCGCTGTGGCCCTCGATCAGCATCCGCATCGTCATCGCCCGCTGCTCTGCGGCGATGTCGCGCAGCAGCGAGCTGTCCCGGTTGGTGAACGGCCGGCCGCGCTCCCAGGAGCGCTCGAACACGTCGACGAGGAAGGCCACCACGGCCGGCTCGCGCACCACGACCGCGACGGACACCTCGTCGCGGTTGGGGATCACCGCCACCCGCCGGTCCACGACGATCATCCGCTTGAAGAACTCGTCGAGGGTGCGCACCTCGGCGCCGCGAGCGGTCACGGCGGCGACGTACTTGTGCGTGACCGAGCTGCGCCGGGAGCTGTGCTGGTAGAGCGTGCGCATGGAGATGCCCCGCTCGAGGACCTCGATGTCGCGCAGCGCGGCCTTGGCCAGGAAGCGCGGGTCCCGCCCGGCCTCGGGCTGCGCGGTGAGCAGCTCCTCCTCGCACTCGGCCAGCAACTGATCCAGGACGCTGTTGATGAGCTCGACGTTGCGCAGGTAGGTGAAGGGCCCGCGGGCCGAGGACTGGGGTGCCCGGCGCCAGCTCTGGGCCAGGTTGCCGAAAGCCGCAGACCACTGCGAGGACTCGGAGAGGAGCTTGGCCGCCTCCTGGCTCAGGGGCGAGACGATGCGGGACTGGACCGACGTCGGGTCCTCGGGCGCCCAACCGTCCTGCTCGCTGTCGTAGACGACGAGCCCCATGTCGACCAGCAGGTCGAAGGCCCTGCGCAGCTCGCCGTCGTCGGCGATGCGGTAGTCGGAGGAGGCGATCAGCCCGCGCTGGCAGACCTCTTCGTAGAGCTTGGTGGCGTCATCCTCGAAGAGGGCGCGCTCCTCGGAGCCGTAGCCCGGCATGACTCACCACCTCTCGACGGTCGCAGCACACGCAACGTCGATGATCCCACACCTCGGTCGGTGCGGGCGGGGGTGAGGGCGAGCCTCCGGACGGCGTCAGACCCGCCCGTGCGGTGACTGCGGCGGGGTGGTCCGCGGGACGCTGGCCGGCGGAGCGATCACCGGCATGCGGCCGGCGGGCACCTGGTCCGGGGTGGAGCGCGGCGCGGTCGTCGGCGGGGTGTTGACGACAGGCAGCCGCGCGTGGAGGCCGGCCGAGGCGGCCGCCCGGCGGAAGGCGTCGGCCGACTCGGGGACCAGGCCGGCCTCGGCCGCCAGGGTGCCGAGCTCGAACCAGACCTGGGCCGCCTCGCGGTCGGCGCCCACACCGGTGAGGGTGCTGATCGCGCGGCGGTACCACTCCTTGGCGCCGTCGCGGTCACCCGTGCTCCAGGCGACCTGGCCCAGCAGGGTCATGGTGTCGACACTGAGCAGGGGCAGCTCGGTGCCGCAGGTCTCGAGGACCACCAGGCCGCGCTCGTGCGCCGCCTCGGCGTCGCCGGCGATGTAGAGCGCCTGCGCCTGCACGAACTCGTGCCGGGCGCGGTCCGCGGGGGAGGTCGCGCTCCAGTCGAGCTCCGCCTCCGCGCGGCGCAGCTGGGCCTGGGCGTCGGCGAGCCGGGGCGGGTCGGCGCGCAGCATCATGGCGACCATCGTGGTGCGCAGGCGCCCTACGTCGCGGACGCGCTCGGTGTTCTCGAGCAGGTGCAGGGCCCGCTTGGCCATGGTGAGCGCCTCGGGGATGTCGCCGGCCTCGGAGCGGATCATGCTGGCGTTCCAGTACGCCGAGGCGCGGGCCACGGGCGAGCTCAGCCGCTCGGACTCCTCGATGGCGCGGTCGCACAGCTCGGCGGCCTCGACCGTGCGGCCGGCCAGGAACAGCGCGGCGGCCAGGGTGACCGAGAGCCGGATGCCCTCCTCGGTGCCGACCTCGCTGGCCGGGACCGTGCTGAGCTGGGTCTGGGCGCAGGCGATGGCCCGCTCGAGCTGGCCCTCCTCCCGCCAGATCCGGCACAGGGCGGTGGCGCTCTTGAGCCGGGTGGTCGCGTCGGGCGCGTCGTTGAGCAGTCGCTGGAAGGCGCTCACCGCGCCGGCCTCGCCCAGCGCGTCGAGCGCCGCTGCCTCGACGTAGCGGGCCCGGATGATGCCGCCGGTGACGCTCTGCAGGCCGGGGGAGCCGAGGGACTCGCGGGCCTGCTCGAGGGCGGTGGCGGCCTCGCCGCCGGCCAGGGAGAGCTCGGCGTGGTCCAGCTGGAGCTCGAGGCGGCCGGCGTCCTCCCAGCCCTCCCCGTGCACGAGGTAGTCGAGGGTGACCCCGAGCCGGGTGGCCAGGGTCTGGAGCAGGTCCGCGCCCGCGCGGCGCTGGCCGCTCTCGATGCGGGAGAGGTAGGCGACCGAGGCGTCGGGGCCGGCGAGCTCGGGCTGGGTGAGCCCCGCGGCGACGCGGGCTGACTTGAGGCGGCCGCCGAGGACGGCCGGATCGAGCGCGGTCAGCTGGTGGGCCAGCTCAGGACTCATGAGCACATCTTGCCTGGATTTGCCGCCAAATTGGTCAAGTCACCGAATTTGGTGACGCGTGGGGCTGCTGGGATCCGGTTGCCTAGCCACTGACTCAACCGGCGGGAAGGTCCCGCCACCTGACGCGAGGAGTCACCCCATGAAGCACACCTCTCTCCGTCTCGCCCTGGCCAGCGTCGTCGCTGTCCTGAGCGTGCTCGGCCTGAGCCAGGCCCCTGCGAACGCCGGCGGCCACGCACTGTCCTCCCGCACCGGTGGCGGTTGGTGCTGCTGACCACCTAGCTGAACAGCTCGTCGCGAGGGCCGGGTGGGGGACCCGGCCCCTACAGTCGCGCCCAAATGTCTGGACGTCCTGTGACAGTTGCCAGATCTTGCCATATAGTCGTCAACACAGCCTCGGCGCGTCCCTGTCCTCGACAGGCCCCCACCGCGTACGAGACTTCGTCAGGAAATGTCCTGGCGCCGGGAGCCCCCCACATGCACTCCCGGCGCCGGGCATCCTGACTATCGCAGCAGGTGGCCCCCCACGCCATCGCCCCTGAGGGGGACGCGAGACGCAACAAGGCCGGGTCGGTCTCCGACCCGGCCTTGTGCCGTCTGGTGCTGCCGCGTGCCGCGGCTCAGGCGCCGAGGCGCGCCTTGAGGCCGTCGAGCTCGCTGTAAAGCACAAGCCCGACGTGATAACGATGG
>CAZEPK010000098.1:0-14376 GCA_964514085.1 uncultured Nocardioides sp.
TCTCGGGAGCCACCGACTACGCCGACGGCTGGTTGGCCCGCAAGCTGGACCAGCAGACGATCGTGGGACAGATCCTGGACCCGGTCGCGGACCGGCTCTACATCCTCGCCGTGGTGGTGGGGCTGGCCCTGCGCGACGTCATCCCGTGGTGGCTGGCGGTCTCCCTGCCGCTGCGCGACGCCCTGATGTGGGGGCTGGTGCCGCTGCTGCGCACCCGGGGCTACAGCTCGCTGCCGGTGCACTTCCTGGGCAAGGCCGCGACGTTCAACCTGCTCTACGCCTTCCCGCTGCTCCTGCTCGGTGACGGGGACGGCGTGGTGGCCCGCCTGGCCGAGGTGTTCGGCTGGGCCTTCGCCTTCTGGGGCGTGGGTCTGTACTGGTGGGCCGGGATCCTCTACGCGTGGCAGGTCTACAAGCTGCTCGCGACCACCGAGCCCCGCAAGGCGTCGGCGCGGGAGCGGTGAGGACCCCCGTGGCCGAGCCGCCCACGACGAGCGCGGAGGAGCGCACCGGCGCGCCCCTGCCGGACCGCGTCACCATGCCGCTGCTCACCCTGGTGACCCGCGAGGCGGTCGACGAGGACTACGTCCAGGCGGCCCGGCGCCGGGCCACGGCGGGGGACGCGCGGACGCCCGCACACCGCACGCCGCTGCTCGGGGCCGTGGTGGTGACCGTGCTGTTCGGGCTGCTCATCGCGCTGGCGGCCGTGCAGACGGCCCGCAACGCCGACGTGGAGGAGGCCAGCCGGGACGCCCTGCTCGAGCGCATCGACCAGCGCCAGCAGGAGGTCCGCACCCTGCGGGAGCGGCTCAAGGCCCTGCGGGCCCAGACCGACTCGCTCAGCTCCACCAGCGCCCGGGTCCAGCGCCAGCTCGCGCAAGCCACCGTGGACCTGCGCACCCTGCAGCTGAGCACCGGCTTCGTGGCGGTCCAGGGCCCGGGCCTGCGGGTCACCGTGTCCGACAACCCCGACGGCGACGCGGACGGCCGGGTGCGCGCGACCGACCTGCGCCTGCTGGTCAACGGGCTGTGGCGGGCCGGGGCCGAGGCGATCGCCGTCAACGGGCGCCGGCTCAGCACCATCTCGGCGATCGTGAACTCCAACGTCTCGGTCCAGGTCAACCGGGCGCCGCTCACGCCGCCGTACGTCATCTCGGCCATCGGGCCCTCCGACCTGGACAGCCGGCTGCGGGCCACGACGTCGGGTGCGGACTTCCAGGCGCTGGCCGAGCAGTTCGGTTTCGTGGTCGACCGGCACAATGAGCCCGAGCTCCTGCTCCCGTCGGCTCCCGAGAGCCAGCTGGCGCTGCGGTACGCCGGGCAGGGTGGCGAAGACAACCAGGAGGACGCCCCGTGATCGCCGTGCTGGGTCTCGTCGTGGGCATCGTCCTCGGGCTGGTGCTGCGCCCGGCCGTGCCCGAGGCCCTCGACCCGTACCTCCCGATCGCCGTGGTCGCGGCGCTCGACGCCGTGTTCGGCGGGCTGCGCGCCTACCTCGACGGGATCTTCGACGACAAGGTCTTCGTCATCTCCTTCATCAGCAACGTGGTGATCGCCTCGGGCATCGTCTTCCTCGGTGACCAGCTCGGGGTCGGCGGGCAGCTGTCGACCGGCGTCATCGTGGTCCTCGGGATCCGGATCTTCTCCAACGTGGCCGCCATCCGGCGGCACCTCTTCCATGCCTGAGCCCGAGCCGCCCGTGCGCACCGCGCAGCCCCCCTCGGGGAGTCACGCGGAGCGCGACGACGCGACGAGCGCCGCCCTCGGGCGAGTGGACCGGCCCCAGGAGCCGCACGACGACGCGCGCAGCCGGCTGTGGCGGGCCTTCCGCCGCCCCACCCGCGTGCAGGTGGTGGTGGCGGTCCTGCTGGCGCTGGTCGGGTTCGCCGGCGTGACCCAGGTCCGGGCCAACCACGTCGACAACGCCTACGCCGGGCTGCGCGAGCAGGACCTCATCGACATCCTCAACGGCCTGGCCGGCACCACCCAGCGCGCCCAGAGCGAGGTGCAGCGCCTCGAGGCCACCCGCGACGACCTGCAGTCCGACACCCGCTCCCGGCAGGCCGCGCTGGAGCAGGCGCGCCAGCAGGCCCAGGTGCTCAGCGTCCTGGCCGGCACCGTGCCGGTCCGAGGCCCCGGCGTGACGATCACCATCGACGGCGCCCCGGACGAGGTCGGCGTCGGTCCCTTCATCGACATGGTCCAGGCGCTGCGCAGCGCCGGGGCCGAGGCCATGCAGGTCAACGGCAAGGTCCGGGTGGTCGCGCAGACCTCGTTCGAGGCGGGCTCCGGCGGCCTGCTGGTCGACGGCCGCCTCCTGGAGGCGCCGTACACCGTCGACGTGATCGGACCGCCCGACAACCTGGTCAACGCCCTGCGCTTCCCCGAGGGACCGCAGGACCAGTTCGCCGAGGACGGCGCCGAGCTGACCTTCGACGACGTGGCCAGCCTCGACATCGACACCGTGAGGGACCCGGTCGAGGCTGACGTGGCGCAGGCCCAGCAGTAACGTTCCCGACGACCCACCTTCCCGATGCCCCCACCCACGAGGAGCCTGCGTTGTACCCCGACGACCTGACCTACACCAGCGAGCACGAGTGGCTGCGCCAGCCGGGGGAGCACGACGGCTCGGTGCGCGTCGGGATCACCCACTACGCCCAGGACCAGCTCGGCGACATCGTCTACGTCTCGCTGCCCGAGCTCGGCGACCAGGTGGAGGCGGGCTCGACCTGCGGCGAGCTGGAGTCCACCAAGTCCGTGAGCGACGTCTACGCCCCGGTCTCGGGCGAGATCGTGGCCCGCAACGAGGCCCTCGACGCCACCCCGGAGCTGGTCAACAACGACCCGTACGGCGGCGGCTGGCTCTTCGAGGTCGTCCCCAGCGACGCCTCCCAGCTCGAGGGCCTGCTCGACGCGGCGGCGTACGAGGCCTCGCTCAACGGCTGACCCGGACGGTGCGGTCCGGCCCGTCCGGACCGCGCCCTCCAGGGGTGCGCGACGGCCCGTGGGACGAGCGGGGCCGTTCCCCTTGCACCCACCCGGACGGCTGATAGGTTCGGCGGACCGGTGGGCTCACCCTCAACCTGAGGGTTCGAGCCCCGGGCCACCACGACGACGACGGAGGGAGCACGCGGTGCCGTTCTGCAACAACTGCGGGAACAGGAACCCGGACGACGCGCGGTTCTGCTCGCAGTGCGGCGCCCGGCTCGTCAGCCCGGCCAGCCCGACCGACGACGCCCCCACCACCGTCAGCCCCGTGGTCCCCGGCGAGCCGGTGGGGGAGACCACCGCCACCATCCAGCTCGGCGGCGCCGGCGACCCCAGCAAGACCGAGACCGGCGACCGGGCGCTCAACCCCGTCGACGCCGCCGCGGTCGACGCGCTGCCGACCGGCCACGCGCTGCTGGTGGTCCAGCGTGGGCCGGGCTCGGGCTCGCGCTTCCTGCTCGACGAGGACGTCGTGCGGGCCGGCCGCCACCCCGACAGCCAGATCTTCCTCGACGACGTGACCGTCTCGCGCCAGCACGCGGAGTTCCACCGCACCGGCGACACCTTCACGGTGAGCGACGTCGGCTCCCTGAACGGCACCTACGTCAACCGCGACCGGATCGACACCGTCCAGCTGACCGACAGCGACGAGGTCCAGATCGGCAAGTACCGTCTCGTCTTCTTCTCCGGGCACGAGGGGCACTGAGCCGCAGATGGGGTCGGAGTCCGTGCCCAGCGCGTCCGCTGCCTCGGGTGACTCCACCGCCCGGATGAACATCGGTGAGGTCCTCGACCTGCTCCACGAGGACTTCCCGTCGATCTCGATCCCCAAGATCCGCTTCCTCGAGGAGAAGGGGATCGTCACCCCGGAGCGGACGTCGTCCGGCTACCGCAAGTTCTCCTTCGCCGACGTCGAGCGGCTGCGCTACGCCCTGGTGCTGCAGCGCGACCACCACCAGCCGCTGGCCCGCATCGTGGATATCCTCGACGCCATCGACCGCGGCCTGGAGCCGCCGCCGCTGGTGGCGCTGACCCTGACGGTGCCCGACGTGGCGCTCTCCGCGGACGGGCTGCCCAGCCCCGAGTCGTTCCGCCGCCACGACGACCTGCGGCTCTCGCGGCGCGAGCTGGTCAAGATCGCCGAGATCACCGAGGAGCTCCTCGACCAGCTCGAGCAGTACGGCCTGGTCGTCGCCCGCCGCGGCACCGGTCACTACGACTCCGACGCCCTGGTCATCTGCACCACCGCCCGCGAGCTCGCCGAGTTCGGCCTCGAGCCGCGGCACCTGCGGGCCTACAAGACCTCCGCCGACCGCGAGGTGGGCCTGGTCGAGCAGGTCCTGGCGCCGCAGCGCCGCGCCTCGGACCCGGCCGCCTCCGCCCGCCGGGAGGACACCGTCTCCCAGCTCGCCGCCCTCTCCGTGCGCCTGCACGCCACGCTGGTGAAGTCGGGCCTGCGCAAGCTCTGAACTCCCACCCTCGCGAGCCCGGGCGCGCACTGGGAGGGATCCCAGGTTCACCTGGGATCGCTGAGCTTCTCGGCCACTGCAACGGCCCAGAAGTTCAGGGACTGACCCAGAAGTGTGGGGCTCGGTGCCCCCGCAGGGGTTCTGGACCCGGGGGTAGGGTTGTGGTGTGCGCGAAGTGGATGTGATGGGCGTCCGGGTCGAGATGCCGTCGAACCAGCCGATCGTGCTCCTGCGCGAGGTGACGGGCGAGCGGTACCTCCCCATCTGGATCGGTGCGGTCGAGGCCACGGCCATCGCCTTCGCCCAGCAGGGCGTCGTACCCCCGCGCCCGCTGACCCACGACCTCTTGAAGGACGTGCTCGAGGCCACCGGCAACGAGCTCGACGAGGTCCGCATCACCGAGGTCAAGGACGGCGTCTTCTTCGCCACCTTGGTCTTCGGCTCCGGCGCCGAGGTCAGCGCCCGTCCCTCGGACTCCATCGCCCTGGCCCTGCGCACCGGCTCGCGCATCTTCTGCGCCGAGGAGGTCCTCGACGAGGCCGGCCTCGCCGTCCCGGCCGAGCAGGAGGACGAGGTCGAGAAGTTCCGCGAGTTCCTCGACCAGGTCACCCCCGAGGACTTCGAGTCGCTGTGACATGGCGGCGACTTCGTCGCCGCGTGCTCGGCGCGCTCTGACGGACCGTCTCGGCCACTGCTTCTCCACGCCCGCGGCTCTGCCCGTGGTGCGGTCGCGTCGGGGCGTGGACAAGACAGCGTCCGAGCCGGTCCGGCGCGCCGAGCTGTGCCAGAAGGGCTTCAAGGCCGGGGTAGTCCGCGACCTTGCGGCCCTTGGACATGCGCAGCAGGGGCCGGAACGTCACGGACTACCGCCGCGTACCGCCGCGGCGAACCCTCAGCCTCCACATGAGGGTCAGACACACCGGGTGTCGGTCGTTGACCCGCCCCGGGGGTCGCCGTACCGTGAACTGTCCTCGTTGTAACTCCACCGTTGTGGTTGCGGCAGCACGTCCGCCACCGGCGGACTACCCTGAACGAGGACCGGACCCCGCTGAGGAGAACGCGTGAACGAGCAGGACAAGCCCGCCGAGCTTCGTGACACCGTCGACGTCGAGCTGGCGGTCGAGGCCGCCGAGGAGCAGGGTCTGCTGTTCACCGACGACGTCTCGCCGCTGCCCAGCGACCAGGGCTACCGCGGCCCCACCGCGTGCAACGCCGCGGGGATCACCTACCGCCAGCTGGACTACTGGGCGCGCACCGGGCTGGTCGAGCCGACCGTCCGCGGGGCCTCGGGCTCGGGCTCGCAGCGGCTGTACTCCTTCCGCGACATCCTGATCCTCAAGGTCATCAAGCGGCTGCTCGACGCCGGCATCTCGCTGCAGAACATCCGCACCGCCGTGCAGTTCCTGCGTGAGCGCGGCACCGACGACCTCACCCGCGTGACCCTGATGAGCGACGGCGCCTCGGTCTACGAGTGCACCAACAACGAGGAGGTCATCGACCTGCTCCAGGGCGGGCAGGGCGTCTTCGGCATCGCCATCGGCGGCGTCTGGCGCGAGATCGAGGGCACGCTGGCCGACCTGCCGAGCGAGCGCACCGTCGAGGACGCCGAGCCGACCGCGGGCGACGAGCTCGCCGCCCGCCGGGCCGCACGCACCGCCGGCTGACCCGGCCGACGCACGACGCACCGGGCCGAGTCCGGCGCCGATCCAGCCAACCTGGGATCGGCCCGGTAGGCTGAGCCACGCTGACCATCCCGCACGGGAGAGTCTCCGAGCAGCCGCACCAGGGCTGGCCGGAGCGCCGAAGGGGCAATTCCTCCCCGGAACCTCTCAGGCGCCAGGACCGCGCGGGCCAGGCAACTCTGGAGCCACCCATGGTGGGGGTGACAGAGGGGGAGGGCACCCGACGCACCCGTCCTGAGGAGCCCACCCCGTGTCAGACCACCCCTCGCTCGTCGACCTCGACGCCGCCCTGCCGTTCGTCGACCGCCACATCGGGCTGCGGCCCGAGGACATCGACGCGATGCTCGCCAGGCTCGGCTTCGGCTCGCTCGAGGCCCTCATGGACGCTGCCGTGCCCGGCGGCATCCGCGCCGGCGCCGAGCTGGACCTGCCGGCGGCCCGCACCGAGGACGCCGTGGCGCGCGAGCTGCGGGAGATCGCCGCGCAGAACAACCCCGCGGAGCCGATGATCGGCCTGGGCTACCACGCGACGATCACGCCGCCGGTGATCCGCCGCAACGTGCTGGAGGACCCCAGCTGGTACACCGCGTACACGCCCTACCAGCCTGAGATCTCCCAGGGCCGGCTCGAGGCCCTCATCAACTTCCAGACCGTGATCGGCGACCTGACCGGCCTGCCCACCGCCAACGCCAGCCTGCTCGACGAGGGCACCGCGGCGGCCGAGGCCATGACGCTGGTGCGTCGGGCGAACCGCAAGGCCACCGGGCCGTTCGTGGTCGACAGCGACGCGCTGCCGCAGACCATCGAGGTGGTCCGGACCCGCGCCGAGGCGATGGGCATCGAGGTGGTGGTCGCCGACCTGGCCGAGGGGCTCCCGGCCGGAGACGTGAGCGGCGTGCTGCTGCAGTACCCCGGCGCCTCGGGCCGGCTCCTGGACCCGCGGGAGCTGGCCGAGGACGTCTCCGCGCGCGGCGGCATGCTCGTCGTGGCGGCCGACCTGCTGGCCCTGACGCTGCTCGAGGCGCCCGGCGCCCTGGGCGCCGACGTGGTGGTCGGCTCCAGCCAGCGCTTCGGCGTCCCGCTCTTCTACGGCGGCCCGCACGCCGGCTACATGGCGGTCGCCGCCGGACTGGAGCGGCACCTGCCCGGTCGCCTGGTCGGGGTCTCGGTCGACGCCGAGGGCCGTCCGGCCTACCGCCTGGCGCTGCAGACCCGCGAGCAGCACATCCGCCGCGACAAGGCCACCTCCAACATCTGCACCGCGCAGGTCCTGCTGGCCGTGGTCGCCTCGATGTACGCCGTCTACCACGGTCCCGAGGGCCTGCGCGCGATCGCGGCGCGCACCCATCGCTACGCCGCCGTCCTGGCCGCCGCCCTGCGCGGCGGCGGGGTGGACGTCCCCCGCGAGAAGTTCTTCGACACCCTCACCGTGCGGGTGCCCGGCCGGGCCGACGAGGTCGTGGCCGCCGCGCACGAGCGCGGTATCCAGCTGAGGCTCGTGGACGCCGACACGGTCGGCATCACCACCTCCGAGGCCACGACCAAGGACACGCTGACCCGGGTGTTGGAGGCCTTCGGCCTGACCGGCACCGACCTCGACGCGGTCGACCAGGCCACCGGCGACGGCATGCCCGACGAGCTGCGACGCACCACGCCGTACCTCACCCACGAGGTGTTCAGCGCCCACCACAGCGAGACCCAGATGCTGCGCTACCTGCGCCGGCTCTCGGCCCGCGACTACGCCCTCGACCGCGGCATGATCCCGCTGGGCTCCTGCACCATGAAGCTCAACGCCACCACCGAGATGGAGCCGGTCTCGCTGCCCGGCTTCGCCGACCTGCACCCCTTCGCGCCCGCCGAGGACGCCGCGGGCTACCACGCCCTGGTGGCCCAGCTCGAGGGGTGGCTGGCGGAGGTGACCGGCTACGACCGGGTCTCCATCCAGCCGAACGCCGGCTCGCAGGGCGAGCTGGCCGGCCTGCTCGCCATCCGCGGCTACCACCGGGCCAACGGCGACACCGGTCGTGACGTCTGCCTGATCCCGTCCTCGGCCCACGGCACCAACGCCGCCTCGGCGGTGATGGCCGGCATGCGTGTCGTGGTGGTCAAGTCGGGAGAGGACGGCGGCGTGGACCTCGAGGACCTCCGGGCCCAGTGCGCGGCCCACCGCGAGGACCTGGCCGCGATCATGGTGACCTACCCCTCGACCCACGGCGCCTACGAGGACTCGATCACCGAGCTGTGCTCGGTGGTGCACGAGCACGGCGGCCAGGTCTACGTCGACGGCGCGAACCTCAACGCCCTGCTCGGCTACGCCCGGCCGGGGGAGTTCGGCGGCGACGTGTCGCACCTGAACCTCCACAAGACCTTCTGCATCCCCCACGGCGGTGGTGGACCCGGCGTGGGTCCGGTGGCGGTGCGCGCCCACCTGGCGCCGTACCTGCCCTCCCACGGGATGCACCCCGACGCCGAGAAGCGCGAGGGCATCGGCCCGATCAGCGCCGCGCCGTACGGCTCGGCGGGCATCCTGCCGATCTCCTGGGCCTACATCCGGCTGATGGGTGGGGCCGGCCTGACCAGGGCCACCGCTGCGGCGGTGCTCAGCGCCAACTACGTGGCGGCGCGGCTGGGGGAGCACTTCCCGGTGCTCTACCGCGGCCACGGCGGCCTGGTCGCGCACGAGTGCATCCTCGACGTCCGCGGGCTCACCAAGGACACGGGCGTGACCGTCGACGACGTGGCAAAGCGGCTGGTCGACTACGGCTTCCACGCGCCGACGATGTCCTTCCCGGTGGCGGGCACCCTGATGGTCGAGCCGACCGAGTCCGAGGACCTGGCCGAGATCGACCGCTTCTGCGAGGCGATGATCGCCATCAAGGGCGAGATCGACCGCGTCGCGGCGGGGGAGTGGAGCGCCGAGGACTCACCGCTGCGCGGCGCCCCGCACACCACGCGGGCGCTGGTCGGTGAGTGGGACCGCGCCTACGACCGCGACCTGGCCGTCTTCCCGACCGGCGTGGACCCCGACAAGTACTGGCCGCCCGTGGGCCGGATCGACCAGGCCTACGGTGACCGCAACCTGGTCTGCGCCTGCCCGCCGCTGGAGGCCTTCGCCGAGTAGTCAGGTGCCGTGCGGGGTGGGCAGGCGTCGACCCTTGGCGAAGCTGGCGCCCACTGCGCTGTGGGCACCTTCGCAGCCGATCGAGAACGACGTCGCGTGCACCACGACGACCTTCCTGCTGCGTGGCGCCACGCTGACCTCGTGGTTCCCCCGGTTGTCGTCCCACTCGCAGCGGAACGTCGCGTGCTTGTAGGTGTTGACGAGCGCGAGCCGGACCGTGCCGTCGTCGCGCCCGTCGAGCGGGCGGATGTCGAACGTCGGTCCAGCGGGCCGCACCTCGAGGGTCAGGGTGCCCGCCGTCAGGTAGCTCTGGTCGCAGGCGTAGTAGGTGATCCGGTAGGTGCCGTGGGCCCGTCGGGTGGGGAACACGTAGAGCGTGCCGTTCGAGATCTGCGTGTCCCGCAGGGCTCGGGGCAGCGGTCCGAGACGGCACACCGCGACCTCGTCACCATCCGGATCGCTGTCGTTGGCCGTGACGTCGACCTGGCTGGGCTCGCCGGCGCGGATCGTCACCGAGTCGGGGGCGGTCATCGGGGGCGAGCCCGTCGCGGCCACCGCCGCCGCGGTGCTCCCCATCACCAGCACGCACGTCAGGGCGGCGCCGAGGATCCTCCTCATCGGTCCGCCCACGCCTTCAGCGCGTCCGCCGACACGTCGGGGAGGGTGACAGGTGCGGCGCTGGCCCGTCGCACGTCGATGCCCGAGACCCGGCCCTGGTCGATGAGCCCGATCCTGCGGTTGTAGGCGACCCAGATGATCTTCTCGCTGCGCACCGTGATCACCGTGGAGGAGTGCTTGGCGACGGACACGTTGCCTTCGGGTCGCGACGCCTGGGCTGAGCCCCAGAGGAACCGGATCTTGAAGTCGGCGGGATTGGTCACGCGGAGGCGGCCGGGGCGCCCGGGCACCTTGGTCACCTTGACGTCCGGGTGCTTCAGCACGGTGACGGTCACGGTGCCGGGCGTGAGGTAGCTGAAGTCGCAGGCGTAGTAGGTCACCGTGTACACCCCGGGCTCGACCTTGGGCCGGACCCCGATGCCGACCTGGTCCTCGGACGTCTCGAGGAGGAGTCCCCGGGCCTGACCGGAGTCGAACCGGCACACGGCCAGCTGGTCGCCGTCGGGGTCGGTGTCGTTGCTGAGCGGCTCGAAGACGGTGAAGGACCCGGCGTAGACGGAGACCGCGTCGGAGGCGGTGACGGGCGGGCTGCCGGTCACCGCCTGGGCGGACGGCACGACGCCAGGCACGGCGAGGCCGAGCAGGCTGAGGGAGAGGACGGCCAGGATGCCGGCCGCGCGACGAGGACTCATGCGCCGGACCCTACGTCGTCGAGGACCGCAGGTCACGGCACTCGCGCAACCTCGGGTAGGTGCCCCGACCGGGTCGTCGCCGACGTCCCGGAGCGAGGGTCAGGCCGTGGGGGCCGGACGGCGCCAGCGGCCAGCGACCGCAGCGCCCAGCAGTGCGCCGGCCACGGTCGTGTAGAGCACGGTGGCGGCGCCCACCAGGCCGAAGCTGGTGTGGTTCCACAGCTCGGGGATGTCGTTGGCCCGGGCGACGTACGACGCGCGGTCCAGCACGATCCACGCGCACGGACCCGCGCCGAGCACCAGCCCGGCGAGCAGCGGTCCGAGGGCAGAGATGCGCCCGGCAGCGGCCGCCACGAACAGGCAGCCGGCCGCGACGGCGGCCGCGATCATGGCCCGGTCGGAGAGCTCGCCGCCCTGGTAGACCGTCAGCCCGTCGCCCAGCGAGCGGTAGAAGCCGTAGTCGACGGCGCCGTAGGCGCCGAGGACCCCGAGGAGGGACAGCAGCATGCTGCCCAGGTGCCGGTTGGCGCCGAGGCCGCGACCGCGGCGGGTGACCACCGGCTCGGGGGTCTCGCGCTGGATCGGCTGGGTCGGCGGCTCGTCGAGCGGGTGGAGCGTCTCGTGCTGCGCCCGCTGCTCAGTGCTCTCGTCCGTGGATGCCTCCATGGTCCGAACCTACGCCGGTCGAGGCCGCTGGCGGTGGTCCCGCGCCGGTGTGCCGCGGGTGTGCCGGAGGGGTCGATCAGGCCCTCAGTTGGCCGGGGAGACGCTCGACATGTTGAAGTCCGGGATCCGCAGCGCGGGGGTCGCGGTGCGGGAGAAGTAGTCGTCGCCCCACTCCCGGCTGAAGCTCGGGACCGTGGCCGAGGCGTGGGAGAAGCGGCGCAGCAGGTCCACCGGGCTCTCGTTCCAGCGGAAGTTGTTGACCGCTCCGGTGATCTCGCCGCCCTCGACCAGGTAGACGCCGTCGCGGGTCAGCCCGGTGAGCAGGGCGGTCTGCGGGTCCACCACCCGGATGTACCAGAGGCAGGTCAGCAGCAGTCCGCGCTCCACGCCGGCGATGAGATCCTCCACCGAGCCGGACGCGCCGTCGACCTCGAGGACGAGGTTGTCGACGGCAGGGGTCACCGGCTGCTGGGTCATCTGAGCGGTGTGCCTGGTCTGGCGCAGCGCCGTCAGCTCGCCGCCCCGGATCCAGTCGGTGCGCCCGAGCCCCAGCCCGTTGTCGAAGACCGAGCTCTCGTTGGACGACGCGCCGGCCACCGTGAACGGCGTGCACTCCAGCCCCGGCTCCGTGGGGTCGGAGTACAGGGTCACCTCCGGCCGGGTCAGCGTCTCGCCGATGCGGGTGCCGGCGCCGTGCCGGCTGAAGACGGACTGGCCGTCCCAGGCGTCGCGCGCGCCGCCGAGCCAGTAGGCGTAGACCATCAGGTCGGCCACGGCGGTCGGCGGCATGATCGTGTCGTACCGGCCCGCCTCCAGGTCGACCCGGCGCTGGCCCCAGCCCAGGCGCTGCGCCAGCTCGGCCTCGGCGGCCAGCGGGTCGACGTCGCTGAAGTCGCGGGTGGCGCGGCCGACCCACGCGCTGTTGGTCAGGTCGGCGGTCTTGCCGGTGCAGGCGAAGTGACCCGTCGGCTGCACGTGGCGCAGGCGCACCCCGCGCGTGGACCCGACGTACGTCGTGGTCACCTCGTGGTTGACGAAGCCGTAGAGGACCCGCTGGCCCGCGCCGGCCCGCCCGAACGCCTCGCCCAGGGCCGGGGCCACCTCGTCGTAGACCCGGATGGAGGTGTCGGCCGGCTCGTCGTCCCAGTCGGGCGAGGTCCGGTCGGCGACCAGCTCCTGCGCGTCCTCCGCCGGTGCGGCGGCGCGCGCGGCGGCGTCGGCGGCCCGCACCAGCTCGTCGACCTCGGCCTGGGTGGTGGCGCTGCCGGTGACCGACCCGACCGAGACCCCGCCCGCCTGGTGGACGAAGGAGACGATCGAGACGTGCACGCCGTGCATGACGCCGTTCGTGGTCAGCGTGTTGTTGGCCCAGCGGAGGTTCGCGCTGGTGCCGTCGCGCACGATCGCCACGCAGTCGTCGGCCATCGAGGCGGCCAGCGCGTGCTCCACCAGGCTCTGGGGGTGCAGGTGGCTCATCGTCCGGACTCCTGGCTGGTGTTGAGGATGCGGATGTCGCGGAAGAGCGCGCTCGGGCAGCCGTGGCTGACCGGCGCCACCTGCCCTGGTTGGGCCTTGCCACAGTTCGACGCCCCGCCGAGCTCCCAGGTCTGCGGCCCGCCGACCGCCTCCATCGCGCCCCAGAAGTCGGTGGTGGTGGCCTGGTAGGCCACGTCGCGCACCTGTCCGGTCAGCTCGCCGTGGGTGATCTTGTAGAACCGCTGGCCGGTGAACTGGAAGTTGAAGCGCTGCATGTCGATGCTCCAGGACCGGTCGCCCACGACGTAGAGGCCGTGCTCGACCCCCGCGATCAGCTCCTCGGTGCTCGGCCCGTCCTCGGCCGGCTGCAGGGACACGTTGGCCATGCGCTGGATGGGGATGTGGCCCGAGGAGTCGGCGAAGGCGCAGCCGTTGGAGCGGCCGCCGTTGAGCTCCGGCTTCATGTGACCCATGGGGCGGTCGAGCTGGTAGCCGACCAGGACGCCGTCGCGGACGATGTCCCAGCTCTGGGTCTGCACGCCCTCGTCGTCGTATCCGATGGTGGACAGGCCGTGCTCGACCGTGCGGTCGCCGGTGACGTTCATGATGCCGGAGCCGTACTGCAGGGTGCCGAGCTTGTCGTAGGTCGCGAACGACGTGCCGGCGTAGTTGGCCTCGTAGCCCAGCGCCCGGTCCAGCTCGGTGGCGTGCCCGATCGACTCGTGGATCGTGAGCCAGAGGTTCGAGGGGTGGATGACCAGGTCGTAGCGGCCGGCCTCCACGGTGGGGGCCTTCAGCTTCTCGGCCAGCAGCTCGGGGATCTGGTCGAGCTCGGCGTCCCAGTCGTGCAGGTCGTTGCCGGTGAGGTACTCCCAGCCGCGGCCGACCGGGTAGGCGGTGGTCCGCATGGAGTCGAAGGTGTCGGCGCCCGCCCCCATGGCGGAGACCTCCGGGTCGACCCGGACCCGCTGCTGGGTGGTGACGGTGCCGGCCAGGTCGGCGTAGTACTTGTTCTCCAGCACCTGGCCCACGGTGGCCGTGGCGTGGTCGACCGCCGCGCCCCGGCGCAGCCGCTCGGTCCACTCCACGAGCAGTGCGGCCTTGTCCGTGATCGGGACGCTGAACGGGTCCACGTCGTACGACGACACCCAGGTGACGTCGGCGTAGACCGGCTCCGGAGCGATCTCGACCGGGCTGCTGGTCATCCGGGCCGCGACCTCGGCCACCGTCATCGCCGTCTCCGCCACCCGCCGGGCCTCGTCGGTGGTGAGCACCACGCCCGACGCGAAGCCCCACGACCCGCGGTGGATCACCCGGACCGCGAAGCCCACGTCATCAGCGTCCAGCGCCGTCTGGAGGACGCCGTCGCGGACGCCGAGCTGCTGGTGCTTGATCCGCTCGAAGCGGAAGTCGGCATGGGTGGCGCCCAGCTCCTGTGCCCGGTCGAGGGCCACCGCGCCGAGCGCGCGGTAGGGGAGGGCGGTGAAGCTCGGATCGATCTCCGGCATGGGGCCAACCTAACCAGCCCCCTAGGCTGACGCCCATGTCAGGCTCCGCGCTCCCCGGGGCTCCGTCGTGGCTGGGCATCGGCGCCCAGCGGAGCGGGACCACATGGTTCACCGACCTGCTGACCCAGCAACCGCAGCTCGGCATCGGCACCACCG
>CAZEPK010000099.1:0-14356 GCA_964514085.1 uncultured Nocardioides sp.
CCGCCCCTCCGGCTGGCCGGGGTATCGGTGACCCATCCGGGCCGGACCCGCCCCGCGGTCGCCGGCCTCGACGCCGAGCTCCCCCCGACCGGCATCACCGTCCTGACCGGCCCGTCCGGCTGCGGGAAGTCGACCCTGCTCGACGCCGTCGCCGGGCTGCTGCCGCTCTCCGCCGGCACGGTCACCGCCGACGGCCGGCCGGTGGGCGGCCCGCAGTGGCAGGCCCAGGTGGCCTGGCTGCCGCAGCGGCCGCACTTCGTGGCCGGCAGCATCGCCGACAACCTGCGCCTGGCCGACCCGTTCGCGGACCGGGACACCCTGTGGGCCGCGCTGCGCCAGGTCGCGCTGGAGGAGCGGGTCCGGGACCTGCCGCAGGGGCTGGACACGCCGCTGGGCGAGGACGGCACCACCCTCTCGGCCGGCGAGCGGGCGCGCCTCGCGCTGGCCCGGGTGGTCGTGGCCGACCGCCCGTGGATGCTGCTCGACGAGCCGACCGCGCACCTGGACGAGCTGACCGAGCAGGTCATCACCGACACCCTGGTCAGCCTGGCCGAGCGTGGGGCGGTCGTGGTCGTCGCCCACCGCCCGGCG
Source organism: uncultured Nocardioides sp. (assembly GCA_964514085.1). Lineage (GTDB taxonomy): Bacteria > Actinomycetota > Actinomycetes > Propionibacteriales > Nocardioidaceae > Nocardioides. The sequence continues at coordinate 592 of CAZEPK010000099.1, forward strand.
CTGGTCGCGGTGGCCGACCACCGCATCGACCTGCCTGCACCCGAGCCCTCGGCGATCCCGGGCACCACAGTCGTCCCGGCCGACCGAGCGGTGCGCGCGCCTGCGACCGCCGTGCCGCCGCTGGCCGTACCGTTGCCCGCGCCCCGCTTCGCCACCAGCACCCTGCTCAGCGGGCTGGCCTCGGCCTCCGGCGTCGCGCTCACCGCCACCGCCGGCTGGCTCATCGTCCAGGCCTCCACGCACCCAGCGGTCCTGACGATGCTGGTCGCCATCGTCGGCGTGCGCACCTTCGGCCTGGCCCGCCCGGTCCTGCGGTACGCCGAGCGCCTCGGCTCCCACGACGCGGCGCTGCGGCTCCTGGCCCGCAGGCGGGTCGAGGTCTACGACGCCGTCGTCCCGCTGGTCCCGGGTCGGCTCGGGCGCCGGCGCGGCGACCTGCTGACCTCGGTGGTCGACGACGTCGACAGCGTGGTCGACCGCGAGCTGCGGGTCCGGATGCCGGTGCGGAGCTCGGCGCTGATGGCCGCGGTCTTCGTCGCGGTCTGCGCGCTCCTGCACCCGCGGGCGGCGATGGTGGTCGCGGCGTACTGCGTGGTCGCCGGTGCCGGTGCCTACCTGATCTCCCGGCGCGGCGCGGCGCGCGCCGAGCGGGCTGCCGTCGCGGCTCGCGCCGCGCTGTCCACCCAGGTCGTGGACGTGGCCCAGGTGGCGAGGGAGCTGCGCATGTGGCAGGCGGAGTACGCCGTGGTCCTCCAGACCGCCGCGCTCAGCGAGGAGCTGGGCCGGGCCACCCGGACCGCCGGCACGTGGATCGGCGCGGCCCGGGCCTGGGCGGCCCTGGCCGCCGGGCTGGCCGTCGCGGGCGTCGCGGCCCTCACCGGACCCGACGTGGCCGCCGGCTCCCTGTCCGGGCCCGTGATGGCCTTCCTCCTGTTGGTCCCCCTGGCCCTCTCGGACGCCCTGGTCCCGCTCGCCGAGGCGGGCGCGCTGTCGGTGCGCACGGACGCCGCGACCGCTCGGCTGGCCGCCCTCGAGCGGACCTCGCCGGCCGTGCGGGACACCGTGGCCCGCCCCGCACCGCAGAGCCACGACGTGGAGACGGAGCGGGTGCGCGGGCAGTGGACCGCCGTGGCGCCCGCGACGCACGAGTGCTTGCTGCGACTGGGCGCCGGCGAGCGCGTCGGGCTGGTCGGCGCCTCCGGCTCCGGGAAGAGCACCCTGGCCGCGCTCCTGCTCCGATTCCTCGACCCCGTCTCCGGAGAGGTGCGGCACGGCGGGGTCGACCTGCGCTCGCTCGCGCTCGACGACGTCCGCCGGTTGACGGGTCTGGTCGACGACGACCCGCACGTCTTCGCCACGACCGTCGTGGAGAACGTGCGTCTGTCCCGGCCCGAGGCGTCCGACGACGAGGTCGAGGACGCGCTCCGGCAGGCACACCTCGGATCCTGGCTCGACGCCCTGCCGGACGGGCTCGACACCTGGCTCGGCGACGGGCACTCCGGTCTGTCCGGCGGCGAGCGGGCCCGCCTCGCCGTGGCCCGCTCCCGCCTCGCCGACCAGCCCGTGCTGGTCCTGGACGAGCCCACCGCGCACCTGGACCACGCGACCGCAGAGGTCCTGGCCCGCGAGCTGCTGACTGGACCGCGGAGCCGCTCGGTGCTGTGGATGACCCACGGCCACGTCGGCCTGGACCTGGTGGACCGGGTGGTCGACCTGGACGCCGCCCTCCAGCCGCTGCCGGTGGAGGATCCGGCCGGCTGAGCGCGGCGAGTGGCTCCGGTCAGGGCACGCGACGCAGTTGACGGGGGGCAGCAGCGTCCGGCCCGACCGGAGCCGACAGGCGGACCTTCACGTCGACCACGACGCAGCCGTCCGGCCCCACCAGCACCGGGTTGAGGTCCAGCTCGGCCACCTCGGGGAGATCGACCGCCAGCCGGCCCAGCGCCTCCACCATGCTGACGAGTCCGTCGACGTCGCTCGGGGGTGCTCCGCGGAAGCCGTCGAGCAGCGGCCAGACCCGCAGCGAGCGCAGGGCGCGTACGGCGTCGGAGCTCGCCACCGGCGGGACGAGGAAGGCGCGGTCGTCCCACACGTCCGTGGCGACCCCTCCAGCCGCCACCATGACCAGGGCGCCGAGCGAGGGGTCGCGGACCAGGCCCAGCGCCACCTCGACGCCGGACACCATCGGCTGCACCAGGACCCGCGGCGTGTGCCGCAGCTCCTGGCAGAACTCGTGGAAGGCCCTCCGCACGTCGGCACGGGTGCGCAGGCCGATACGCACCAGTCCACGGTCGGTCTTGTGCACGACCTCGGGATCGGCGACCTTCATCGCCACCGGGAAGCTCCCCGCCGCGGCGTCCGCCGCGCCGGTGGCCGACCCGGCGGTGCGGCCGAGCAGCGCCACGCCGTAGGGCTCGAGCAGCTCCGCGGCCTCCTCGGGTGCGAGCCAGCGGCCCCCGGGCTGGCCGGCGAGCAGCTCTCGGGCCCTGGCCCGGACCCGCGCCGCCTCCTCCGGCGGACTCGGCACCGGCTCGGACCGCTCCACGGAGAGCCACTGGGCGTAGGTCACCGCGCGTCCGAGCGCGCGGACCGCGGAGGTCGTCGTCCGGTAGCAGGTGATCGGGCAGTCGGCGCCGGTCACCGTCGGGAGACCCCCGAGCGGCACCGCGACGACCGGGAGCTGCGGGTGCCTCGCTCTGACCCGACCGAGCTCGGCCATCGTCGCCGACCCGTCGGTCACACCGGTGGCGACGGGCACGACCAGGACGGCGTCGACCTCACCGGACGCCAGGACCGCGTCGAGCATCTGGCCCAGCTCGGTGGCCGCCACGCCCGCGCCCGCGTCGACGGGGTTGCCGGTACCGGCGGTCCCGTGGACCAGGTCGGCCAGCCGCTCGCGCAGGCCGGCGGAGAACTCGGGGACGTCGAGCCCGACCTCGGCGGCGGCGTCGGCCGCGAGCACGCCCATGCCCCCGGCGTTGGAGAGGATGGCGAGCCGACGTCCCTGCGGGAGAGGCTGCTGGGCCAACAGCAGCGCGGTGCGAGCCAGCTCCTCGGCATCCCGGCAGCCGATGACCCCGGCCTGCGCGAACAGCGCGTCCACGCCGACACCCGGAGTGGCGGCCGCGGCGGTGTGCGAGGCCCCGGCACGGCTGCCGCCGGCCGACCGTCCGCCGACCACGGCGAGCAGCGGCTTGCGCTCGGCGAAGCGGCGCGCGAAGCGCGCGAACTTGGCCGCGTTGCCGAAAGACTCGAGGTAGAGCGCAGCGGCAGAGACGTCCAGGTCGTCGTACCACGCGGCCAGCAGGTCGTTGCTGGAGACGTCGCCCTTGTTGCCGAGCGAGACGAAGGTGCGCACGCCGAGGTCGAGCTCGCGCGCCAGGTCCATCATCACGATGCCCACGCCCCCGGACTGGCTGGCCACGGCCAGGCCACCCGGCGGCGGGACGGCGTCGTGGAAGGTCGCGTTGAGCCGGACCTCCGGGTCGTTGCAGAGGAGCCCGAGGCAGTTGGGGCCGACCATCCGGATCCCGTGGGTGCGGGCGGTGGTCGTGAGCTCGTGCTGGAGCCGGGCGCCCTCGGCGCCGAGCTCGCCGAAGCCCGACGACACGACGACAGCGGCCTGGACACCGGCGGCGGCCGCGTCGAGCAGGACCCCGTTGACCGCCGTCGCGGGGACGCAGATGACGACCAGGTCCACGGGGTGCGGCACGGCCACCAGGCCCGGGTAGGCCGGTACGCCGCACAGCTCGGCCGACCGGGGGTGGACCGCCGCGACCTCTCCGCGGAAGCCGCCTGCCGTGATCGAGCGGAGGACGGTCGCGCCGATCCCGGTCTGGTCCGACCGGATCCCCACCACCGCGACGGACCTCGGGCGCAGCAACGGCTCCAGGGACCGCGCCTCGGCGGCGAACTCCAGGGTGTCGGCACGGGTCGTGGCCGACCGGGAGGCCGTGGTCCCGAGGGTGAGGGTCACCGTTCCGAGGTCGGAGGTGCGGTCGAGGGTGTACCCGGCGTCGTGGAAGACGGTGAGCATCGCGTGGTTCTCGGCCAGGACGTCGGCCTCGAAGCTGGTGATCCCCAGGGCGACGGAAACCGCGGCGAGGTGCTCGAGCAGGAGGGTGCCGACACCCAGCCCCCGCGCGTCGTCCGCGACCAGGAAGGCGATCTCGTACCGGTCCGGGTCGATCGGCTCGGCGGTGCCGAGCCCCACCACCCGCCCGTGCTGCTCGGCCACCAGAGCCAGGGTGTGCGGGTCGGCCAGCACGTGGTCGACGTAGGTGTGTGCCGCGTGCCGGGCCGCGGTGAAGAAGCGCATCCGGATCGCCTCGTCGGACACCCGCTCGTGCAGGTCGTGCAGCGCCGCACCGTCGGTCGGGCGCAGCGGACGCACGACTGCGATCGAGCCGTCGGCCAGGAGCACGTCGGCCGCAGCCAGACCCTCGACCGTGGCGGTCACGCCTGCACCGCCCGCGACCAGAGCCCTGCCTCGGTGTCCCAGCCCACCCCGACCTTGCGGCCGCTGAGCCGGTCCCACTGGAGCCGGACCTCGCAGTGCCGGTCGCCGTCCACCCAAGGCCGCGCGGTGCGTCCGGCGTTCGCGAGCGGCTCGGTGACGACCTGCGCGCGGCCGCGCGCCACCACGCTCCACCCGTGCCAGCGCTCCTCGTCCACGTGGTCGACCTCGAAGAGCACCTCGGCCCCGTGTGCGTGCTGGACCAGCTGGCTGTCCGGGGCGACACGGAACACGAGCTCGCCTCCCTGCGCGAGGTAGTTCACGGGGAAGATCTCCGGTCCGTGCGGCGTCACGAGGACGACACGGCCGATCGTGCTGCGGCGCAGGAGCCGCTCGCACTCGTGGGCGGTCAGCACGCTCAGGGTGGGCATGGGTCGATCCTCCGGCGGCGAGGGGCCGTCAGGGAGGGCACTTGGTCCCACGGCTTCGGGCCCGAGGTCGCTGGTCGGCGCCCGGGCGCCGGACGAGTCTGATGGCGTGAGCACGCAGATCCCGCCCGGGACGATCGTCGTCGGCGTCGACGGGTCCGAGCACGCCGAGCGCGCCGTCCGGTGGGCCGCCCGGCAGGCCGGCCTGGAGGGTCGCGCGCTCGACCTCCTCCACTCCGTGGAGCCGGTCCTCCTCCGCGACACCGCGTGGCTCGACACCCAGGGCATCGACCACGCCACGCTGGTGCGCGCCCTCCACGAGGCCAGCGAGGCTGCGCTCGGGCACGCGCAGGAGGTGGCTCTCTCCGAGGCGCCCGATCTCCAGGTCCGAAGTCACCTGGTGGAGCGCGACGCCCGCGACGCGCTGATCGAGGCCTCGACGTCCGCGCACCTCGTCGTGGTCGGCTCGCGCGGCCGCGGCCCGATGACGACCCTGGTCCTGGGCTCGGTGAGCGCCTCGGTGGCCCGGCACGCCCACGGCCCCGTCGTCGTGTGCCGCCCGCACGCACGCACCCCGGAGTCGGCGTGCGTGCTGGTGGGCGCCGACGGGACCGCTGCGTCCGTGCCGGTCATCGAGTTCGCCTTCCGCCATGCCTCGCTGCGCGGCGTACCGCTGCGGGTGCTGCACTGCTTCTTCGACGCAGCCGCCGCAAGCCGCCCGGGGTTGGTCGACGCGGCCGAGGTCTCGGCCTACGAGGACCTGCGCCTGCTCCTGGCCGAGTCGGTCGCCGGACTGGCCGAGAAGTTCCCCGACGTCGCGTTCGACCTGCAGCTGGGGCGCGGCCTGGTCGACGAGTGCCTGCTCGGCCAGGCCCCGGCCGCCGAGCTGGTGGTCGTGGGACGGACCGAGGCCCACGGCTGGGCCCGCTTCCTGTCGGCGTCCTGCGCCCTCGCCGTGCTCGAGCGCGCCTCGACCACCGTCGCGGTCGTGCCCGAGAGCGCCATCCACATCACCAGAGAGAGGACACCCTCATGAACACCCCACCCACCGCGATCGTGGTAGCCGTCGGAAGCGACGGCAGCGAGTCCGCACTGCAGTACGCCGTCGCCGAGGCCCGCAGGACCGGGCGCCCGGTCCACCTCGTGCACGTGCTCCAGCTGCCTGCAGGCGAGGCCTACGCCGCGGTGTACGGCGGAGCCCTGGACTACGCCCGCGCTGCGCTCGACGAGGCCCTGGACCGTGCCGGACGTCTGGCCGGCGGCGACGTGACCGTGACCGGCGAGCTCGTCGACGACGGCTGGCTGGTCGACGACCTGGTGCGCGCGACCTCCTCGGGACAGGAGCTGGTCATGCAGCACCGGGCCTTCAGCCGGGCGCACCGCGCCCTCACCGGGTCGGTCGTCCAGAGCGTCGCAGGCAGGGCCCACGCGCCGGTCGTCTCCGTCCCCGAGGGCTGGACCCCCGGCGAGGACGCTGTGGTCACGGCTGCGGTCCAGGACCCGGTCGAGGCGTCGCCGCTTCTGCGGATCGCCTTCGAAGAGGCTCGCGCCCGGTCCGCGGCGCTGGTCGTGCTCCACGCCTGGTGGCTCAACTCGGGGTACGACGCCATGGTCGTCGGTCCGGAGATGCGGGCCGAGTGGTCGGAGCGGAGCCACGCTGAGCTGGAGCCGGTGCTGGCGCCCCTGCGGGAGGAGTTCCCGGACGTGGAGGTGGCTGTGTACGTGCGGCACGCCCCACCCGTGGAAGCGGTGCTCGACGCCGCCGAGCGGTCTGAGCTCCTCGTCCTCGGTCGCCGGCACCACCGGCTGCCGTTCGGGAGCCACCTGGGCCCCGTGGTGAGGGCGGCGATCGCTCACGCGAAGTGCCCGGTGCTCATCGCTCCCGAGGCCACGGTGACAGCCCGGAAGGACGTGGAGCCGACCAGGCCGTTCAGGAGCGACCACCTCGCCTCGACCTCCTGACCAGGACCCTCGCGCACGGTCGCACGAGGTCGGGGCCGGCCGTCACCCACAGAGCCGGCGCACCCCGTCCTCGTGCACTCCCCCGATGCCGAGGACCCTCGGCCCCGGGCGCCACCGCGTCCGGGGCCCCGTGGGCCGATTCCGCGACCTGATCTCGCCGCCCACACGGCATCAGGCTGCCGACAGGTGATGTGGGCCAGTCTCGAGCCCCACACCCGTGCTCGTCCTCATGAAGGAGTCCATGCAGGTGTTCGACCTCATCAACGGTGTCCCCGTCCACCCACTCGTGGTGCACGCCATCGTCGTGCTGCTGCCGCTGGCCACGCTCGCGACGCTGGCCATCGCGGCGCGGCCCTCGTGGCGGCCGACGTACGGGTGGCTCGTGGTTGCCGCTGCCGCCGTAGCGACCGCGCTGATCCCCGTCGCGACGGCCAGCGGGGAGGCGCTCGAGGAGCGGGTCGGCGACCCGGGCCGTCATGCCCAGCTCGGCGACCAGCTGATCTGGTTCGCGGTGCCGCTCCTGATCACGAGCGCCGCCCTGGTCTGGCTCGACTGGCGGCGCAGGAAGATGGTCGAGCCCGGCTCACCGACGCTGATCCGGGTCGTGACCACGCTCGCCGTCGTGGCGGCCCTCGCCAGCGCGGTGCAGGTCTACCGCGTCGGTGACTCCGGTGCCCGCGCCGCCTGGAAGGACGTGCCGGCCGCCGGCTCGGGCGACAGGTGACCCCAGGCCCGACCGACGGGGTCGGGGCCTCTGCACGAGGAGCGCCATCGCAGACGTGCAGGCCGGAACGGCTGGGACGGAGCCGCCTGTCGGGATCGAACGACGATCCTTCTCAGCACGAGTACCGCTCCACCGACCGAGCGAAACAGCACGTGACGATGGTCGGGCGGGAAGCTGCTCAGCGTTCGACGCATGGACGGTCACGCCCGACGCGCCGGTCCCGCTGTTCGGGACATCTCGGTGCCCCCGGTTCCATGGGTCCGTGGAGACAAGCTCGACTCTTCCCATCTAGACCGCTCCTTCATACGAACGGTCATGCCTCGAGATCGGGAGTACCTCTGGGCGAAGACGACCGTTGTTCTGTCGTGCTGACATCCCAGACTTCCGATCGTCGTCACCGTCGGATCGTGGTGCGCCGCACCTGGGCGGCACTGATCCTGCGTCAGCACGTTGAAGGCACCGACGGCGCCTGCGTGTACTGCTCGGCCAACTACGACGTCGCGACGGCCTGGCCGTGCATGCCGGCCCGGACTGCCATCTACTACAACGGTCAGGTCCACATGCCGCAACGAACGACCTCGGCTGAGGGTTAGCCGGCCCGCCTGTGCAGGGCGGGCCCGCACGCGGCACTCTCGGGCGGAGCCCACAGCGGCATGGTCGGGCGTCACTGCGAGGCAACCTCACTGACCGACCGGCCATCGGACAACACCGCCATGACCGCCCGGCACTCCTGCCCCCGCACGCTCAACTCCCTGACCATGAACGACTGTCAAGGAGGAACCGGAGCCACCGTCGAGCACCTACCGGAGCTCTGTAGAGCAGGAACCCGAGCCACTCCGTCAAGGAGGACCCGGGCTCATACAGGCTGTCTTGAGCCGCCTGTCGGAATCGAACCGACGACCTTCTCATTACGAGTGAGACGCTCTACCGACTGAGCTAAGGCGGCGCGCTGCCGCGCGGGCAACCCGCGGAAGTCTACGGACGCTGCTGCTGACTCGCCAAAACGGACGAAGCGCCCCCTGCCGGCCAGCAGGGAGCGCTTCAGGTCGCCGAGTGCACGCGGCGAGGTGTCAGGCAGCGACGGGCTCGCGGGTGCCGACGGCGCGGCCGGTGAGCAGGGTCTGCTCGGCGCCGCACCAGCACTCGAAGGCCACGATGATGCCGTGGTCGGTGTTCACGAGCGAGGTGACCTGGCTCGGGAAGATGAGCTGGCGCTTGTCGCACGCGGTGCAGTGGTGGTCGAACATGGAGGAGCCTCCTTCAGGTCTTCTCGCTGGCTTCGAGGTGTTGCTTGAACACCTCGAGTGTGACTGCTCGGTAGGCATAGGGGTAGCCTGACTTTCCAGTGACACCTCAAGGAGAGTCCTATGCTTTCCCTACACCAGCTGACCTGCTTCCTCAGCGTCTACGAGCACGGCTCGCTGACCCGCGCGGCTGAGGAGCTCGGGTACGCCCAGCCCTCGGTCTCCGAGCAGGTGCGGGCGCTGGAGAAGTCGCTGGGCGTGCAGCTGTTCCGGCGCGTCGGGCGCGGCGTCGTACCGACGACGGTCGCTGACACCCTGCGGCCGCATGCCGAGCGCACGCTGCGCGCAGCCGAGGAGACCGTGCAGGCCGCTCGGGCGGTGAAGTCGTTCGAGACCGGGACCATCCGCTTCGGGATGTTCGGCACCGCGCGCCTGTACGCCGGCGCGGGGCTGGTGGCCGACGTGCTCGAGCGCTACCCCGGGGTGCGGGTCGAGCTCATCGGCCAGAACTCCAACGAGGTGGCCGAGGAGCTGCGCCGCGGGCGGCTCGAGGCGGCCATGATCGCGACCTACTCGGTGGAGAGCGAGGGCATGCAGGTCACCCCCGTCGCCCGGGACGAGCTCGTCTACATCAGCAGCGACCCGGCCAAGCTGGAGCAGCCGATCACGCCGAAGCGGCTGGCCGAGGCCCGGCTGGTGATGCCGGAGACCACCTGGCGCGCGACCGACTCGACCCGGATCATCCTGCGCCAGCTCCTGCACGAGACCGGGCGCAACCCCCTGACCCGCATCGAGGTCGAGGACGTCGAGATCGCGGTCGAGCTGGTCGGTCGAGGGCTGGCCGACTCCGTGATCCCGCGGGGCGCTGCCGAGCAGCTGCTCACCCGGCTGGCGCCCGACGCGGGCTGGGTCAGCTTCCGCCCCCGGCTCTACGACACCTTCGCCATCGTGCACCGCCGCGGGGCCACCCTGTCCCCCGCCGCCGAGCTGATGATCGAGCTCGCCACCAGGCGGATCCAGGCCATCGCCCAGCCCCTCTGAGCGGCGAAAGTCTCAGACGTTTTCGACGCCACTCCCGCGCAGGTCGCGTTGGGAACGTCTGAGACTATCGCCCCCATGGCCAGCCCCACCGACCCCGAGCAGACCGTGCGCGAGCTATTCCGGCTCCTCGCCCTGCCCGACACGAAGGCCGCCGTCGCGCTGCTGGCCGACGACGTGGTCTGGCGCAACACCGGGCTGCCTACCTTCACGGGTCGCAAGGTGGGCGGGATGCTGCTCGACGCCGAGAAGCGCGGCGTGACCGTGGACATCACCGTGCACCACGCGGCCGCGAGCGACGCGGTGGTCCTGACCGACCGCACCGACGTGCTGCGCTTCGGCCGCTGGGAGACGTCGTTCCGGGTGCGCGGCACGTTCGAGGTCCGCGACGGGCGGATCACGCTGTGGGACGACGCGTTCAGCTGGGTCGACCTGACCTGGGGCAGCCTGGTCGGGATGACCAGGCTGTTCAGCAGCTGAGGCCGTCCTCCGGCACGGTGCCGTCGACCAGGTAGTCCTCGACCGCCTCGTCCACGCAGTCGTTGCCGGAGTTGTAGCCGGTGTGGCCGTCGCCGTCGCGGCTGACCAGCACGCCCGACTGCAGCTGGTCGGCCAGGTGCACCGCCCACTGGTACGGCGTGGCCGGGTCGCGGGTGGTGCCGACCACGACGATGGGCGCGGCGCCCGCGCCGTCGATCGTGTCGTCGGTGTCGGTGGCCTCGGTCTGCACGCCGTGGCAGCCCACCAGCCCCCAGGCGAAGACGTCGCCGAACGTCGGCGAGGCCGCCTCGAAGTCGGCGAGCTGGGCCGGCACCTGGTCGGCGGTGATGGAGTACGGGTCGTCGAGGCAGTTGATCGCCAGGATCGCCTCGGCGCTGTTGTCGTCGTAGCTCCCGTCGGCGCCGCGGGACTCGTAGAGGTCGGAGAGCCGCAGCAGCAGCGTGCCGTCGCCGTCGAGCGCGAGCTGGAGCGCCTGGTCCAGGATCGACCAGTAGTCCTTGTTGTAGAGCGGCGCGACCAGCCCGTAGAAGGCGTTGCCGACGGCGAGCTCGCGGTCGTCGAGGCCCTGCGTCGGCAGTGGCTCGTCCTCGACGCCGGCGATGAGGTCCTGGATGGTGGCCAGCCCCGCGTCGAGGGTGTCGCCGAGGAAGCAGTCGCCGCCGTCGACGCAGCTCTGCACGTAGGACCGCAGCGCCACCTCGAAGCCGCCGGCCTGCTCCAGGCTCAGCTGCCGCGAGGGGATCGAGAGGTCGACCGCCCCGTCGAGGACCAGCCGGCCGACCTTGTCGGGGAACAGGTCGGCGTACGTCGCGCCGAGCTTGGTGCCGTAGGAGGCGCCGAAGTACAGCATCTGGGCCTGGCCCAGGGCGGCGCGCAGCACGTCCATGTCGCGCGCGGTCTCCACCGTGGTGACGTGGCCGATGAGGTCGTCGGACTTGTCGACGCAGCCCTGGAAGAACGCCTCGTAGGTCTGCTCGAGCTCCTGCCCCTCCGCCGGGGTGTCCGGGGTGGGGTCGGACGCCACGAGCGCGTCGAGGTCGGAGTCGGAGATGCAGTCGACGGGGTCGGACTCGCCGGTGCCCCGCGGGTCGAAGCCCACGATGTCGAAGGCGGAGCGGAGCACGGGGCGGAACGCGAACGAGGAGTTCTCGGCGTACGACGTGCCGGGCGCGCCCGGGCCGCCGGGGTTGACCACCAGCGAGCCGACCCGGTCGGCCGGGTCGTCGGCCGGGTCCTTGAGCAGGGCCAGCCCGATGGTCTGGCCACCCGGGTCCTGGTAGTCGACCGGGACCTCGAGCGTGGCGCACTCGAAGTCACCGCGGCAGGACTTCCAGCTCAGCTCCTGCGAGTAGAACGGGGCCAGGCCGGCCTCCGGCGGCTCGGTGGCGCCGGGCTCGGGCTCGGGAGTGGGCGCCAGGACCGCGCCGCTGGTGCCGGAGTCATCGGTGTCCTGGGCCAGGCCTGCCACGACCGCGAAGACCACGACGGCGAGGAGGGCGGCCACGCAGAGCGCGGCGATCAGGCGCGAGGCCCTCATCCGGTGGCCCGGCCCGGAGCCTTGAGGGCGACCATCATCGACTCGAGGGCAAGGGCCACGGGGACATTGAACTCCAGCATCTGCTCCCGCGCGGCGAAGATGGCCGCAATGCGCTGGAGGTTGAGCTCGGGGGTGGAGGACCGGGCGACCAGCTCGACGTCACCGCGGATCTCCTCGTTGACCAGTGTGCCGGCCGCGCCGGCGCTCAGCGCGATGGCGTCGCGGTAGACCGAGACGAGGTCCATGAGGCCGCGGTCGACCATGTCGAGGTGGCGCCGCTTGGCCCGGGTGCGCTGGCCGCGCTCCAGCGCGGAGAGGGCCGGGGAGTACTCGCGGGGGCGCCGGCCGCGCTCGACCACGCCGTACGTCGCGTCGAGGTCGGCCTTCTCCCGCGAGTCCAGCTCGCTGGTGACCTGGTCGGCCTCCTCCTTGGTGACCTCGGCCAGGTTGGCCGCCGCCGCCATGCAGGCGCCCAGCGTGGTGAGCTTGGCGGGGTAGGAGACCACCTCGCGCCGCCGGTTGCGGGTGCTCTCGTCGCGGGCCAGCGCCCGAGCCCGGCCGATGTGGCCCTGGCTGGCGCGCGCGGCGTAGGAGGCCAGGGACTCGGGGACCGCGTCGCGACGCACGAGGAACGCCGCCACGTCCTCGGTGGTCGGCGTGGACAAGGTGACCAGCCGGCACCGCGAGCGGATGGTGGGGAGCACGTCCTCGACGGTGGGCGCGCAGAGCATCCACACCGTGCGGGCCGTCGGCTCCTCGATGGCCTTGAGGAGGGCGTTGCAGGCCTGGTCGGTGAGCCGGTCGGCGTCCTCGACGATCATGACCTGCCAGCGACGGCCGGCCGGGGCCAGCGCCGAGCGGCGGACCAGGTCGCGGACCTCGTCGACACCGATGGACAGCTTCTCGGTGCGGACCATCGTCACGTCGGCGTGCGAGCCGGTCAGCACGGTGTGGCACTCGTGGCACTCACCGCAGCCCGCCTCCCGGCCGGGACCGTGCTCGCACTCCAGGGCCGCAGCGAAGGCCACCGCCGCGTTGGAGCGGCCGGAGCCGGGCGGGCCGGTGAACAGCCAGGCGTGGTTCATGCCGTGACCGCCGGCCGCGGCGCGCAGCGCCTCGATCACCCGGTGCTGGCCGACCAGGTCGTCCCAGACGCTCACCGCTGCTGCGCCAGGTCCAGCGACGACGCGAGCCGGTCGGCGATGGCGGCCGCGAGCTCCGCCACCGCGAGGCGCGCGTCGAGGACCAGGTAGTGCTCGGGATCGGCGGCGGCCAGACCGAGGAACGCGCGGCGCGCACGGTCGTGGAACTCCAGCCCCTCCGCCTCGATCCGGTCGCGGCTCTCGAAGCGGGCCAGGCCCTCGCGGGGGTCGACGTCCAGCAGGACGGTCAGGTGCGGCCGCAGCCCGTGGGTGGCCCAGCGCGCGACCTCCTCCAGGTCGTCGGCGGCCAGGTCGCGCCCGCCGCCCTGGTAGGCCAGCGTCGAGTCGACGTAGCGGTCGGTGATGACGACCTCCCCGCGGTCGAGCGCGGGCTGCACGACCTCGTCGACGTGCTCGGCCTTGTCGGCGATGTAGAGGAGTGCCTCGGTGCGCGGCGACAGCTTGCCGGTCTCGGGGCTGAGGACGATGCGCCGGAGCTCCTGGCCGACGGGGGTGTCGCCAGGTTCGTGGGTCAGCCGGACGGCGTACCCGTCGGCCTGCAGCCGCTCGGCCAGCAGCCGCGCCTGGGTGGACTTGCCCGACCCCTCGCCGCCCTCGAAGCAGACGAACACGCCGCGGTCGGCGTACCGGGCGGGGATCTGCACGCGCCGAACCTACGCGGCGGTGGGGACACCTCCAACTGCGCCTGCGCCCGGGCCTGCGCGGGCCCTGG
>CAZEPK010000100.1:0-14319 GCA_964514085.1 uncultured Nocardioides sp.
CGTCCTTGCCCAGCGTGGTGACCTGGATGCCGACCCGGTCGAGCACCTCGGCCGAGGACCAGCCGGTCTTCTGCTCGATCAGGTGCGACTCGTACTCGTTGGAGAACAGGAAGGCGGCGCCGTCGACCAGGTTCCGGATCAGCTCGCCCTCGCCGAAGGCCAGCTGCTGGCTGGGGTCGGCGATGAACGGGTAGCCGCGCTGGCGGCACTCCTCGGTGTGGCGGAGCATCCCGTCGGGGTCGTCGGCGCCGATCAGGACGTACGACGGAGCGCCCACCTTGGCCACGATCGGCGCGAGCTCGACCAGCCGGGCCTCGCTCATCGCGCCCGGGTAGAAGGAGGCGAACTGGGCGCCGGTGGTGTCGGTGGTGCAGACGAAACGCGCCGTGTGGTGGGTGTCGGAGATGCGGACGTGGTCGCAGTCCACCCCGTGCCGCTCCAGCCAGGACCGGTAGTCGGCGAAGTCGTCGCCCGCGCAGCCGACGAGCACCGGCTGCAGGCCCAGACGGCCCAGCCCGAAGCACATGTTGGCCGCCACACCGCCGCGGCGGATCTCCAGGTCGTCGACGAGGAAGGACACCGAGAGCTTGTGCAGCTGCTCCACGACGAGGGAGTCCTCGAACCTCCCACCGAAGCTCATCAGGTGGTCGGTGGCGATGGATCCGGCGATCAGCAGCGATCCGGACCCGTGGGCAGCACTCTGAGGCACGTCGGGAAAGCCTAGGCGGAAATGCTACCCACGCGTATTTGTGGGCGTACCCAGCGGTAATCCCTAGCGTCGGAGAAGTGAGCGCCTGCTACGAGCTGGACACCCCGCAGACCATGCACGCCGACGCGACCGCCGTCGGCCGCCGGCTGCCCCTGGTCGCGCCTCGGCTGGCCTACACCGACGTCTACGCCGCCTGGCCCACCGACCAGCCCAAGAGGGAGATCCAGATCAGCGAGGCCGCCCAGCGCCTGGCCGACGCTGTGTTTTCTTGACCTCGCTCCGCTCGGTCTGCTCGGCACGCCGAGGCCACCGGCACCGGAAACGCCGAAGCCCCCGCCGAAGCGGGGGCTCTGGTGGTGGTGCTGGAGCTCAGTGGAAGGAGTCGCCGCAGGCGCAGGACCCCGTCGCGTTGGGGTTGTCGATGGTGAAGCCCTGCTTCTCGATGCTGTCGACGAAGTCGATCATCGCGCCGTTGAGGTAGGGGACGCTCATCCGGTCGACCACGACGGACACGCCGTCGAAGTCGGTCACCACGTCGCCGTCGAGGCTGCGCTCGTCGAAGAAGAGCTGGTAGCGCAGGCCCGAGCAGCCGCCGGGCTGCACCGAGATGCGCAGGGAGAGGTCGTCGCGGCCCTCCTGCTCGAGGAGGCTTTTCACCTTGCCGGCCGCCACCGGGCTGAGGTTGATGCTGTCGGTGCGGCGGTCGGTGTCCAGCTGGGTCTCAAGCTGCTCGGTCATGTGCTCCAGGCTCCCAAAAAGTCAGAGTGCAGGGTGGTACGTCTGCCTGCACCAAGTCTCGCACACGAGGGGTTATTCCCCTCCCTCGCGGCGCCGCTGGGCCGCCTGCTCCCGTGCCAGTCGGCGACGCGCCGCGCGGGTGGCCCGGACCTGCCGGAACAGGAACGCCGGGCTCGGCGGCGCCCAGCCGAGCTGCTGGGCCATCCCGAAGTCGTCCCGGTTGGCCCAGTGCTCGACGACCAGGCCGTCGCGGAAGCGGATCCAGTGCGTCTGGGTGACCGCGAACCCCCGTCCGGTGGGCGGCATCACCACACCGACGGCACCGTCGCGCCACGTGACGAAGTCCCCGGTGTGCCGCCCGGACATGGTGTTGTGGACCACCACCAGGTCGCCGTCCTCCACCACCACGTGGATGTCGAAGGACAGGTCGGAGAACGCCGTGCGGAGCCACTGCGCGGTGGCCCAGAAGCCGGCCGGACCCGGGGTGGCGCAGGCGGGCGGCTCGTCGACGGCCTCCCGGTTCACCGCCTCCGGGTGCACGAGCCGTTCCTGGTCGGCGAGGGTCCCGGTGGCCATGGCGTGCAGCGAGGCCACGGCCCGGTCGGCGAGGCGGGACCCGGTGAGGTCGGCGTGCGCCTGGTCGGTCATGGGGTAACTTCCTTACAGTCAGATGTATTGAATACGGGAGACTGTAAGCAATGACGGATCCACCGGTCAAGTACGACAACAGCCGTCGCGCCGAGCGGGCGCGAGAGAGCCGGCGACGGGTGCTCGAGGCCGCGCACCGGCTGCTGCTGGAGCGAGGCTTCGCGGGCACGCGGCTAGCGGACGTCGCCGAGGCGGCGGGGGTCTCGGTGGAGACCGTCTACAAGCAGTTCCGCAACAAGGGTGGGCTGCTGAAGGCGGCCTACGACGTCCAGCTGGCCGGGGACGACGAGCCGGTGCCGCTTGGCGACCGTCCGGAGTACCGCGCCATGGTCGAGGCGCGCGAGGCCACCGAGAAGGTCCGCCTGTACGCCACGATCGCCCGGCACATCAGCGAGCGGACCGGTCCCCTCGCTGGCCGGGTGCTCGAGTCCCGCGGGGCCCACCCGGAGCTCGAGGAGTTCGCCCGGACCATCGAGGCCGAGCGGCTCATCGGGGCCACCGCCTTCGTCTCCGCCCTGGCCGGCTCGGGCGGGCTGCGCCCCGGGCTCGGACCCGACCGGGCGCGTGACGAGCTGTGGGTCCTGATCTCCCCCGAGGTCTGGGCCGGGCTGGTCCAGCGCCGAGGGTGGAGCCACGACCAGTACGAGGCGTGGCTGGCCGAGGCGGTCGCAGCAGCGCTGCTGCCGCACCGCCCCCGCGGCTGAGCCCGTCAGCGCGACCAGGTGCGAGCGGTCCGGGCCGCGAGCTCCGCGAGCGCGGCGGCGGGCTCCGCGAAGGCTCGCTCCTCCCCCACCAGGTCGACCAGGGAGTACGCCGACTCGATGCCCAGCGCCCGCATCTCGCGCGAGCCGATCAGCACGCTGCCGGCCAGCACCACGCAGGGGCGCAGGGCCTCCTCGGCGACGCCGCCGACGCCGTGCGGCACCTTGCCCGCCCGGCTCGAGAAGTCGAAGGCGCCCTCGCCGGTGATCACCAGGTCGGCCAGGCGCGCGCGGGCCGCCAGGCCGACGGCCTCGCTGACCAGCGCGATCCCGGGCTCCCGGGTGGCGCCCAGGACCAGCAGCGCGTGCCCCAGGCCACCGGCTGCCCCTGCCCCCTTCTCCAGGGCCAGCCGCCGGTCCAGCGCCGCGGCGTACTGCTCGAGGAAGCCGTCGACGACCGGCAGCCGCTCCTCGGTGATGCCCTTCTGCGGCCCGAAGGTCTTGGTCGCGCCGAACAGTCCGGTCAGCGGGTTGTCGACGTCGGTGGCGGCCACCAGCCGCACCCCGCCGGTCCGCGCCCGGGCCGCAGAGGCGTCGACGGTCGTCACGCCGTCGAGCGCGGCTCCTCCGGCGTCGAGCGGCCGGTCGGCGGTCGCGCCCAGCGCGGCCAGCAGGCCCGCGCCGCCGTCGTTGGTGCCGCTGCCGCCCAGGCCGACCACCACCGTGGAGGCTCCGGCCTCGATGGCCGCGGCCAGGAGCTGCCCGACCCCGTAGGAGGTGGCCTCCTCGGCTCCCTCCTTGCCGGTCAGGTGGAGCCCGCAGGCCTGCGCGCTCTCGACGTAGGCCACCTCGCCGTGCTCGCCGGCGACCAGCACCGTGGCGGGCGTGGGCGCGCCGTGGGGGCCGCGGACGGTGACGGCCAGGAGCTCGCCGCCGAGAGCCTCGTGCAGCACGTCGACGAAGCCCGGCCCGCCGTCCGACATCGGCGCCAGGTCGAGCTCGTCGTCCGGGGCGGTCCTGAGCCAGCCGTCACGGATCGCCTCGGCCGCCTCGACGGCCGAGAGGGTGCCCGCGAACTTGTCGGGTGCCACCAGAACTCGCATGCGCCCATCCTGCCCACTACCTAGGCTCGTGGGCGTGGCGGTCACCATCCGGCAGATGCGGCCCAACGACGTGCCCGAGGCGGAGCGGGTGAGCGACGAGGGCTTCTTCGAGCTCGACTCCCGCCAGCGCCGCCCGGACGAGCCGGAGCCGAGCCGCCGGTCCGTGCCCCACCGCGCCGTGTGGACGGAGCGGACCCTGCACCTGGTCCGCCAGGACCCCGAGGGCTGCTGGGTGGCCGAGGACGAGACGGGGATGGTCGGCATGGCCACGTCGTTCCGGCGCGAGGTGCTCTGGTGCCTGACGACGTACGCCGTGCTGCCGGGCCGGCAGGGCCAGGGCATCGGCAAGCAGCTGCTGGCCGCGGCGCTCCACCACGGACGCGGGTGCAGCCGGTGGATGCTCTCCGCGTCCTCGGACGCCAAGGCCGTCCGCGTCTACCACCAGGTCGGGTTCGAGCTGCACCCCCAGATGTACTTCACCGGGACCCTCGACCGCACCGCGATCCCGGTGGTGGACCCGGTGGTCGACAAGGTCCGCGAGGGGTCGGCGTCCGACATCGACCTGATGGACTCCCTGGACCGGGCCACCCGCGGCGCCGGGCACGGGGTGGACCACGAGCTCATGGTGGGCACCTGGCGGCTCCTGGTGTCCGACACCACCACGGGGTCCGGCTACGCCTACGTCGACGAGCGCGGCCGGGTGGCCCTCCTGGCCGCCTCCAACCGGCGCACGGCCACCCGGCTGCTGTGGGTGGCGCTGGCCGACGGGCCGGCCGAGACCTCGATCGGCCACGTGACCGGGGCCAACCAGTGGGTGCTCGACGTCGGCTTCGCGGCACGGCTCTCGCTGAAGCAGGACGGCTACCTGGGGCTGCGCGGGATGAAACCGCCGTCGCCGTACGTTCACAACGGTGCCCTGCTCTGACGTCCCTAGGATGGCGCCATGACCACCGTCGACCTGCCCCTGCTGCCCCTCGGTAGGGGCGTGGACCTCGGCTCCGAGCGCGGCGTCGAGTGCCCGGGCGACCTGCCCTCGGCGTCCGACCCCGACCTGGTCGCCCGCGCGCGGGCCGCCAAGGAGGCGCTGGGCTCGCGGCTCTTCGTGCTGGGCCACCACTACCAGCGCGACGAGGTCATCCAGTTCGCCGACGTCACCGGCGACTCCTTCAAGCTCGCCCGCGAGGCCGCGGCGCGGCCCGACGCGGAGTTCATCGTCTTCTGCGGTGTGCACTTCATGGCCGAGTCGGCCGACATCCTGACCTCGGACTCCCAGCGGGTGATCCTCCCCGACCTGGCCGCTGGCTGCTCGATGGCCGACATGGCCCGGCTGCGGCAGGTCGAGGACGCCTGGGCGGCCATGGAGGCGGCCGGTGTCGCCGCGGACGTCGTGCCGGTGACGTACATGAACTCCAGCGCCGACATCAAGGCCTTCTGCGGCCGGCACGGCGGCGCGGTCTGCACCTCGTCGAACGCCGAGACCGCCCTCGAGTGGGCCTACGAGCAGGGCTCCAAGGTCCTGTTCCTGCCCGACCAGCACCTCGGCCGCAACACCGCCGTGCTCAAGATGGGCCTCGGCCTCGACGACTGCGTCGTGTGGGACCCGCACCGTGAGAACGGCGGGCTCACCACCGAGCAGCTGCACGAGGCCAAGATGATCCTCTGGAAGGGCCACTGCTCGGTGCACGGCCGGTTCTCCGAGGAGACCATCCCCGAGCTGCGGGCCTCGATCCCGGGCGTCCAGATCATCGTGCACCCCGAGTGCACCCACGGGGTGGTGCTGGCCGCCGACCTGGTGGGGTCGACCGAGTTCATCATCCAGACCATCGAGGCGGCGCCCGCCGGCTCGGCCTGGGCCGTCGGCACCGAGCTCAACCTCGTCAAGCGGCTGGCCGCCGAGCACCCGGACAAGCGCATCGTCTTCCTCGACAAGACCGTCTGCTACTGCTCGACGATGAACCGCATCGACCTCCCCCACCTGGTCTGGGCCATGGAGTCGCTGGTCGAGGGCGTGGTCGTCAACGAGATCGAGGTCGACGAGGAGACCGAGAGGTGGGCCAAGGTGGCCCTCGACCGGATGCTCGCCCTGCCGGGCAAGACCCACAAGGACTGATCCGTCAGAACCGGGGCAACCACCAGGCCCCCACACTGGTGAGGTGCTGCACCGCCACCCGTTCCTGAGCGTCCTGACCCTGGCCTACCTGGCCTTCGTGGGCTGGGTGACGCTCACGCCCGCGTCCGACGCGCCGACGCAGAACGACCTGGTGCTGCGGGTGCTGGCGCGGCTGCAGGGCCAGCCGCACCTCGGGTGGCTGACCTACGACCGGGCGGAGTACCTCGCCAACGTGGGGATGTTCGTGCCCGTCGGCCTGTTCCTGCTGCTGCTCTTCGGCACCCGCTTCTGGTGGCTGGCGATCGCTGCCGCCCTGGTGCTGACCTCGCTCATCGAGACGGCCCAGCGCGCGATCCCAGGGCGGGTCTCCGACGAGCGGGACATCGCCGCCAACACGCTGGGTGCCGTCGTGGGCGTCGCGGTGGGCCTGGTGCTCACCTTCCCGGCGACCCTGCGGCGGTGGCGCGAGGCCGACCGCCGGCCGGCGCCCGCCTACCGCTGACCCGCGCGCACAGGGCCCGCGTCGGCGCTCAGTCGGGGAGCTCGAACCAGAAGCGTGCGCCGACCGTGACGGTCGGGTCGATCCCGATCCGGCCCCCGTGCGCACCCACGATGCGGCGGCAGGTGGCCAGGCCGATGCCGTTGCCGTCGACCTCCTCGTCGACGCGCGCCAGCGGCTCGAAGACGCGGTTGCGGTCGGCCGGAGGCACTCCGCGGCCGTTGTCGGTGACCTCGACCCGCCAGGCGCGCTGGACGTGCCGGGCCCCGATGCGGATCTCGAGCGGGCGGTCCTCGGAGCGGTACCGGGCGGCGTTGCTGAGCAGGTTCTGCAGGACCGCGCCGAGCTGGGCGCGGTCGCCGAGCACGGTGGGCAGCCGGGTGATGTGCAGCTCCACCCCCTCCAGCTCCGGGGACAGGTCGTCGAGCACCTCCCCCAGCACGAAGTCCAGGTCCACCTCGGAGGACTTGAGGGTGCCGCCGAGGCGGGCGTAGTCGAGGACGTCGTCGATCAGGTCGGCCATCCGCGCGGAGCCCTTGATCGCCCGGTCCAGCAGCCCGAGGCACTCCGGGCCCGGCACGTCGTCCTCGAGCTGCTCCCGGATCAGCGAGAGCGAGAGGGTCAGCGTGGTGAGCGGGGTCTTGAGGTCGTGGCTGACCTGGCTGGCGAAGGAGGCCAGCCGCTCGTTGGAGCGCTCGAGGTCGGCCTGCACCGCCCGGATCTCCATCAGGCTCAGGGCCAGCTCGCGGCTGCGCAGCCGCAGCTCGAAGACGTCGACGATGCGGTCCGCCAGCGTGGCCAGGCCGCTCAGCTGGCTCTGGTCGAGCTGCCGGGGCTCCGCGTCGAAGACGCACAGGGTGCCGATCGGGACCCCGTCGCGCGAGACCAGCGGGTGGGCGACGTAGAGCCGCACGCGGTCCAGCTCGCCGTTGACGAACGGGTTGTCGGAGAACCGCGGGTCCAGGGAGGCGTCCGGCACCACCACCGGCGCGCCTTCGGAGAGGATCGCCGCGCACATCGAGTCCTCGCGGCGGCAGATGGAGCCGTCGAAGCCGACGGTCGCGATCTGGTGCTGCTCGGAGTCGGTGACGATGTTGATCGTCGCCATCGAGACGTCGGCGATCCGGGCCGCCAGCTCGACCACGTCCTGCAGGTCCTCACGGGGCGGTCGCCGTACGGCGTCGTAGGCCAGGATCGCAGCGGCGCGCCGCTGGTCGTCGATCGCAGCGGCCCTCACGCGCACACCATAGGGACCCCGGCTGGCCCAGCACCGCTGAACGGCCCAAGGCGGGCCGATGTCACAGCGGCCCCTCCTGCCTCAGAGACCGGGCGCTCCCCACAGGGCCAGCCACCCGGAGAGCTCCGGCTCGATCGGCAGCTCGCCCTCCAGCGCGTCCCGCACCTGGAGCTCGAGCAGGTGGTCGCGCTGCTGGGGAGCCCGAGGCGCGAAGGCGTAGAAGGTCCCCTTCTTGTAGAGGTAGACCAGACCCACCCGGCGCCCGGTCGGGTCCTCGAAGGGGATGAGCGAGCAGAGCAACCCGGTGCCGAACCCCTCGGCCTCCAGCGAGGTGTTGACCGCGTGCAGGTCGGTGCACAGGCCGCTGGTGTCGTCGGGATCCCGGTGGACCTGGAGCCAGGCGAAGCCGTACTCGTCGGTGCTGGTCTGGACCGCCGGGGCGTCCGCCGCCCCGCGGAGCAGCTGCAGGATCTGCTCCTGGGTCTGGTGGAAGCCGGCACCGGTGGCGGCGCGGTAGCAGACCGATCCGTCCCCGGTCGGCGTCAGCCCGGCGGCGGCCTGGAGCGTCAAGGCCGCGCTCGGCACGGCGAACAGCGCGTCCAGGTTGGCGCGCTTGGGCCGGGTGCGGCCGGTGATGGAGTCCCAGAGGCCCACGGGTCGCTCGTACGCCGGTCAGGCCGCCGGGCGGCTGAGCTCGGCCTGGATCCTGGCGAGCTGCTCCAGCCGCTGCTCCAGCGAGGGGTGCGTGGCCGTCAGGGTCCGCAGGGAGACCCCGCCGGCCGCGGGAGCGATGCACAGGGCGCTGGCGGCGCTGACCTGGCGCAGGTCGCGCTGCGGCACCTGGTTGATCCCGCCGGTGATCTTCTGCAGCGCCGAGGCCAGGGCGTCGGGGCGCATGGTCAGGTAGGCGCCGGCCCGGTCGGCGGCCAGCTCGCGGTAGCGCGAGAGCAGCCGGAGCAGCACGAAGCTGATGGCGTAGACGGCCAGGCTGACGAGCAGCACGACCAGCCACACCGGGAGGCCGTTGCTGTCGCGGCGGCCGCCGCCCCCGAAGAACCCGAAGCCGCCGAAGCGCGCTCCCTGGGTCAGCATGCCGGCGGCGATGCCGGCGCTGGAGGCCACCGTCATCACCAGCACGTCGCGGTGCGCCACGTGCGAGAGCTCGTGGGCCAGGACGCCCTCGAGCTCCTCGGCGGTGAGCATGCCGAGGATCCCCGTGGTCACGCACACGACGGACCGCTCCGGTGACCGCCCGGTCGCGAAGGCGTTGGGCACCGAGGTGTCGGCCACGCCCACCCGCGGCTTGGGCATGTCGGCCAGCGCGCAGAGCCGGTCGATCATGCCGTGCAGCTCGGGCGCCTGCTCGGGGGTGACCTCGCGGGCGCGCATCGCGCGCATCGCGACCTTATCGGAGTTGGCCCACTGGTAGACGGCCACGCCGATGCCCACCGCGCCGATCAGCAGACCGATAGGGGTCCCTGCGCTGGAGCCCACGACCGCCGCTATGCCGACCACCAGGGCGACGAAGAGGGCCCCGAGGAGGAACATCACCGTGGTCATCCGCACGGTCAGACCAGCGTCGCCGACGAACCGAGAACGTGCCATGCCTCCAGTGTTCCGCGGCGGTCCAAGCCCGCCCCAGCACTGGACGAGCACCGGTCGAGCACCGGCTGAGCACCGGCTGAGGGCCGCCTGAGCGCGGCGGCCGGCAGCCCGTCGAGCGCGGGTCCTAGCCGGGGATCAGGCCGTCGTCGTTGAGCATCTCGCGGACCTGCTCGATGGTCGCGTCGGCCGGCGGGAGGATGAGGTCGGACTCGTCGAGGCTGTCGGCCGGGTGGGCCACGCCGACGGTGCGTACGCCGTCGAGCAGCTGTCCCAGGGCGCTGGTGAACGCCGCCTCGTCGCCGGCGTCGACCGCCGCCTCGAGGGAGCCGTCGAGCTCGTTGAGCCGGTCCAGCGCGTGGTCCGCGACGTCGTACTGACCCTCGCCGAGGATCCGGATGATCATCTAGGCGTCCTTGCTGGTGTCGGTGGCCGACTCCTGCGTGGCCGGTTCGGCCTCGAGGATGTCGCCCTCCTCGGGCGCGGCCTCGATGGCCTCCGGCTGGTTGGCCGCGGGGAGTGCGCCGCCCTTGAGCCGGGCCAGCTCCTGCTCCACGTCGGCCTGCGAGCTCATCGACTCCAGCTCGCGGGTGATGTCGTCACCACGGTTGATCGAGCTGGCGTCGTCGAGGGCGCCCGAGGAGATCAGCTCGTCCACGGCGCTGGCGCGCGCCTGCATCTGCAGCGTCTTGTCCTCGGCCCGCTGGATGGCCAGGCCCACGTCGCCCATCTCCTCGCCGATGCCGGAGACCGCGTCGTTGATGCGGGTCTGCGCCTCGGCGGCGGTGTAGGTGGCCTTGATCGTCTCCTTGCGGGTGCGGAAGGCCTCGACCTTGGCCTGCAGCCGCGACTGGGCCAGGACGAGCTTCTCCTCCTCGCCCTGCAGCTGGGCGTGCTGGGCCTTGAGGTCGGAGATCTGGGTGTTCAGGCCCGACTTCCGGGTCAGGGCCTCGCGGGCGAGGTCCTCCCGGTTCATGGAGATGGCCTTCTCGGCCTGGTCCTGGAGCTTGGTGGCCTGCTGCTCGAGCTGGACGACCTGCAGCTCCACCCGCTTGCGGCTGGTGGCGACGTCGGCCACGCCGCGCCGCACCTTCTGCAGCAGCTCCTGCTGGCGCTGGTAGCTGTAGTCGAGGGTCTCGCGGGGGTCCTCGGCGCGGTCGAGCGCCTTGTTGGCCTTCGAACGGAAGATCAGGCTGATGCGCTTCATCAGGCTCATAGGGGGCGGGTCCTTCTCCTACGCTCGGGGTTGCTGCTGGCGCAGCGCTCGTTCACCTCACCCTACGGCCGCCCGGCAAGGCGCCGGTAGGCTCGGCGTGCTCCGTGTTCTGACGTGCAGCCGACCGTTCCCGCTCCCGTTCCGCAGACCCACGCCTCGAGGCCCACTGTGTTCCGTCGCACCAGAGAAGAAGTCGCCACGCCGCCGGCGGAGGAGACCAAGCCGACCGGCAAGGGCCGACCCACGCCCTCGCGCAAGGAGGCGGAGGCGTTGGCCAAGGCCCGCGCCAAGCCGCCGCGCACGCGCAAGGAGCTGGCCGCCGCGCAGCGGTCGGGCAAGAGCGAGTCGAGCAAGCAGGTGCGGCAGGGCATGCGCAACGGCGAGGAGCGCTACCTCCTCCCCCGCGACAAGGGCCCGGTCCGGCGCTTCATCCGCGACTTCGTCGACAGCCGCTTCGGGTTCATCGAGCTGATCATCCCGCTGCTCGTGGTGACCATGATCTTCGGCTACTCCGGCAACCAGACCCTGGCCAACGCCGGCAGCGCCGTGCTCTTCGGCTCGATCCTGCTCGTCGTGCTCGACATGGCGATGCTCCGCTTCCGCCTGCGCCGCCAGCTCGCCGCACGCTTCCCCGACGAGCCGGTGAAGGGCACGACGTACTACGCGGTCACGCGCGCGATGCAGATGAAGTTCATGCGCCTTCCCAAGCCGAAGGTGAAGATCGGTCAGGAGCTTCCCGAGCACTACCGATGACCCTGCTCGGGATCGCCCTGGGACTGGTCTCGGCGGCGATCTTCGGGGTCGCTGCGGTCGTCCAGGCCCAGGCGGTCCGCGGCCTGGACACCTCGCCGGACGGGCTGTGGGGCTTCGTCAGCCGCTCGGTGCGCGACGGCCGCACGATGATGGTCGTGGCGGCCTACCTCGTCGGCTTCGTGCTGCACGCCGCCGCGATCTGGTTGCTGCCCCTCTACCTGGCCCAGGCCATGGTCGCGATGTCGCTGCCGGTCACCGCGATCGCGTCCCGGCGCGTCGAGGACGACCTGCGGGCCTCGGGCTGGGTGGCGGTCGGGGTGGTCACCCTCGGGCTGGTGCTGCTCTCGCTGGGCGCGGGCCGTCCCGGCGACGTGGAGACGACCACCACGTTCGTCGTGGTGCTGTGGCTGGCCGTGGTGGTCCTGGCCCTGGCCTCGGCCCTCACCCGCCAGCTGGCGGGGCCGGTGCTCGGCCTGCTGGCCGGGCTGGGGTACGCCGGCTCCGCGATCTCGGTGCGCGGCATCGACACCCCTGTCGGCCCGGCCGTCGTGGTGGCCGCCCTGGCCGTTCCGGCGTTCAGCCTCGTGGCCTTCTGGCTCTACTCGCTCGGCATGCACCGAGCCGCGGTCCCGTCGACCACGGCCAGCCTGATCGTGGCCCAGACCTTCGTGCCCGCCGCGGTCGGCGTTGCGCTGCTGGGCGACGGCGTCCGCGACGGGTGGTGGCCGGGCGTGGTGCTGGGGCTGCTGCTCAGCACCGGTGGCGCGGCCGCCCTCGGGGCGTCGAGGGCGGCCTGAGCCGGCTCCTAGAAGTCCCGCTTGGCCGGCGAGGCGTTGAAGGAGGCGTCGCGGTAGACGACGTCGCCGAGCACCTCGTCGATCTGCGACATCAGCTCGGCCTCGAGGGTGACCCCGGCGGCCTTGACGTTCTCGGTGACCTGGTCGGGCCGGCTGGCGCCGATGATCGCGGAGGAGACGTTCGGGTTCTGCAGCACCCACGCCACGGCCAGCTGCGCCAGGCTCAGCCCGGCCTGGTCGGCGACCGGCTGGAGGCGCTGGACCCGCTCCAGGACGTCGTCCTTCATCCAGCGCGAGATCATGTCGGACCCGCCCTTGTCGTCGGTGGCGCGCGAGCCCTCGGGCGGCTGCTCCCCCGGCTTGTACTTGCCGGTGAGCGCGCCCTGGGCGATCGGCGACCAGACGATCTGCTGGATGCCGAGCTCCTGGCTGGCGGGCACGACCTCCTCCTCGATGACCCGCCACAGCATGTTGTACTGCGGCTGGTTGGAGACGAACGGGATCCGCAGCTCGCGCGCCAGCGCGTGGCCGGCCCGCAGCTCGTCGGCCCGCCACTCCGAGACGCCGATGTAGAGCGCCTTGCCCGCGCGGACCAGGTCGGCGAAGGCCTCCATGGTCTCCTCGAGCGGGGTCTCGTGGTCGTAGCGGTGCGCCTGGTAGAGGTCGACGTAGTCGGTGCCGAGCCGGCTCAGCGAGCCGTCGATCGACTCCATGATGTGCTTGCGCGAGAGCCCGTGCCCGTTGGGGCCGTGGTCCCCCGTGGGCCAGAAGACCTTGGTGAAGATCTCCAGCCCCTCGCGGCGCTGGCCCGCCAGCGCCTTGCCCAGGACGGTCTCGGCCCGGGTCGCGGCGTAGACGTCCGCGGTGTCGAAGGTGGTGATGCCCTCGTCGAGCGCGCGGTGCACGCAGGCCAGTGCGGCGTCCTCCTCGACCTGCGACCCGTGGGTCAGCCAGTTGCCGTACGAGATCGCCGAGATCTTCATGCCGCCGAGATTCCTGAACTCCATGTCCTCGACCCTAGCGAGGCTCCGGGCGCCCCTTGCCGGTGCGTCGGAGCCGGGCACCGACGGCCCGGCGCGCCACCGGCCCGAGGTCGTCGAGCACCTCGACCAGGACGCCGAGCTGCGCCAGCGCGGCCAGCGCCGACGCGGCTCCCGGCGCGTCGACCCCCTCGTAGAGCTCGAGCCCGATAAAGGCCGCGCTCACCGCCCGGGCCAGGCCGGCGGCGTCGACGACGGCACCCAGCGGGCTGGGCTCGAGGACGCGGCGCACGACGGTCTCGACCTCCTGCCGCCACACGTCCATGGCGTGGCGAGCGGCTCCGGCCAGCACCTCGTCGCGCTGGGCGCCGGCCATGAGCTGCGCCATCACCGCGACGTTGCCCGTGTCCTGCTCGTGCGCGTGGACCTCCTCGCCGAGGGCCAGCAGGCCGCCCAGCGACTGCACGGCGGCGAACCGCTCGCGGTAGTGGGCCACGCTCTGGTCGGACAGGGACCGGGCCGCGGCGCCGACCAGCTCGCTGACCGTGCCGAAGTGGTAGAAGACCAGCGCCTGGTTGACCCCGGCGCGCGCCGCCACGGTGCGCGCCGACAGGTGGGCGATGCCGTCCTCGACCAGGGCCTCCTGCGTGGCCCGGAGCAGCTTGTCGCGCGTGCTCACCGACGGCCCGTGGGCGACTCGCGGGGAGGCTTGGGACCCCGCACCACCCAGGGCCCCAGCGACAGCCCGACCACGGCGCCGGCGAGCCCCCAGACCACACAGGTGGCGAGGTCCTGGTCCGTCGCCACGGCCCAGGCCTCCGTGCCGAGGACCGCGGCCAGGGCGGCGCTCCTCCGGGTTCCGAGGTCGGTGTCCACGCGGGCGTGGACCACGGCCAGGACCGGGGCGGCGACCAGGGCCGGCAGCAGGCCGGCCACCGCACCCACGACGACGCCGACCACGGTCCCGAAGGGGAGCCCGAAGACGGTCCCGAGGGCGGCGCCGAGGGCACCGCCGACCAGCGCGCCGGCCAGCAGCCCGCGACCGAGCACCTCCCCCGCGTCGAGGAACCACTCCCGGTCCACAGCACCTCCACTTTGAGCGACTGCTCAACACCCTACTCGGCTTTGAGCGACCGCTCAAGAATGACGGCTGAGAGACTGTGGGCATGAGCAGCCCGGGTGCCGACGTCTCCGTCCGCGTGGCTTGGGCCGACGACGCCGAGGCC
>CAZEPK010000101.1:0-14306 GCA_964514085.1 uncultured Nocardioides sp.
CAGGACCTCAGACCGTGTCGTCACACGATCTCGACCAACGTGCCTGGTCATCACAACTAGGTCGGGGTCAGGACCCCGATGTAGTGGTCCGGACACGGAGTTACAAGTGGGCGGCGGCGGGTCAGGTGAGGGGGCCGTCGAGGTACCGCTGGAGCGTGGGGGCGTACGCCGCCACGAGCTGGTCGGCGGAGGCGGAGGCCAGCGGCTCCACCTCCACGACGTAGCGGGCCAGCACGAGGCCCATCAGCTGGGAGCCGACCAGCGACATCCGCAGCTCGGGCTGGTCCACCCCCAGCGCGGCGCCGACCGGGCCCAGCACCATCCGCATGAGGCCGTCGCGGACCATCTGGCGCCGGTCGGGGTCGAAGACGGTGCGCACCAGCGCGAGGAGGGGCAGCCGCGTGACCTCGTCGTCCCACACGGAGAGGAAGGTGCGCAGCAGCCGCTCCCCCGCGCCGTCCACACCGCCCTCGGCCACCGGCAGCAGGACGGAGCGCGGGTCGAGCGGTGCCTGCAGCGCGGCGAGGAACAGGTCGTCCTTGGTCCCGAAGTAGTGGTGCACCAGCGCCGCGTCCACCCCGGCCGCGGCGGCCACCGCGCGGACCGACGTGGCGGCGTACCCCTGCGCCGCGAACAGGCTGCGGGCCTCGGCCAGGATCGAGGCCCTGGTGTCGGGCGAGCCGGGCCGGCGGCCCCGACGAGCGGCGCTGGGCATGGGGGCAGGCTACGGCGGGCGGCGTACTCCGGTGGGAGTAGGCGCTCGCCCAGGGCGCCGTCGAGATGCTCCCCCAGCACGACGACCCGACCCGGGTCCGGGCACGAGCATCGAGCCATGACGACCCCGATGACCTCTCCCAGCAGCACACCTGACCTCGACCCCACGGCGGATCCGTCCGCCCCCGGCGCCACCCGCGCCCCCGGCCGCCTCCTCGGCGCCGTCACCGCCCGCCCCGGGCGGACCCTGCTCGCCGTCCTGCTCTTCGTGCTCGTGGCCGGCTGGTTCGGCGGCCCGGTCGCCGGCGCCCTGGAGTCCGGCGGCGGCTTCGCCACCAGCAACGCCGACTCGGTGACCGCCGTGGAGCAGCTCGAGGCCGCCACCGGCAGGGCCCCCAGCGCCGGCGTGGTGCTGGTCGTGGACACGCCCGACGGGCCCGGCACCGCCGACGCCAGGGTGGCCGAGGTGACCCGGGCCCTCGAGGCCCAGCCCGGCATCGCCGCGGTCACCTCGCCCACCAGCACCCGGGGCGACCCGACCGGCCTGGTGTCGACCGACGGCACCAAGGCGCTCGTCCTCGGCACCATCAGCGCCGACGCGAGCTACGACGACGTGGGCGAGGACGTGCTCGACACCTTCGACGGCCAGGACGACGTCGCCGTGGGCGGACCGGCCGTCGTCGGGGTCCAGCTGGGCACCACCATCAGCGAGGACCTCGGCCGCGCGGAGATGCTGGCCTTCCCGGTGCTGCTCCTGCTCTCGCTGATCTTCTTCCGCGGCCGGGCCGCGCTGATGCCGCTCGTGGTCGGCGTGACCACCGTGCTGGGCACCTTCCTGGTGATCAGCGGCATCAACCAGCTCTACGGCATGAGCATCTTCGCGCTCAACCTCGTCATCGGCCTGGGCCTTGGCCTGGCCATCGACTACACGCTCTTCCTGGTCACCCGCTTCCGCGAGGAGCTGGCCGCGCAGGGTCCGGGCGCCGGAGCCATCGCGACCACGATGCGCACCGCGGGGCGCACGGTCGCCTTCTCCGCCACCACCGTGGCCGTCGCCCTGGCCGCCCTCACCACGTTCCCCCTGGGCTTCATCAAGTCGATGGGGCTCGCCGGTGCCGTGGTGGCGGTCGTGGCCGCCGTGGCGGCGCTGGTGATCTCGCCCGCGATGTTCGCCCTCTGGGGCGCCAAGCTGGCCCGCAAGGAGAGCGCCCAGCCCGAGGAGCGCGGGCGCTGGTACCGCCTCTCCCACGCGGTCATGCGCCGGCCCGGCGCAGTCGCGCTCGCCACCGGCGTGGTCATGCTGGCCCTGGCCGCCCCCGCCCTGCGGGCCGAGTGGACCCCCGTCGACAGCTCGGTGATCCCCACCGAGCTCAGCTCGCGGACCGTCGCCGACGCGGTCGCCGCCGACTTCGGCGGCAGCGGCGGCAGCCCGATGACCGTCGCCGTCACCACCGACCGCGAGGACGACCCGACGGCGGTCACCGAGTACGCCGACCGCGTGGCCGCGCTGCCCGGTGCCCTCTCCGCGGCGGCCCCGGTCCAGCTCGACGCCACGACCTGGCAGCTCGACGTCACGGCGCAGGGCGAGCCCGAGGGATCGGCGGCGCAGCGCCTGGTCGAGGAGACCCGCGAGCTGTCGGTCGACGGCGTCGACGCCAAGGTCGCGGGACCGGCCGCGGAGTTCGTCGACCAGCAGTCGGCGATCGCCTCCCGGCTGCCGCTGGCCGGCGGCCTGGTCGTGCTCCTGACCCTGCTGGTGCTGTGGCTGATGACGGGCTCGGTGGTGCTGCCGGTCAAGGCGGTCGTGATGAACGCCCTGACCGTGGCCTCCTCCCTGGGCGTCCTGACCTTCATCTACCAGGACGGCAGGCTGAGCGGGCTGCTCGGCTACACCCCGAACGGCGGGATCGAGCCGACCGACTTCCTCATCACCGCGACCCTGATCTTCGCCCTCTCCACCGACTACGGCGTCTTCCTGCTGGGCCGGATCAAGGAGATGCGGGACGGCGGGCTCGGGGAGCGTGAGTCGGTCGCGGTCGGGGTGCAGCGGACCGGCGCGGTGGTCACCGCCGCGGCGATCCTCCTGGCGGTCGCGATCGGGGCGTTCAGCACCAGCTCGATCTCCTTCATCCAGCAGATCGGGGTGGCCACCGCCTTCGGCGTCCTGGTCGACGCCTTCGTGGTCCGGTCCCTGCTGGTGCCGGCCCTGATGGGGCTGCTCGGGAAGTACAACTGGTGGGCGCCGATGCCCCTGCGCCGGCTGCACGACCGCATCGGGATCAGCCACCGGTGACACCGCTCCTCGTCGAGGCCTACCGTCCTCGGGTGCGACTGCATCCGAGGACGGTGGGCTTCGACCTGCTGCTGGCCGCCGCCTTCGCCGTCACGATGGTGGTCGAGCTCTGGCAGAGCGACCAACCGGACACCCGGATCACCCCGATGTCGGTGGCCGTGGTGGTCCTCGCCGCGCTGCCGGTGCTGGTCCGGCGGCAGCGCCCGCTGCTGGCGCTGGTGGCCGGCATGGTGACGCTCTACGTCGTGATGTTGACCGTCGACATCTACCAGACCGTCCCCTTCCCGACGATGGTCGCGGGCTACAGCCTGGCGCTGGCGACCAGCCGGCGCACCACGGTGCTGACCGGGCTGGCGCTCATCCCGCCGGTGGTCTTCGCGATCGTCTACTTCGGCCACGACACCACCCGGCTGCTCTCCGAGATCCCCAAGAACCTCGCCTTCGTCGCCGCGCCCCTGCTCCTCGGGTCGGCTCAGCGCGAGCGCCGCGCCGCCCACGCCGCGCTGATCGACCGGGCCGAGACGGCCGAGCGCACCCGCGACGAGGAGGCGCGACGTCGAGTCGGCGAGGAGAGGCTGCGGATCGCCCGCGACGTGCACGACCTGGTGGCCCACGCGATGGTCGCCATCAACGTGCAGGCGGGGGTGGGCGCGCACCTGCTCGACCGCGATCCGGAGCAGGCCCGGCGCACCCTGGCCGACATCAAGAAGGTCAGCGGCGAGGCGCTGGCCGACCTGCGCGCCACCCTGGGCACGCTGCGCGCTCCCGGCGAGGACCCCGGCGACGAGGCGGCGCCCGTGCTCCCCACCCAAGGTCTGGGCGGCGAGCTCGACGACCTCGGCGCCAGCCTGCGCTCGGCGGGGATCGAGGTGGACCTCGACGTCGACCCGGGGACCGCGACGGTCCCGGCCGCGGTCGCCGCGACCGGCTACCGGATCGTCCAGGAGGCGCTGACCAACGTGGTCCGGCACGCCCACGGCTCCCGCGCCACCGTGCGCGTGGCCCACGAGGACGGCCGGGTGGTGATCGACGTGACCGACGACGGCGCCGGTGCCGGTGTCGGTGCGGGCGGCAGCGGCGCTGCGGTGCCCGACGGCAGCGGTCACGGCGTCCGTGGCATGCGCGAGCGGGCCCTGGCCGCGGGCGGCACCCTCGAGGCCGGCCCGCGAGCCGGTGGCGGCTGGCGGGTGCGCGCGACGCTGCCCGTGGGCGCACCGTGATCCGGGTGCTGCTGGCCGACGACCAGACCCTGGTGCGCGCCGGCTTCCGCGCCCTGCTCGACTCCGAGGACGACCTCGAGGTGGTGGGCGAGGCCGTCGACGGGCGGGAGGCGGTCGAGCAGGCCCGGGCCCTGCGCCCCGACGTGGTGCTCATGGACATCCGGATGCCGCGCCTCGACGGACTGGAGGCCACCTCCTCCATCACCGGCGACGCCGCCCTGGCCGCGACCCGCGTGGTGGTGCTGACCACCTTCGAGCTCGACGAGTACGTCTTCGGGGCGCTGCGCGCCGGCGCGTCCGGCTTCCTGCTCAAGGACGTCGAGCCGCAGGCGCTCATCGACGCGGTCCGGGTGGTCGCCGACGGCCAGGCCCTGCTGGCGCCCGCGGTGACCCGCCGGCTGATCGAGGCCTACGTGCGCTCGGCGCCGGAGGACCCGCCGGCCGCGACCGACCCGCCGGCGTACGACGACCGGCTGGCGAGCCTGACCCCGCGCGAGCGCGAGATCCTGGCGCTGGTGGGCCGGGGCATGTCCAACCAGGAGATCGCCGCGCACCTGGTGCTCTCCCCGCTCACGGCCAAGACCCACGTGTCGCGGCTCTTCACCAAGCTCGACGCGCGCGACCGCGCCCAGCTGGTGGTCCTGGCCTACGAGACGGGCGTGGCGGGCCAGGACGCCTGAGCGCTCCCCAGCTAGGGGGTCGAGGCGAAGAAGTGCTCGCGGGCGAACTCCAGCGACTCGCGCAGGTCCTTCTCCCGCTCCTCGCGCGAGCCGGCCTTGCGGGTGTTGATCTCGACCACGATCTCGCCGCGGAAGCCGGTGGCCGCGGCGTGCCGGAGGAAGTCGGCAGCGCCGACGCTGCCGCGCCCGGGCACGAGGTGCTCGTCCTTGGCCGAGCCGCTGCCGTCGGTGAGGTGGATGTGCCGCAGGCGCTCGCCGAGCCGGTCGGCCATCGCGATGGGGTCGTCGCCGGCGATCGAGGCGTGCGAGAGGTCGATGGTGGTGTTGGCGTAGGGCTCGGAGGAGGGGTCCCAGCCGGGGAGGTACATCTCCATGCCGCGCCGGGAGGAGGCCCGCCAGGGGTACATGTTCTCCACGGCGAAGGCGATCCCGGTCGACTCCTCCAGGGCCGCGATGCCGTTGACGAAGTCGCGCGCGTAGTCCTTCTGCCAGCGGAACGGCGGGTGCACCACGACCACCTCGGCCCCCACGGCCGAGGCCATCTCGGCGGACCGCTCGAGCTTGCCCCAGGGCTCGGTGCCCCAGACCCGCTGGGTGAAGAGCAGGCACGGCGCGTGGATCGCGGAGACCGGGATGTCGTGGTGCTCCGAGAGCTGCTTGACCGCCGAGATCGACTGCGACAGCGCGTCGATGACCATCACCTCGACGGCGTCGTAGCCCAGGCTCGCGGCGTACCCGAAGGCGTGCGCGGAGGACTCGGTGTAGACCGAGGAGGTGGAGAGCCCGACCCGGGTCATCGCAGCACCGAGAGCTGGTCGAGCCGCTCGAGGATGACGCCCTCGCGCAGCGCCCAGGGGCAGATCTCCAGCTCGGTCAGGCCGAAGATGTCCATGCAGCCCTCGGCCACCAGGGCCCCCGGCACGATCTGGTGGGCCCGGCTCTGGGAGACGCCCGGCAGCGCGGCCAGCTCCTCGGGGGCCATCGCGACCAGCTTGGGGATCCACGCGCGCAGCTCGTCGAGCGGCAGGGTGCGCGGGACCAGCGCGCCCTCGGTGGACGACGGCGCCCCGCAGATCCGGGCCAGCGAGCGGAACGTCTTGGACGTCGCGGCCGCACGGTCGGGCGGGCCACCACGCAGGAGGTGGCCAGCGTCGCGCGCGATCTCGGCGCGGATGTCGCGGCGCAGCTCGCGCACGGTGTCCTCGTCGGCGGCGCCGGACGGGAAGTGCGAGCGTGCCAGCCGCGCCGCGCCCAGGGGCAGCGACCAGGCCACGTCGGGGGCCTCGTCGGCGCCGCCGGCGATCTCCAGCGATCCGCCGCCGATGTCGAAGACGGTGAGCCGGCCGGCCGACCAGCCGAACCAGCGCCGCACGGCCAGGAAGGTCAGCCGGGCCTCGTCCTCGCCGCTGAGCACGTCGATCACCACACCGGTGCACTCGTGGACGTGCTCGAGGACGGCCTCGCTGTTGCCGGCGTCGCGCACCGCGGAGGTCGCGAAGCCGAGCATGTCCTCGCAGCCCTTGTCCTCGGCCACCTGCAGGGCCCTGGCCGTGAAGTCGGTGAGCGCGGCGATCCCCGTCGGCGAGACGTCACCGGACTCGTCGAGGTGCCCGGCCAGCCGCAGCGGGAGCTTGAAGGAGTACGCCGGCAGCGGCGCGGCGCCGCCGTGCGCGTCCACCACGAGCAGGTGCCCGGTGTTGGACCCGATGTCCAGGACGCCCACGCGCATGGCTCCAAACTACCCGTGCCACAGCACGGCCTAGGCTTGGCCGGTGCCCGAGGTCGACCTGGTCTTTCCGCGCGCCTACGTCGAGTTCGCCAACCCGGACGACGAGGGCGAGGTGATGCGCTGCGACCTGACCTGGCTGACCTCGAGCTACCAGTGCATCTTCGGCTCCGGCTGCCAGGGCATCTACCAGGACTCCCCCGACGTCGGGTGCTGCGCGCTCGGCGCGCACTTCGCCGACAAGGACGACGAGCAGCGCGTGGCCGAGTACGTCGGCATGCTCGACGAGACGCTGTGGCAGTTCCGTCCTGACAAGAAGAAGGTCAAGAAGGACGACTGGATCGACGTGGACGACGAGGGCGAGCGCAAGACCCTCGTCGTCGAGTACGACGGCCAGTCGGCCTGCGTCTTCCACAACCGCAAGGACTTCCACCTCGGCGCCGGCTGCGCCCTGCACGCCCTGGCCTACGTCCTGGAGAAGAACCCGCTGGAGACCAAGCCGGACGTGTGCTGGCAGCTGCCGCTGCGGCGCACCTTCCGCACGGTCAAGCGCCCCGACGGCACGGAGTACACCGAGGTCTCGATCGGCGAGTACGACCGCCGCGGCTGGGGCGCGGGCGGTCACGACCTCGACTGGTACTGCACCGGCAACACCGAGGCGCACACCGCGCCGGTGCCGCTCTACCTCAGCAGCGCGGCTGAGCTGACCGAGCTCATGGGCCGCGCCGCCTACGACGAGCTCGTGGGTCACTGCGAGGCGCACCTGCGCTCCCGGTCGGCCCTGGCCATCCACCCCGCCGACCCGCGGACCTGACCACCGGCTGGCACCCACCTGCACGCGCGCGGACGGCGCGGGAGGACATAGCGCTCAGGCCTCTCGACGTCAAGAGACACCCACCCCGCTTTGGAGCTGCGCGAGGTACCCATCCACAATCTCTGCATGCGCCTCGACCACCTCTCGTTCGCCGCCGGACCCGACGGCCTGGCCGCGACGGCACAGCGCATCGGCGGTCTGCTGGGCACCTCGTTCGTCGACGGTGGCGTGCACCCGCGCTTCGGCACCCGCAACATGGTGCTGCCGCTGGCCGACCACACCTACCTCGAGATCGTCGAGGTCCTCGACCACCCGGCCTCCGACAAGGCCCCCTTCGGCCAGGCCGTCCGTGCCCGCTCGGCGCTCGGCGGCGGCTGGCTCGGCTGGGTCGTCGGCGTCGACGACATCGCGGTGGCCGAGCACCGGCTGGGCCGCGAGGCCGTGGTCGGCAACCGGCACCGCCCCGACGGCACCGAGCTGCGCTGGAAGCAGATCGGCGTCAACGGCCTCATCGCCGACCCGCAGCTGCCGTTCTTCATCCAGTGGGAGAGCCCGGCCGAGCTGCACCCGAGCTTCGGCGCCGACGAGGCCTTCTCGCTGGCCTGCCTGGAGATCGCCGGCGACCCGCAGCGGGTGAGCGAGTGGCTGGGCGAGACCGTCGAGGCCCCGCTCGAGGACGTCAAGGTCGAGTGGGTCGCACCCAACGGCACCCCGGGCATCATCGCCGTGCAGGTGCAGACCCCGAACGGGCTCGTCCGGCTCTGAGCGGACCCGTGTCGGAGCTGCCGGAGGGCACCCGCCCGAGCCCCAACATCTGGAACCACACCTCGACCTACGAGGTGGAGAACCGCGCCGTCGACCCCGACGGCACCCTGTGGTCGGCCCTGCAGGACCGCGCCGACTGGTCCGGCCGCCACGTCCTCGACCTCGGCTGCGGCACCGGCTTCCACCTGCCCCGCTTCGCCGAGCGGGCCGCCGCCGTGACCGGGGTGGAGCCGCACCCCGACCTCGTGGCGCTGGCGAGGCGGCGTACGCGGTCGCTGCCGCACGTCGCGGTCCACCAGGGCACCGCGCAGGCCGTGCCGCTGCCCGACGCGTCGGTAGACGTGGTGCACGCGCGGTGGGCCTACTTCTTCGGGCCGGGCTGCGAGCCGGGGCTGGCCGAGCTCGACCGCGTGGTGCGCCGCGGCGGAACCGCGCTGGTGGTCGACAACGACCCCACCCGGTCGACGTTCGGCGGGTGGTTCCGCCGGGGCTACCCGCACCTGGCGGACGCCACGGCGGTCGAGCGCTTCTGGTCGACGCAGGGCTGGACCCGGACGCCGGTGGACATGGGCTGGCGGTTCTCCGCGCGGGCGGACCTCGAGGCGGTGGTCCGCATCGAGTTCGACGCGGAGACCGCCGAGGCGATCCTGGCCGAGCACGAGGGGACCGAGGTCGACTACGCCGTCAACCTCTGGTCCCGGCAGTTCTGACCAGCCCCCTGACCCCGCATAAGGTGCAGCCCATGACCGAGACCGAGGCCGACGCCGCCACCGCGCGCGGTGGGTCCGCGTCCATCGGGCAGCCGGAGTACTGGTGGTACGTCGCGCGCAGCGACCTGCTCCGCACCGTCCTCGCCGAGCACGTCGGCTCGCCGGCGCGGGTCCTCGACGTCGGCAGCGCCGACGGACCCAGCGTGAGCTGGCTGCGGCAGCACGACGGCCTGCACGTGACCATGGACATCGACCCGCGCGGCCTGGCCGCGGGCGGCGTGTGCGGCTCGGCGCTGCAGCTGCCGTTCGCGGACCACAGCTTCGACGTGGTCGGCGCCTTCGACGTGCTCGAGCACTGCGAGCCCGAGGACGTCGCCCTGCGCGAGATCGCGCGGGTGCTGGCCCCCGGCGGGCGCCTGCTGATGTCGGTCCCGGCCTACACCTGGGCCTGGTCGGACTTCGACGACGCCAACGGCCACCACCGCCGCTACACCGTCAAGCGGGCCGAGCGGGCGATCGCCGCGGCCGGTCTGCAGGTGGAGCGCTCGACGTACGCGTTCGCCGGGGTGTTCCCGTTCTTCGCCGCCGAGCGCGTCGCGCGCCGGGCCAGGGCCGGGGTGAGCAAGGACCGGACGGCGCCCGAGGACATCGTGAGCCTGCCGCAGGTGCCCGCGTGGATGTCGAAGATGTTCCTGTCGCTGAGCCGCGTCGACCGCCGCGTCCTGCGCAAGCGCGACCTGCCGTTCGGGTCCTCGGTGCTCGTCGCCGCGAAGAAGGCCTGATCCGCGGACCCGACTACACTCGACGGTCATGGGATCAACGACGGACACGGTCGAGGGACCTGTCGTCGCCGACCACGAGATCTCCATCGTCGTCCCCGTCTACCGCGGTGCCGCCCACCTCGAGGCGCTGGTCGACGACATCGAGAAGCACACCAAGTCCAGCACCACCGCCGACGGCCACGGCTACCGCGTGGTCGAGCTCGTCCTGGTCCACGACTGCGGCCCTGACGACTCCGACCGGGT
The DNA here is from genome assembly GCA_964514085.1 of uncultured Nocardioides sp. Classification (GTDB taxonomy): domain Bacteria; phylum Actinomycetota; class Actinomycetes; order Propionibacteriales; family Nocardioidaceae; genus Nocardioides. The sequence goes on from CAZEPK010000101.1 coordinate 9,948, forward strand.
CATGCGGGTGCTGGAGGAGCGGCACGACTGGGTGCGTGCGGTCTGGCTGAGCCGCAACTACGGCCAGCACGCCGCCACCCTGGCCGGCATGGCCTCGGCCGGCGGCGAGTGGATCGTCACCATGGACGAGGACGGCCAGCACGACCCCGACGACATCGGCAGCCTGCTCGACACCGCGATCCGCGAGCGCTGCGCGCTGGTCTACGCCAAGCCGGTCAACCAGGCCCCCCATTCGGCCTTCCGCCGGGTCACGTCGCGGGCCTCCAAGCGGGTCATCAACCTGCTCAGCGGCGGCGCCGACGCCTCGTTGTTCCACAGCTACCGGCTGGTGCTGGGCGAGTACGGCCGCAGCGTGGCGGCCTACGCCGGCCACGGGATCTACCTCGACGTGGCCCTCAACTGGGTCGCCGGCCACCCGAGCACCGCCCCGGTGACGCTGCGCGACGAGGGCGAGCGGGTCTCCGGCTACTCGCTGCGCACCCTGCTCTCGCACTTCTGGAGGATGGTCGTCACCAGCGGCACCCGCGGGCTGCGGATGGTCAGCGCCCTGGGCGCGACCTTCGCGCTCGGCGGCGTGGTGCTGGCCGCGGGCCTGGCCATCGCCAAGCTGGCCGGGCACTCGGTGCTGCAGGGCTGGACCTCGCTGATGGTCGCGCTGCTGCTCTGCACCGGCGTGGTGCTGTTCTTCCTCGGGGTGATCGCCGAGTACGTCGGCGTGGCGGTCAACATGGCCATGGGCAAGCCGCTCTACCTGATCATCTCCGACCCCGGGCGCAGCCCGCTGGCCCGCGAGAAGCTCCGGCTGCCCCACGACACCGGTGGCTGAGGGGCGCGAGGTCGCCACCCTCGTCGTCGGCGGCAGCGGGCTGCTCGGCAGCGCGGTGCTGCGCGAGCTGCACCTGCAGGGCCGCGAGCCCGAGCGGGCCGTCGTCCCGTGGTCGGACCCGGAGGCCGCGGTGGCGGCCCTGACCGCGGCGTCCGAGCGGCTGCTCTCGCGCGGGCTGCCGTGGCGGCTCTACTGGTGCGCCGGCTCGGGCGTGGTCGCCTCGGGGCGCGAGCAGCTCGACGCCGAGGTCGCCACCCTGGACGGCTTCCTGACCCGGCTGGCGGCCCGGCTCGGCGCCGGCGCGGCACCGGGCGCGGTCTTCCTGGCCTCGTCGGCCGGCGGCGTCTACGCCGGAGCGGCGGGCTCGCCCTTCACCGAGGAGACCGAGCCGCGGCCGATCTCGCCGTACGGCGAGGCGAAGCTGGCCTCGGAGGTGCGGGCCCGGGCCTTCGCCGCCACCACCGGCGTCCCGGTCCTCATCGGGCGGATCGCCAACCTCTACGGCCCCGGCCAGGACCCGCGCAAGGCGCAGGGACTGATCTCGGTCCTGTGCCGCGCCCACCTGGGCCGCCGGCCCTCGTCGATCTACGTCTCGCTCGACACCGCACGCGACTACATCTACGTCGACGACGTCGCGCGGCTCGCGGTCGCGGGCACCGAGCGGGTCGCCACGGCCGAGCCCGGTCGCACGGTGGTCAAGATCCTGGCCTCGCAGACGGGCACCACGGTGGCTGCCATCCTGGGCGAGCTGCGCCGCATCACCAAGCACCGGCCGCGGGTGGTCCTCGGCGCCTCGGCCGCGGCCAGGTTCCAGGCCCGCGTCCTGAGGTTCCGCTCGGTGGTCTGGCCCGACCTCGACGGCCTGGTCACCACCGGACTGCCCACGGGCATGGCCGCGACCATGCGCTCGGCGCTGGCCGAGCGGGCCGCGCCGTCCCGCTGAGGGACCGGTGGAGGGATCCCAGGTGAACCTGGGATCGCTGAACTTCTGAGGCGTTGCAGTGCCCGAGAAGTTCAGTGACTGCCCCAGAAGTAGTGCGGGCCGGGCTAGCTGGAGCCGCGTACGACCAGGGTCGGCGTGAGCAGCACGCCGGGGCTGACCGAGGGCGGGGCGCCGAGCAGCCCCTCGAGCGCCCGGACCACCTCGACCGCGACCTCCTCCAGCGGCAGCCGGACCGAGGTGAGACCCGGCGGCACCGTCTGGGCCACCTGCGAGTCGTCGAAGCCGGTCACCGCGACGTCCTGGCCCGCCCGCAGCCCGCGGTCGGCCAGGGTGTGGAGCACGCCCATGGCCAAGGTGTCGGAGGCGCAGACGAACGCCGTGGGCTGGGCCTCGTCGAGCAGGACGGCGCTCGCGTCGCGGCCCGAGGCGATCGTGTCCTCGACCCGCGAGGCCAGGCCGGCGGTGGGGATGTCGCGCGAGCGCATCGCGCGCGACCAGCCGGCGCGGCGGTCCTCACCGAGCAGCGAGTCCTTGCGCCACCCGATCCAGGCGATCCGGTGGTGCCCGCGCTCGATGAGGTGCGAGGTGGCCATGTCGGCGCCGGCCGCGCCGTCCACGTCGACCCAGGGGTGCCGCGCGTGCGGGTCGTTCCAGGGGCGGCCGAAGGCCACGAACGGCGCGCGCCGGTCGTTGAGCCAGGCCGCCTGCGGGTTGCCGAGGTAGGTGTCGGTCACGACGAAGGCGTCCACGGCTGTGGAGCGCAGGAGGTCGTCGTAGGCCGGGAGCTCGTCCTCGGCCTTGCCGGTGCGGGTGCCGGAGAACAGCAGCACGTGGTAGCCGGCCTCGCGGGAGGAGTCGACCAGCGAGTGCACGAACCGGTCCATGGCGGCGTTGGCCGTGCCCTCCTCGGCGGCCTTGATCGGCAGGCCGATCAGGTGCGAGGCGCGGGTGCGGAGGTTGCGGGCGGCGCGGTTGGGGAGGTAGCCGAGCTCGGCGATGGCCTCCTGGACGCGCACCAGCGTGTCCTCGCGCAGCAGGTCGGGGTTGTTGACCGCGTTGGACACGGTCTGGCGGCTCACGCCCGCGCGCTCGGCCACGTCGGCGAGGGTCGGCGGGTTCACCGGCAGCCTGCTCATGGTGCCTGACACGTCCCCTCCCCCACCTGGTCCCTCCAGCGCCTCTGGATCGTTCCAAGAGAGGATAACGCCCGGCTCACCCCAAGGGGTCCACTCCCGCGTGGTGGTGGTCGCGGAGCGGCTCCGCGGGGCTGTCGGCGGGCCCGCCTAGGTTGGCTCTCGTGCCGAAGCCCGCGACCCGTCCTGCCTACCGCTGCTCCGAGTGCGGCTGGGAGGCCGCCAAGTGGGTGGGCCGCTGCGGGGAGTGCCAGGCCTGGGGCTCCGTGGCCGAGGCGGCCACCCCCACCATGCGGGCCTCCGCCTCCCCGGTGACCGCCCCGGCGGTGCCCATCGGCTCGGTCTCGGTCGAGGAGTCGACCTCCCGCAGCAGCGGCGTCCCCGAGCTCGACCGGGTGCTCGGCGGCGGCCTGGTCCCCGGCGCGGCCATCCTGCTCGCGGGCGAGCCGGGCGTGGGCAAGAGCACGCTGCTGCTCGAGGTGGCCGCCCAGACCGCGCGCGTGCGGCAGCGCGTCCTCTACGTCACGGGCGAGGAGTCCGCCTCGCAGGTCCGGCTCCGCGCCGACCGGACCAACGGCGTCCACGACGAGCTCTACCTCGCCGCCGAGACCGACCTGGGCGCGGTGCTCACCCACATCGAGGAGGTCCGGCCCACCCTCCTGGTCGTCGACTCCGTCCAGACCATCGGCGCCTCCGGCATCGAGGGCGTGCCCGGCGGCGTCTCCCAGGTCAAGGAGGTCGCCGCCGCACTGATCCGGGTGGCCAAGACTCGCAACATCACCACCGTGCTGATTGGCCACGTCACCAAGGACGGCGGCATCGCCGGTCCGCGCGTGCTGGAGCACCTGGTCGACGTGGTGCTGCACTTCGAGGGCGACCGCAACTCCCGCTTCCGCATGGTCCGCGCCATGAAGAACCGCTTCGGCCCGATCGACGAGGTCGGGTGCTTCGACCTCGGCCCCGAGGGCATCACCGCGGTCACCGACCCCACCGGCCTCTTCGTCGAGCACCAGAGCGGCCGGGTCCCGGGCACCTGCGTCGCGGTCACCATGGAGGGCCGCCGGCCGCTCCTGGCCGAGGTGCAGGCGCTGGTCACGCCCTCGCCGCTCGAGCGCCCGCGCCGCACCACCTCGGGGCTGGACTCCTCCCGCGTGGCGATGGTGCTCGCCGTCCTCCAGCAGCACGCCAAGGTCCGGCTCCACTCCTACGACGTCTTCGCCTCCACCGTCGGGGGCGCCCGCCTCCACGAGCCGGCCAGCGACCTGGCCGTCGCCGTGGCCATCGGCTCGGCGACCCTCGGCGTCGCACCGCCCTCCGGCGTGGTGGCCATGGGAGAGCTCGGCCTGGCCGGCGAGCTCCGCCGCGTCCGCGACCTCCCCCAACGCCTGGCCGAGGCCGCCCGCCTCGGCTTCCGCGTCGCCGTGGTCCCCAGCGACCGCACCAAGACGGGGCCCCCC
>CAZEPK010000102.1:0-14228 GCA_964514085.1 uncultured Nocardioides sp.
CGATCGGCTCCCCGCTGGGGCTCGAGGCCACCGTCACCAGCGGCATCGTCAGCGCCCTCAACCGGCCCGTCGACGTCGGCACGGTCTCGCAGGGCAACAGCACGGTCTACCCGGCGATCCAGACCGACGCCGCCATCAACCCCGGCAACTCCGGTGGTGCGCTGGTCGACCTGAACGGCAACGTCGTCGGCATCAACGCCGCGATCGCCACCGCCGGCCAGAGCACCGGCGGCGAGAGCGGCAACATCGGGGTGGGCTTCGCGATCCCGATGGACGAGGTCATGCCGATCGTCGACCAGATGGCCAAGGGCGAGACCCCGACCCACGCCCGCCTCGGCGTCTCCGTCGGCGTCAGCACCCAGGACCAGTCCGGGATCGCCAGCGACGAGGGCGCCCAGATCCAGAAGGTCAACGCTGGCTCGACCGCGCAGAACGCCGGGATCGCCGAGGGCGACGTGATCACCAAGGTCGACGACCACCTGATCACCGACGCCGACTCGCTGATCGCGACCATCCGCTCCTACCGCCCCGGCGACCAGGTGACCATCACCTACACCTCGGACGGCGAGACCAAGACCGCCCAGCTCACGCTCGACTCGGACTCGGAGGCCTCGAACTCCTAGACCGAGCCCCCTGAACGCCCACCGAGCGACGACGGTGGGTCTCCGAGAAAGGTGGGGTTCCGCGGCAGCAACCGGGTCCGTCAATCCGCTGCCGCGGGGCCCCACCGTCCACGTCCGGGTGGAGGGATCCCAGGTTCACCTGGGATCCCTGAAGTTTTCGGCCGTTGCAACGGTCCAGAAGTTCAGGGACTGCCCGGGCAGTGGTGAGGTCGCACGGTGGCTGAGGTGCGACGGCGAACGGTGGCTGAGGTGCGAAGGCGTCCTGCGCCTGAGCCTCGAAGCCAGGTGACCCGGTGCTGGGAAGTGAGTGGCCCCAGCGCGGCCAGGTCCAGGGAGCGGTGCCCTGGCAACGGTTGTCCCCAGGGACAACGGTTCCTAGCGCACCGCCCACCTGTGGAGGACGGGTGCCAGGCCACCGCCCCCGGTCCGGGCCCGCTCAGGTTGCTGACTGACCGCCGACCTGCCGTACGCCGGGTCAGCGGTCAGCAGGCAACCTGAGCCGACCCATGGACGGGCGATCCGGGGTGCTGACTGACCGCCGGATCGCCGCGACCCGGGTCGGCGGTCAGCCAGCAACCTGTGCCAGTGCCCGGCCGGCTACAGCCGCTTCTGCAGCTCGCCCATCCACTGCACGGGCCGGAAGCCGAGCTGGTCGTTGACCGCCACCATCGGTGCGTTGACGTCGGCGTTGTAGGTCACCAGCGTCGTGATCTGGGGCTGGGTCTCCTGCAGCTGGCGCAGGTTGGCCACCTTGACCGCCAGCCCGAGCCGGTGGCCGCGGTGGTCGGGGCGCACGAGGGTGCCCCACTGGTAGGCCCGCTCCGACTCGTGGGTGGTCACCACCACGTCGGTGTAGGCGACCACCTCACCGTCTGCGGTCAGGGCGGCGGTGCCGAGCCTGATCCGGCCCTGCCGCTCGAGCAGGCCCTCCTCGGCCCGGATCGCGGCCGCGTCGATCGCCTCGACCTCGCGCTGGATCTCGCCCATCGGGGCCTCGGTCCCGAGCGTGGCCGTGAGGGCGGCCCAGGCGTCGACGAGGTCGTCGGGCACCGGGCCGGCGAAGGAGCGCAGCCGGTAGCCCTCGCCGTACGCCGCCGCTTCGGCGGCCAGCGCGTCGAGCCGCTCCACCGCGACGGGCAGGGGCAACCGCCGCTGCACGTCGACCAGCGCCAGCTCGAACCCCTGGCGGGTGGCCCAGGCCAGGTCCGGGGAGCCGGCACCGGTGGCGCCGAGATCGTAGGGCCAGGTCACCTCCCCGACCAGCCGCAGCCGGCCACGCGCGCGGGCCTCGGCCTCGACGTGGGCCAGCACCTGGGCGGCGTACCCCTGACCGCGCGCGTCGGGCGCGGAGCAGACGAGCACCTCCAGCAGGTCGGTGTTGTCCACCGTGGACCCGCTCACCCAGCCGATGGCGACCGCGCGGTCGCCGAGCCGGCCGACCCAGCCGTTCCGGAAGGTGCGCTCGTCGGGGTCCGACATCGCGGCGCGGATCTCCTCGAGCTGCCAGACGGTCGAGAACTCCCCGGCGGGGCCGTGCCGGAGGGCGGCGGCGTAGATCTCGTAGAACTCCACGAACGACGCGTCGTCCCCGGGGTCGACGGCGACGACGTCCAGGAGGTCGCTCATCGTGCCCTCTCCACGCGTCCCTCGTCCCACACCGGCTCGGCGGTCTCGTAGACGTCGCCGCCCGCGCCGTAGACCAGGTAGCGGTCGAAGCCGCGGGCGAACCACCGGTCGTGCGTGACCGCGACGACCGTGCCGTCGAAGGCCTCGAGCCCGGCCTCGAGCGCCTCGGCGGACTGCACGTCGAGGTTGTCGGTGGGCTCGTCGAGCAGCAGCAGCGTGGCGCCGGAGAGCTCGAGCAGCAGGATCTGGAAGCGGGCCTGCTGACCTCCGCTCAGCGACTCGAAGAGCTGCTCCGAGGCGTGGGCCAGCTCGTAGCGGTCCAGCACCCGCGCGGCCTGCTCGCGCCCCATGCCGGTGCGGCCGTCGGGACGCCCGTCGCCGCGGTGCAGGATCTCCAGAAGCGTGCGGCCGACCAGCTCCGGGTGCTCGTGGGTCTGCACGAACCAGCCGGGCCGCACGCGGGCACCCAGCTTGGCCTTGCCCGTGTGCCGCACCGGCTCGACGGGCGTGTCCTCCACCGGCTGGTGCTCGATGTCGGGGTCGCTGCCACCGCGGGCCAGCAGCCGGAGGAAGTGGGACTTGCCGGACCCGTTGGAGCCGAGCACCGCCACGCGCTCGCCGTACCAGACCTCGAGGTCGAAGGGCCTCATCAGCCCGGTGAGCTCGAGCTGCTCGCAGACCACGGCTCGCTTGCCGGTCCGGCCGCCCTTGAGCCGCATCTGCACCGCCTGCTCGCGCGGCTGCTCGGTCGGCGGCCCGGCCTCCTCGAACTTGCGCAGCCGGGTCTGGGCGGCGCGGTACTGGCTCGACATGCCGTCGTTGTACTCGGCCTTGATGCGCAGCCGCAGGACCAGCGCCTTGATCTTGGCGTGCTCCTCGTCCCAGCGGCGGCGCTGCTCCTCGAAGCGCAGGAAGCGGTCCTTGCGCGCCTCGTGGTACGACGCGAAGCCGCCTGGGTGCGTCCACGCGCTGTTGCCGGCGCCCGACGCCCCGAGCTCGACGGTCACCACGCGGGTCGCGGTGTTGTCGAGCAGCTCCCGGTCGTGGCTGATGTAGAGGATGGTCTTGTCGGACTCGCGCATCCGCTGCTCGAGCCAGATCTTGCCGGGCACGTCGAGGAAGTTGTCCGGCTCGTCGAGCAGCAGCACCTGGTCGGGCCCGCGGAGCAGGAACTCCAGCACCAGCCGCTTCTGCTCACCGCCCGAGAGCGAGCGCAGCTCGCGGTACTTGGCCCGGTCGTAGGGGACGCCGAGCCCGGCGACGGTGCAGACGTCCCAGACCACCTCGACCTCGTAGCCGCCGGCGTCGGCGTACTCCGCCAGCGCGCCGGCGTACCTCATCTGCGTGCGCTCGTCGTCGTGGTCCATGAGCGCGCGCTCGCAGCGGTCCACCTCGGCCGCGGCCTCCCGGACCCGGGGCGGGCTCACGCTCAGCAGCAGGTCGGCCACGGTCGGCTCGGCGCCCGGCTCGGTCGCGAGGTCGGTGCCGACCATCTGACGCATCACGCCCAGGCCACCGCTGCGGGTCACCACCCCGGCGTGCGGCGTCAGCTCGCCGGTGATGATCCGCAGCAGCGTGGTCTTGCCGGCGCCGTTGGCCCCGACGAGCGCGACCTTGGCGCCCTCGCCCACCCGGAACGACACGTCGTCGAGCAGCACCCGGCCGTCCGGCAGCTCGTAGCGCACTCCGGCGACGTCCACGTGTCCCACGTCGGAGCATTGTGCGCGATCAGGCGCCGGTGCCGCACCGGCATTTGTGCGCTGAGCCTCAGATCGTCTCGCCCACCGACTGCAGGATCCGGCGCACGACGTCCTGGTCGGGGTCCAGGACGTTGATGACGACGTCACCCCGGGTGACGTAGCCCATCCACGCCCCCTGCGGGAAGGCCCCGGACGGCGGGCTGGTGTGCACGCCCGGGCCGGTGGCCGGGTCGAAGGTGGCCGAGGCCAGGAAGGTCACGCCCGCATCGCCGTCGCACGGCGCCTGCGCGGCGATGGACCACCGCTCCCGCGGGGCCTCGCAGATCGCGGTGTCCAGACGCTTCCACGAGGGCGGCAGCTCCACGGTCACCCCGCGGTAGGTCACCTGGTTCCAGCCGTCGTCGGTGGTGCCGGAGACCCGGGAGCTCGCGGGCGCGTGCCCGGTGTCCTCGGTGAAGAGCCGGTAGCCGAAGTACCCGGACACGGCGAGCCCGACGACCAGCAGCGCGATGAAGGCAGAACGGACCCTGTCCAGCCTGACCACCTCCCCAGCCCGCCCACCTCAGGACCTGCGCAGCTCCGAGGGTAGAGAGACGTCCGCCGGAACGGAACCGCTCCAGCCGGGTGAGAGTGCCCAGTACAGGACGTCGGGCGTCAGCTCGCGGGCCTGGCCGTGCACCAGCAGGGTGCCGCAGGCGAGGTCGACCACCGCGTCCTGGGCCACCGAGGCCAGGCGGACGGTCTGGACCGGCGCGGCGTCGCAGTCCCTCGCGGTGGTCGGGGCCGCCGCGGCGACCGCCGACTCCCCCGCCTCGAGGTCGCTGCCGCTCAGCAGCTCGCTCTGCTCGAGCAGCCCGTCGGCGTCGTAGCGGCAGACGGTCATGGCGTCGCCGGGCACCACCGGGTCGGACGCGGTGTCGATGGGGCAGCCGTTCGGGTCCAGCGCGGCGTTGCGCTCCATCGAGTCCAGGACGTACGCCGCCACCGTCGCCTTGCGCGCCACCACGGTGACGAGCACGCCGCCGATGCCGCGGGCGCCGACGTAGGCGCCGTCGGGCCAGCCGCTGTCGGGCGACTGCTGGACCACCGGCCAGTCCAGGTCGTCGCGGTTCTGCACCACCGAGAACTCCACGCCGTAGCCGGTCGCCGGCTCGCAGGCGATCGCCTCGGTGGCGCCCCCGGGCCGGGCGATGAGCGGGGTGTCGGCCGAGCCGCCCGCCGCGCACCAGGAGGAGAGCGAGCCGTAGGCCCAGGTGTTCGGCACCTCGATGGTGACGTCGTGCCAGCTCTCGTAGTGGTAGCCGTTGGGCAGGCCCGGCTCGGCCGTGTCCTGGGGGTCGACGGCGATCTGCCCGTCGGCCGGCCCCGGCTCGCGCCCGCCGCCGTCGCCGCCGGAGCCCTGCGTGGCGAGGACCGCGGCGGGGACACCCACGCCGAGGGCCACCACCGCGGCCACCCCGGCCAGTCGGGTGCGGCGCTTGGCCCGGGCCCGGCTGCGGGCCGCGTCGGCCAGGCCCACCGCCGGCGGCGCACCCTGTGCTCCGCGCTCCAGCGCGTCGGCCAGCTGCTGCTCGAGGTCACTCATCGTCGTCTCCCAGGGTGGCGGGCACCGCGAGGCGCAGCGCGGTCAGGCCGCGCGAGACCCGCGAGCGGACCGAGCCCTCGCGGACGCCCGTGAGGTCCGCGATCTCGGCGTACTCGAGCTGCTCGTAGTAGCGCAGCACGATGGCGGTGCGCTGCGCCTCGGGCAGCGCCTGGCACGCGGCCCACAGCCCCGCGCGCTGGTCGGGCAGCAGGCCCGCGGGGGCGAGTGCGGCGGTCTCGGTGACCCCCGCGTCGCGGAGCTCGGCCACCGGCGACTCCCGGCGGCGGAACTTCCGCCACCACGAGGTGTGCGCGTTGACCACCATGCGGCGGACGTAGGCGTCGACGTCGTCGACCCGGGAGATCCGGCCCCACCGGGGCAGGGCCCGGGCCAGCGCCTCCTGGACCACGTCCTCGGCGTCGGCCCGGTTGCCGGTGAGCGTGTAGGCGAGCCGGAGCAGGGCAGGGCCGCGCAGGGTGACCCAGCCGTCGAACGGCACGGGTTCTGGGCCAGGTGCGGGCTGCTGCCTCACCCGTCCTCCTCGCTCCACGATCGCCTGCATGCATCATCAACGCTCCGGCGCTCGATCGTGTTGCGAGATGGTGTGTACTGGCCGGTAGCAAGCCCGCGAACCGAGGAGCCAGACATGCAGCTCGAGCTGACCGAGGAGGAGCGCGCCTTCCGTGACCAGATGCGCGAGTTCTTCACGACGAAGGTGTCGGAGGACATCCGCCGGACCGTCGCCGAGGGCCGTGAGCTGACCAAGGACCAGCTGGTCGAGAGCATGCGCACGCTCAACGCGGCGGGCTACGCCGTCCCCCGCTGGCCGGTCGAGCACGGCGGCCAGGACTGGACCGAGATCCAGTTCCACATCTGGCACGAGGAGATGGAGCGGGCCTGCGTGCCGACGCCGCTGGCCTTCAACGCCGGGATGATCGGCCCGGTCATCGCCCACTTCGGCACCGAGGAGCAGAAGGCCGAGTTCCTGCCGAAGACGGCGAACATCGACATCTTCTGGTCCCAGGGCTTCTCCGAGCCGGACGCCGGCTCCGACCTGGCCAGCCTGCGCACGACAGCCGTGCGGGACGGCGACGACTGGATCGTCAACGGGCAGAAGACCTGGACCACGCTGGGCCAGTACGGCGACTGGATCTTCACCCTGGTCCGCACCGACCCGGAGGCCAAGAAGCAGGCCGGCATCTCGATGCTGCTCATCGACATGGAGTCCGAGGGCCTCGAGGTCCGCCCGATCCAGCTGATCGACGGCGGCCACGAGGTCAACGAGGTGTGGTTCACCGACGTCCGCGTCCCGGCCGCGAACCTGGTCGGCGAGCTCAACGGCGGCTGGAGCATCGCCAAGTTCCTGCTCGGCAACGAGCGGGTCGGCGTGGCGCCCTCGGGCATCACCAAGCGCGTGATCGCCCGGGTCAAGGGGCTGGCCGAGGACCGCTTCGCCGACGACCCGCTGCTCCGCGCCCGGATCGCCGAGCTGGAGAACGAGCTGCTCGCCCTCGAGCTCACGACGATGCGCGTGGCCGCCAACTCCGTGGAGGGCAGGCCCGACCCGGCCTCCTCGGTGCTCAAGCTCAAGGGCAGCGTCCTGCAGCAGCAGGTCAGCGAGCTGGTGCTCGACCTGGCCGGACCGGCAGGGCTGGCCAGCGGAGCAGGCGACGACAGCGACCTGACCGAGTGGGAGCGGGTCGCCGGCCCGCTCTACCTGAACCTGCGCAAGGCCTCGATCTACGGCGGCTCCAACGAGGTGCAGCGCCAGATCATCGCCCGCGGCATCCTGGGCCTCTGAGGAGCTATCGATGGACTTTCTCTACGACGACGAGCAGGACGCCCTCCGCGAGGCCGCGAGGGGCCTGATCGGCAAGGCGTACGCCGACTACGAGCACCGCCGCCATGCGGTCGCCGACGACCCGGGCTTCGACGAGAAGCAGTGGGCCCGGATGGCCGAGATGGGCCTGCTCGGGCTGCCCTTCTCCGAGGAGGACGGCGGCGTGGGCGCCGGTCCCGTCGAGATCGGCATCGTGTGCCAGGAGCTCGGCCGGGTCATCGCGCCGGAGCCCTACCTGACCTCCGTGGTCCTGGCCGGCGGTCTGGTCGCCGCCTGCGGCACCACCGAGCAGCGCCAGGAGCTGCTCGGCGCGCTGAGCGCCGGGCAGAGCGTGCTGGCCTTCGCCCACGACGAGCCGGGCCGCGGCTGGACGCCCTCCGCGCAGAGCGTCACGGCCGCCCAGGACGGTGAGGCCTGGACGCTCAGCGGCGTCAAGGAGCCGGTGCCGCACGGCGCGCGCGCCGACGTGCTGGTCGTCTCCGCCGCCCTGCCGGACGGCGGCACGGGCCTGTTCGTCGTCCCCGGCGAGGACGCCGAGCGCACGGGCTACCAGACCTACGACGGCACGCGGGCCGCCCGCGTGGCCTTCGACGGCACCGCGGCCACCCCGCTCGGCCAGGCCGGCGCCGACCTGACCAGCAGCATCTCGACGGTCCAGGACATCACCCGCGTGATGGCGGCCAACCAGGCGCTGGGCGCCATGCAGTTCCTGCTGCCGACGACGACCGAGTACCTCCGCAGCCGCAAGCAGTTCGGCGTACCGCTCTCGACGTTCCAGGCGCTGACCTTCCGGGCGGCCGACATGTACGTCTCGCTCCAGCTGACCCAGTCGATGGTCGACTGGGCGACGATGGTCGTCGCCCGCAGCGCCACCGGCCAGCCCGACCCGGCCGCGGTGGCCGACGCGGCCCGCCGGGTCTCGGTCCAGGTCAGCGGAGCTGGGCGGCACCTCGGGCAGGAGGCGATCCAGCTGCACGGTGGCATCGCCATGACGATGGAGTACTCCGTCGGCATGTACACCGCGCACCTCACCGCCCTCGACCACCTCCTGGGCGACGGCCGCCACCACCTCAAGGACCTGGCCGCAGCCGTCACCACCTACGACGCGCTGGACCCGCTGGCCTGACCGCGCCGGTGGCCGCCGACGGTGGCTGAGGTGCGAGGCCGTCCACGGCCGAGCCTCGAAGCCACACGACCCGGTGCTGGGACCGCACCAGCTCCAGCACCACGGCCAGAGGCTTCGAGGCTCGTCGCTGGCGCTCCTCACACCTCAGCCACCGTCTGCCCAAGGCTCGTCGCTGGCGCTCCTCACACCTCAGCCACCGTGTGACGCGTGACCGCGGTGGTCCCGTACGATTCGCGCGTGGCGCAGGGGCTGGAGGAGGACGCGGCTCCGCCCGTCTCCTCCATCGACGACCTGCGGCCGGTGACCCGGACCGGGCCGCGCATCCTGGCCATGACGGCGTACGCCGTCCTGCTCGCCACCTACTCCCACCTGCTCGGCATCCCCAACGACACCATCTCGGTGTTCGTCTGGCTGTGGCTCGGGACCATCGCCTGGCACGTCGAGTCGCCGTGGCGCTACCACCTGCGGTTCGTGCGGGACTGGTCGATCCCGATGGTCGGGCTGATCATCTACTTCTACAGCCGCGGCCTCACCGACAACCTCGGGTGGGCCACGGTGCACTACTCGATGCCTATTCAGTTCGACGAGCTCGTCTCCCGCCTGACCGGCGGCGGCGAGCACACCCTGCCGACCGAGCGGCTGCAGCATGCGCTCTGCGGCGACCCGTGCCTGCGCGAGTCCGACCCGCGCTGGTACGACATCTTCTTCACCACCGTCTACGCCAGCCACTTCCTGACCGGGCTGACCATCGCGGCCGTGCTGTGGATTCGCAAGCGCGAGGAGTGGCTGCTCTGGATGCGCCGCTACATCGCCATCAACTTCGGCGCCCTGGTGGTCTACATCTTCTACCCGATGGCCCCGCCCTGGATGGCCTCCGAGGACGGCTACATCCGCGAGGCGATCCCCCGGCTCACCGGGCGCGGGTGGCGCGACCTCGGCCTGGGCCGCTTCGACCTGGTGCTGCAGGGCGTCGGCAACCCGGTCGCCGCGATGCCCTCCCTGCACGCGGGCATCACCTTCCTGGTGGCGATGTACGGCATCTGGCGGCTGCGCACGCCGTTCCGCTTCCTGCTCGTCCTCTACCCCCTGGCCATGAGCACGGCGCTGGTCTACTACGGCGAGCACTACGTGGTCGACGTGCTCGCCGGCGGCGTGCTGGCGGGGCTGGTGATGGCGGGCTGCCGACTCTGGGAGCGGCGGCGGGCCCGCGAGGGCGTCGTGGACGACTTCACCGGCTGAGCGGACCGACCCTCGGCCGAGGTGTCGTATCCACCCCGCGTCGTTCGTGGACAGGGTGAGGCCGCCGACCGGGGCCGACGAGACGACGTCAGGAACTGGACCACCATGCACGACCACCCCGCCTTCGCCCGCCGGATGTTCGACCTGTTCGAGCCGATCTGCCTGGTCAACTTCTTCTCCGAGGAGCCCCACGAGGAGATGGCCGCGCTCGGCTTCACGAACTACTGGGACGGCTACTTCGCCGGCCGCTCGGCGCCCCTGGGCCGGGTGCCAGCCGAGGTCGTCGACGCGCTGTTCTACAGCTTCGGCCCCGGCGAGGTGGCCCGTCACCTGCCCAAGGTCTGGGAGACCGTCACGCCCGAGGAGGCGTACGCGGCCCGCGAGCGCGGCTGCACCGCGGCGCTGCGGCGCATCCTCGGCGACCTGGCCGACTCCCCCGACCTCGAGCGCGCCGCCGACCTGCTGACGGAGGTGGCGACGAGCGCGCCGGTCCAGGGACATGCGATCTACGCCGCGCTCCGCTCGCTGCCGGTGCCCGAGGACCCGCTGGCCCGTCTCTGGCACGCCGCGGACCTGCTCCGCGAGCACCGCGGCGACGGTCACGTGGTGGCGCTGCTGACCGAGGGGATCGGCAGCACGGAGGCCCACGTGCTCAGTGCGATCGACCTCGGGATCGAGCCGCCGGAGTCGTTCGGCCGGATCCACCACCTGCCCGAGGCGCACCTGGCCGCCACCATGGCGGGCCTGCGCGCCCGGGGCCTGGTCGACGCGGAGGGCCGCTTCACGCCCGACGGCCGCGCCAGCAAGGACCGGATCGAGGCCCTGACGGACCGGCTGGCCGCGGCGCCGTACGACGGGCGGACCCCGGACGAGCTCGCGCGCCTGGCCGAGGCGCTCGAGCCGATCGCCCGCGTGCTGTCGGCCGCGGGCTCCAGCTGACGCTAGCCAGCCCGGCGGTCGGTGGTCTCGACGGCGCGGCGGACGTCGGCCGGCTCGAGGTCGAAGGCGGCCAGGGTCGCCAGCACGGTGGCGTCGCCGCTGCGCACCAGCCCGAGCAGCAGGTGCTCGGTCCCGATGAAGCCGTCCCCCAGGCGAAGCGCCTCGCGCAGCGAGTGCTCCAGCACCTTCTTGCTGGCCCGGGTGAGGCGCCGGTGCCCGCTCGGGCGGCGGCGGTCGGTGAGGTCGCCGTCGATCCGGCTCAGCACGTCGTCGAGGTCGATGCCGAGCAGCCGGAGCGCCTCCGCGTCGTCGGCGTCCAGGCCGTCGGCGTACTGCGCGGTCAGCCCGCTCACCACCCGCCGCACCTCGTCACCCGGGGCGCCGAGCCCGGCGAGCACCCGCACGGCCAGCGTGGCGTCACCGGAGACCAGCGACTCGAGGAGGTGCGCCGGGCGCACCTCGGGTGCTCCCGTGCGGAGGGCGGCCTCCTGCGCGCCGACGACGACGGCCCGGGCGTTGTGGGTGAACCGCTCGAACATCTCTGGCTCCTACCTGCGTGCGTGCTTCTTGTGGACGGCCTGCCGGCTCACCTCGAGGACATCGGCGATCTCCTGCCAGGACCAGCCCGCGGCCCGTGCCCGGTCGACCTGGGTGCGCTCGAGGTGCTCGAGCAGCCGGCCGAGGGCCCGGACCGCCCGCAGCCCGGCCCGCGGGTCGGAGGCGGTCGCGGCGTCGGTCAGCGCCTTCAGCTCGGTCACCCGTCAACCGTAGTTGACAGCCTCGTGCGTGTCAACTGCGGTTGACATGCCAAGGTTGCCCCATGCAACAGCTCCAGGACGCCGGTGCGGTGGTGACCGGAGCCGGTCACGGCATCGGTCGGGCACTGGCCGCACGGCTGGTCGGCGAAGGTGCGCGGGTCGTGGTCAACGACCTCGACGAGGAGGCGTGCCGCGCGGTCGCCGAGGAGCTCGGGGCCACCGCGGCGCCGGGCGACTGCTCCTCCGACGCCGGCGTGCAGGCCCTGGTGGGCACCGCGACCGAGGCCCTCGGCCGCATCGACGTGTTCATGGCCAACGCCGGGATCGACCGCACCCAGCCCGACAGCCTGCAGGCCTCCGACGAGGACTGGGCCCGGATGCTCGACACCAACGTGATGGCGCACGTGCGGGCAGCCCGGGCGCTGGTGCCCCGCTGGCTGGAGGACGGGCGGGGCGGCCGCTTCGTCGCCACGGCGTCCGCGGCCGGCCTGCTGACGATGATCGGCGCGGCGCCCTACTCGGTCACCAAGCACGCCGCCGTCGGCTTCGCGGAGTGGCTGAGCGTGACCTACGGCCACCGGGGCGTGGCCGTGCAGGCGATCTGCCCCCAGGGCGTCCAGACCCGGATGCTCGACCAGGCCGGACCGCTCAAGGACCTGCTGACCCGTGACGCCGCGCTGAGCCCCGACCAGGTCGCCGCGGCGTGGGTGGCGTCGCTGGAGCAGGACCGCTTCTTCGTCCTCCCGCACCCCGAGGTCGGCGGCTACTACGCCGCGCGGGCCGCGGACCCCGACGCCTGGCTGGCCGGGATGCGCCGGCTGCAGGCCAAGGTGGACCAGGTCACGGGAGCGACGTCGTGACCGGCGACCTGCCCGGCCTCGACCTCACCGCCTTCCGGGCCTGGTACGACGGCCAGCGGCCCGGCGAGATCACCGGCGACCTGACCGGCGAGCTCATCGCGGGCGGCAAGTCGAACCTCACCTACGCGGTCACCGACGGCAGCAGCGACTGGATCGTGCGGCGCCCGCCCCTGGGCCACGTGCAGGCGACCGCGCACGACATGGGACGCGAGTTCACCGCGATGTCCGCGCTGGCGGCGACCGACGTACCGGTCCCGGCGATGTACGCCCACTGCGCCGACGCCGACGTGCTGGGGGCGCCGTTCTACGTCATGGAGAAGGTCGACGGCGTGGCCTACCGGCGGGCCGCGGAGCTCGACCGGCTGGGGCCCGACCGGACCACTGCGCTCGCCGGCCGCCTGGTCGAGGTGCTGGCCGCGCTGCACGCGGTCGACCCCGCAGCCGTCGGACTCGCCGACTTCGGCCGGCCCCAGGGCTTCCTGGAGCGCCAGGTGCGCCGGTGGGGCCGCCAGCTCGAGGGATCGAAGACCCGCGAGCACCCCGACGCCGAGGAGCTGCACCGCCGCCTCACCGCCCAGGTCGCCGCCGTCGAGGCCGCTGACCCCTCGGTGGTGGGGATCGTGCACGGCGACTACCGGCTCGACAACTGCCTGGTCGGCACGGACGGGCCGGGCCAGGACCGGATCCTCGCCGTCGTGGACTGGGAAATGGCCACGCTCGGCGACACCCGCACCGACGTCGCCCTCATGCTCGTCTACGAGACGCTCGGCGCCTCCGCGGCTGGCGACCTCGTCTCCGACGTGGCCAAGGCCCGGGGCTGGCCGGGCAACCAGCAACAGCTGGCGGCGTACGCCGCGGCCAGCGGCAGGGAGCCCGGTGACATGGGGTTCCACCTGGCGCTCGCCTACTTCAAGCTCGCCGTCATCCTGGAGGGCATCCACTATCGGTTCCTCCAGGGCCAGACCGTCGGCGAGGGCTTCGACCGGATCGGCGAGGGCTTCGACCTGATCATCGCCGCAGGACTGCACTCACTCGAGGAGAGCTGATGGACTTCGCGCTCGACGCCCGCACGCAGGAGCTGCAGGAGCAGCTGCTCGACTTCATGGCCACCCGGATCGAGCCGGCCGAGCGGGTCTTCCACGACCAGCTCGAGGCTCTCGACGACCCCTTCGCGTGGTCCACCGCTCCGGTGCTCGCCGAGCTCCGAGCGGAGGCCAAGCAGCGCGGCCTCTGGAACCTGTTCCTGCCCGGTGACCACGGTCCCTACTCCGGGGCGGGGCTGACCAACCTCCAGTACGCGCCGCTGGCCGAGATCACCGGCCGGGCCGGTCACCTGGCCCCGCCCGCGCTCAACTGCGCGGCGCCGGACACCGGCAACATGGAGGTGCTGACCATGTTCGGCACCCCCGAGCAGCAGGAGCGCTGGCTCGCCCCCCTCCTCGAGGGCACCATCCGGTCGGCGTTCGCGATGACCGAGCCCGACGTCGCCTCCTCCGACGCCACCAACATCGAGACCTCGATCGTCCGCGACGGCGATAGCTACGTGCTCAACGGCCGCAAGTGGTGGATCACCGGGGCGATGAACCCCGAGTGCGAGATCTTCATCGTGATGGGCAAGACCGACCCCGAGGCGGACCGGCACCACCAGCAGTCGATGGTCCTCGTGCCGCGCGACACCCCGGGCCTCACGGTGGTGCGGCCCATGACCGTCCTGGGCTACGACGACCACGAGCACGGCGGGCACGCCGAGCTGCGCTTCGAGGACGTGCGGGTGCCGGTCGGCAACCTCATCGGCCACGAGGGCCACGGCTTCGCCATCGCCCAGGCCCGCCTGGGCCCGGGCCGCATCCACCACTGCATGCGGGCGCTCGGCGTCGCCGAGCGCGCCATCGAGCTGATGTGCGAGCGCGCCGAGAGCCGGGTCGCCTTCGG
>CAZEPK010000103.1:0-14170 GCA_964514085.1 uncultured Nocardioides sp.
CAGGAGTGCCCGCAACCACCTCCGCGCGCTGGCCCTGACCAGCGGGATCAGCAGCAGCCGGGTGCACCAGGTGCTCGACATGGTCGGGCTGACCGAGGTCGCCGGCCGGCGCGTGGGCTCCTTCTCCCTCGGCATGGGACAGCGGCTGGGCGTCGCCGCGGCGCTGCTCGGCGACCCGCGCACGCTCATCCTCGACGAGCCGGTCAACGGGCTGGACCTCGACGGCATCCGCTGGATCCGGGCCCTCCTGCGGCGCCTGGCCGACGAGGGCCGGACCGTGTTCCTCTCCTCCCACCTGATGAGCGAGATGGCCGTCACCGCGGACCACGTCATCGTGATCGGACAGGGCCGGCTCCTGCGCGACCAGCCGATGGCCGACTTCATCCGCGAGGCGTCGGTCGACTCGATCCGGGTGGCCGGCCCCGAGCCGGAGCGGCTCGCGCAGGTCCTGCGCGCCGCCGGAGCGACCGTCAGCGAGGACCCGGACGCGGCTGCGAGGGGCGCGGAGCAGACCCTCACGGTCCAGGGCACCACCGCGCGGGACGTCGGGGACCTGGCCGCCCGCGAGGGCATCACCCTGTGGGAGCTGGCCCCCCAGGCCGGATCGCTCGAGGACGCCTACCTGGCCCTCACCCGTGACTCCCTCGACCACCGCGACGGGACCCCCACCACCCGCGAGGAGCTCGTGTCGTGACCACCACCACCAACGCCCAGGGCCGCCACGACGAGGACCTCCCCCGCATCCGGGGAACCGCTGGCCCGGTCGGCCGCGTCGACGGACCGGTCACCACGCGCGGCGTCATCGCCTCGGAGTGGCTGAAGTTCCGGAGCTTGAGGTCGACCCTGCTCGTCCTGGCCGCTGCGGTGGTGGGCATGGTGGCCTTCGGGGCCATCATCGCCTTCAACACCCGCAACCCGGCCGGGCTCGACCCCGAGGACGTCGTCGCGTCCGGACCGCTCCAGGGCTACTACCTCGGCCAGCTCCTGATGGGCGCCCTCGGCGTGCTGGTCGTCAGCGGTGAGTACAGCAGCGGCATGATCCGCGCCAGCCTGGCTGCCGTGCCCCGCAGGGTCCCGGTGCTGGTGGCCAAGGCCGTCGTGTTCACGGTGGTGGTCGGGGTCTCGATGATCGTGGCGTCCGTCGTCGCGTTCCTCGTGGCCCAGGCCGTCCTGTCCGGGCACCGGGCGACGTACAGCCTCTCCGACGGCAGCACCCTCCGGGTCGTGGTCGGCACCGGGATCTACCTGACGCTCGTCGGCCTCCTGGGCAGCGTCCTGGCCTGGATCGTGCGCAGCACCCCCGGGGCGCTCGTCGCCACCCTGGCGGTGATCCTGGTGGTCCCGATCCTGTTCGAGCTCGTCTTCCCCAGCTGGGGCCAGTACATCGCCGCCTACCTGCCCACGGGCGCCGGACAGAGCTTCTCCACGAGCCTGCCCGTCCCCCACGCCCTCTCCCCGTGGACGGGCCTGGCCGTCATGGTGGCCTGGGTGGCCGCCGGTCTGGTCGCCGCGGCGGTGGTGCTGCGCCGCAAGGACGCCTGACGTCAGGTCGCTGTCAGGTCCGTCGATCCATGGTCGGGCCAGGGGACATGACGCCCTGACGGGTCCCCCGGTCGGTCCGTGGCGTCATGTCCCCGCCTGCCACGGCTCGGGCAGCTCGTCAGGTGCAGATCAGGCTCGTTCGACCACGGTGCAGGCATGACGCAACGCACCACACTGGACAGGGCCGACATGCGCCTGATGCTGAACAAGGTCCCCGAGGTCACGATCTGGTTCTGGGTCATCAAGATCCTGTGCACCACCGTGGGCGAGAGCTTCGCCGACTGGATCAACATGACCCTCGGCGTGGGCCTGGTGAACACCGCCCTGCTGTTCACCGCGATCTTCGTGGTCGTCCTGGCGGTCCAGATGCGGCTGCGGCAATACGTCCCCTTCGCCTACTGGCTCACCGTCGTGGTGGTCAGCGTGACCGGCACCCTCTACACCGACATCCTCACCGACCAGGCCGGCGTACCGCTGTGGATCAGCACCTCGATCTTCACCGTGCTGCTCGCCTGCGTCTTCGGCATCTGGTACCACCGCGAGCGCACGCTGTCGATCCACAGCATCGTGACCACCCCCCGCGAGGCCTTCTACTGGCTCGCCGTCCTGGTCACCTTCGCCCTCGGCACCGCCACCGGCGACTGGACCCTCGAGCTGACCGGCTGGGGACCGGGCAAGTCCATCCTGCTCCCGCTCGCGCTGATCGCCATCGTGACCGGGCTGTGGAAGTTCGGGGCGGACGCCGTGCTGACGTTCTGGGTCGCCTACATCCTGACCCGGCCGCTCGGCGCCAACATCGGCGACTGGCTGGGGCTGCCCAAGAGCGAGCAGGGCATGGGGCTCGGCACCTTCGTCACCAGCCTGATCTTCCTCAGCGCCATCCTGGCCACGGTCATCTACCTCTCGGTGACGCGAGCCGACGTCATCGAGGACGAGGACGGTCAGGGGCGCAGGGGCTCGGCCGAGCCGCCACCCGCGGATCCTCGACGTCAGCGGATCTCCCTCGGCGTGCTTGCCGCGACGGCGGTGGCCACCGTCGCACTGCTGACCTGGACCAACTCCCAGCCGCACGTGAGCTCCCTCGGCGAGGAGGGCCCGGCACCCAGCTGCGACTCCGGCTCGCCGCTCGACCAGGCGGGGGCGACCCAGCACGTGGCCCAGAACTTCCCGGCGAGCTCGGTCGACCACTACCGGACGATCACCCAGGACACGCTCGCCCTCGTCACGTCCGGCGACCAGAGCGGCGCGAAGAGCCGCGTCACCGACCTCGAGACGGCCTGGGACGACGACCAGTCGACGCTCCAGCCGAAGGACTGCCAGGCCTGGACCTTCGTGGACCAGCAGATCGACCCGGTGCTCTCCGCCGTCCGCGACTCCCACCCCGACCAGGCCACGGAGAAGAAGGCGCTGGGCACGCTGCTCGCGACCCTCGGGTGACCTCGCCGGCGGCTCGGTAGCGTCGGCCTGTGTCGTCGGTCTCCGAGTACGCCTGGTTCGCCGCCGGCCTGCTCGCCCTCGTGGCGGCGACCGGCGGGCTGGCGCGGGCCGCTGGGATCGGTCTGGGCTGGACGCCCCTGTGGTCGTTGGCGCGCGCCGCCGTGCAGCTCACGGTCGTCGCCCTGCTGCTGCGCGGCATCCTGACCGTCGAGTGGACCGTGGTCGCGTTCCTCCTCCTGATGGCCACCACGGCGTCGTGGACCGCGGCCGGTCGGCTGGGCGAGCTGTTCCACGGGCGCCGGGCGGCTGTCCTGGGCGTGGTCACCGGCGCAGCGGTGTCCCTCGGCTCCATCCTCGCGCTGGGCCTGGTCGACCTGGAGGTGCGCTACGTGGTCGCCACGGCGGGCATCATCATCGGCAACGCCATGAGCGCGGCCACGCTGTCCGGACGCAACTTCCTGCGCTCCGCCAGGCTCCGGCGCGACGAGATCGAGGGCTGGCTCGCCTTGGGCGCCACGCCGGCAATCGCGCACCAGGAGATCGGGCAGGAGGCCGTCCGCGAGTCGCTGCTGCCGAACCTCGACCAGACCCGGTCCACGGGCCTGGTCACGCTGCCAGGCGCCTTCGTGGGCGCGCTGTTCGGCGGCGCCAGCCCGGCGCAGGCCGCGCAGTTCCAGCTGGTGGTGCTGGCCGGTATCGCCCTGGCCATGACGATCTGCGGCGTCCTCGTGACACGTGTCCTCGGCCGCTCGCCGTATGTCTCGGTCAGCCCGGGCGGCTGACCGAGCGACGGCCGGCCACCCACGACGCGAGCTCGTAGGTCACCAAGGCAAGGACCGCCCCCAGCAAGCACCCGCCGACGACGTCGCTGAGGTAGTGCACGCCGAGGAAGACGCGACTCGCGGCCACGGCCGCCGCCCCCAGCAGTGCGAGGGCCGGGAGCGCCAGACGGGTGAGCGCTCCCCTCCCCAGGGCGTGCGCGACCAGCAGCGCTGCCACCGCCGCCGTGGCAGCGGCCGCGGCGTGGCCCGAGGGGAAGGACGTCGAGCCGGCGACGGTGATGGGGTCCTCCCAGTGCGGCCGTGGCCGCGCGAGGAGGAGCTTGGCGGCCGGCGCGGCGATCGCCTCGAGCAGCGTCAGGCCGAGGAGCCACACCGCCAGGGACCATCGACGGGCCACCGCGAGCAGCCCGGCGCCGGCCACCATCGCGATGCGCATGGTGGTGGGCCCGCCCCACGAGGTCAGGTCGTCCCAGAAGGTGACGCGTCCATCGTGGCCGAAGGTCGAGTCGTAGGCCCGACGCGCGACCACGTGGTCGAGGTCGACGAGCGGGTCGAAGCCCACGCCGACCAGTACGGCCAGCACGGCCAGCAGTGCGAGCAGCACCGCAGCGGTGGCGGCGGCCCGTCTCGGCGGCGTCGGACTCATCTCAGCGCCGTACCCGTTCGACCCGGCGAGGGAGGACTGTCCCGGGATGTCGTCAGGTGAGCGTCAGGTCCAGGCCGCTGGGTCGGCGTACAGCCGGCACCGGCCTCACTCGTCAGGATCCGTTCAGAGACCGCCTCCTAACGTCCGGACCATGGCAACTCGGGACTCGACCGGCCAGCCCTCCGGGACTGCGTCCGCCGCGGGCTCTCGCTACCGACGCGGCTGGGTCGTGGCTTCGGTCCTGAGCGCCACGGCCTGGATCGTGATCGCGGTCAGCCAGTCGCGGCCCCTGCCGCTGCTGGGCCTGGTGACCATGCTGGGTGCCTACGGCGGTCTCCTCGCCGCCCGCACCTCCCTGCTGGGCACGACTGGTGCCCGCCACTACGCCGCCGGCGCGGCGACCGCTGCCGGCCTGGTGCTCGTGCTCGCGGGGATGCGCTACCACCCCGCCGCTGCACTGGGTCTGAGCGCGGTCCTGGGCGCCTCGTCGCCACCTCTCCTGCACTGGGTCGCCGAGGGCAGAGCGGACGTGCCTTGGGTCAGCCGGCACCGCTGACCGCTGCCGCGCACGGCTCTCAGCCTCGCCCGCCCACCAACGAGGCGAAGATGTCGTCCAACGGCCTGCTCCCTGGCACCCGACCGACCTGGCGGAACCACTCGGTGCCCAGCACCCGGCGGCGCACGGGAGCCGGTAGCCGCAGCAGCAGCGCGAGCGTGCGGACGCCCTCGTCGCTGTCGGCCTGGCTCGCGTGCGCACGCAGGGCCGCGAGCTTCTGCTCGAGGTGGGGCCGGACGTCGATGCGGTGGGTCAGCTCGGCGCGAGGGGTGAAGGCGGTCCGCAGGTCAGGCAAGTAGGGCATGGGCAGGACGGTCGCCACAGCCCTCAGCACCCGCACGGCACGCAGGAGGAGGTCGCGGTCGATCGTCGCCTCGAGCAGCAGCGGCGTGCCCGCCATCCGGGCGGCCAGGATCCCGACCTGGTGCACCTGCACGTGGTCGGGGTGGCCGTAGCCGCCGGCGGCGTCGTAGGTCGTCAGGACGTCGGCGGCTTCTTCGGAGAGCACGGCCGCGAGCTCGTAGGCAACGATCTGCGGGTCGAGCTCGGCGAACGGGAGGCGGCCGTCGTCGCGCCGACCCTGCCCGTACCCGGAGTCGGGGTGCCCGAGGAGAACGACCCGAGCGGCACCGATCGCCTCGGCGGACGCGGCCAGCTCCGCCTCCCTGCGGAGGCGCAGCTCGTCGGCCTCGGGTCCTCCCGCGGCCAGGCCCGCCTCCCCCGAGGTGGCGAGGACGATCACGACCCGGTGCCCTTGTGCCGAGGCGGCCGCCAGGGTGCCCGCGGTCAGCAGCGCCTCGTCGTCGGGGTGGGCGTGGAACGAGACCACGGTGAACGGGCCCTCGCTGCTCATCCGACCAGCACCCTCGCCGCGCTGCGCCGTCCCGCCGGCCTCCGCGCACGAGCGGCCAACAGGTAGGCGTCCTCGTTCCGCCGCAGGGCCTGCTCCCAGCCGTAGGGCGGCACCAGGCGTCGGTTGTGCAGGGCCATCCGCTCACGCAGAACGGGGTCTGACAGCAACGTCTCAAGGTGGTCGCTCAGCCCCCGGTCGTCCGGCCCGAGCAGTCCCGAGACGCCGTGCTCGATGAAGGTGGCCACACCGGAGCGCGAGCTGGCCACCACGGGCACCCCGACGGCGCGGGCCTCCAGCGCGGCGATGCCGAAGGACTCGCGGTGAGCGGGCGCCACGAAGACCGAGGCCTCCCGGAGCAGCGCCCGGATCTCGCGCCGGTCGAGCGAGCCGGTCAGCCGCACCCGGTCCGCGAGCCGGTGGTGGGACAGGTATCGCTGCACCGCCGCCCGCTGAGGTCCGTCACCGACGATGGTCGCGGTGAAGTCGTGGCGCCCTGCAGCGTGGCGCAGGGCGCGCGCCAGGGGCAGCGCGCGCTTGACCCCGGTCAGCCGCATGACGCTGAGCACCCGTGGCGGGACGGCGGCGGGCGGCCGGGGCGGCGGTGTCCACTCGGCCAGGTCGACCGCGTTGGGCACCACGTGCACCGCCCGTCCGAGCAGCTCACGGACCGGTTGCGCCGCCCGCTCGCTGACCGCGGTCCAGGTGACGTCCCAGTGCCGCATCTGCCAGACCTCGCGGGCCACCTGCGGCAGCGGACCGACATGGGTCCAGAGCGAGTGGACGGTCACGACCGTGGGCACGCCGCGGAGAGCGGAGCGGCGGGCCGTCGAGAGCGCGAACGGGGACACGATGGACACGTGGGCGTGCACCACGTCGGGATCCCCGCGGTCGACGCGGGGCGCGCTGCGGGTCGCGACCCGCACGTCGTGACCGCAGGCCCGCTGACGGTCCACGAGGTCCCTGATGTGCAGCTCGATGCCCCCCACGGTGGGCAGGTAGCTGTCGGTGACGTGGAGGATCCTCACGCCGCCCTCCGTCGTCGCCACGTCCAGCCTGCGAGCAGGAGCCCGCCGACGGGGATCTCGAGGCCGAAGGTCAGGGCGCGGTATAGCAGCGCGCCCGTGGCGACGCCGGAGGCGTCCGCGCCGGGGGCCAGCAACAGGGCTGCCGCGAGTCCCACCTCGACCAGACCGAGGCCGCCCGGGGTCAGCCCGGCCAGGGTGGCCAGCCGTTCCACGCAGAACCCGAGCAGCACGACGTCGAGTGGGACCCCGGCGCCCGCCACCGAGAGGCACGCGGCCAGGAGCACGAAGAGGAGCGTCGTGTAGGCCACCATCCCCAGCGCCAGCCGATGCCAGGCCGTCGCCACGAGGTCGGCGACGTGCTCGCGCACCCGCTCCACCCGCGCACCGAGCCGACCGGCCAGTCGCGGGTGCGCGATGAGGAGGGCAGCGAGCGCCCCGACCAGGGGTAGGGCGACCACGGCCGCCGCCACGACATGGCGCAGCCCCGGGCCGATGGGCAGGCCGACCAGGAGCAAGGGGACGACCAGGACGGGGAGGAAGAGCTTGACCAGGACGTCGCAGAGGTTGGTCAGAACCGTGTATGACGCGAACGCGGCGGCGGTGAAGCCCCAGCGGCGGGTCATCCGGTAGTTCAGGGCGACCCCCGCGGCACCACCGAGAGGCAGGACGTTCGCGACAGCACTGCCGGTGAGGCTCAGCAACAGCGCGCGGCGATGACCCAGCCCGGGCAGGGCGGCACTCAGGGTGACGGTGTGCGCCAGCAGGCCCGCGGCCCACAGGGCCAGCAGCGCCAGGACCGAGAGCCTGGGGACGGAGGCGATCGTGGCAGCGACCGCGATCCACGGCGCGCCCGAGACCACCGGGAAGAGCGCGACCAGCACCACACCTCCGGAGGCGACCCCCGCGACGTACGTCGCCACGCGCACGGGCCGGAGCCGGGTCCGGGTGGGCCTCCGAGCCGGCGCGGGCGCCGGGGCCGGAGCGAGGTCGAGCATCACGTCTGCAGGGTCGCGGTGAGTTCCTGATCTCCACCTGATGAGGGAGCGCGGCGACATGTGTCAGGCGACCGTCAGGTCGCAGAGCGGACCGTGGGGCGTGCTCGTCCTCCGGCTGTGGGCCCTGACCCTCTGCTTCGCGGCCGTGGCGGTGCTGCGGTCCTGGCGGGTCGGGATCCCCGTCAAGGACCCCGGCGGCGCGTTCCTGCTCAGCAGGGTGGCCCTGACCCTCGCCCTGTTCGTGGCCTTCGCGGTCGTGGAAGCGGTGGCGCGCACGCCCCGTGGGGACCGCTCCCCCACCTCGCTGTGGGCGACATGGCGCCAGCGGTGGCCGGCCCGCCGGCTCGGTGCAGCCTGGGCCTGCCTCCTGGCCTACCACCTCGTGTACTTCAGCTACCACAACCTGAAGAGCTGGGACGTCCTCAACCCGCCTCGCGACCATGCCCTCTCCCGGCTCGACGCGTGGCTCTTCCTCGGGCACTCGCCTGCGGTCCTGCTCCACGAGCTGCTCGGTCAGGGTGTCGCGGCCTACGCCTTGGTGCTCGTCTACGAGTCGTTCCCGACCCTGGTCGTGCTCCTCGTGGCGGGGAGCGTCTTCACCCGCCGGCTGCGCGACGGGATCACGGTGCTCTGCTCGCTCAGCTGCGTCTGGGTGCTGGGGACGCTGTCCTACTACGCAGTGCCGTCGCTCGGTCCCTTCCAGGACCGACCACAGGACTTCGCCGGACTGCCGGACACGGTGGTGACCCGGACCCAGGCCGAGTACCTGGCCCAGCGCGCCCACCTGCTGGCCCACCCCCACGCCGCGGACGCGTTCGCGCAGATCTCCGCGTTCGCCAGCCTGCACGTCGGCGTCACCACCGTGATCACGCTCATGGCCTCCCGCCTCGGCTTCCGCCGCTGCGCGCTGCTGCTGCGTGTCTACCTGGCCCTCACCTGCGTCGCGACGGTGTACCTGGGCTGGCACTTCGCCGTCGACGACCTCGCCGGCCTGGCCATCGGCTGGCTGGCCGTCCGGCTCGGCGTCCGGATCATGTCCGCGCCTCGTCGCCCCTACCTGCGCGGCAGCGTCATGACGAAGGCAGCGCCGTCCGCGGCCTGACCGAGGTCGATCTCACCCCCGAAGGACCGGGCGATCCTCCGCGCGATCCCGAGGCCGAGGCCAGCGCCCCCGCTCCCGCTCGTCGCCCCCGGCTGGAAGAGGCTCTCCCTCATCTCCTGCGCCACGCCGGCTCCGTCGTCCGCGACGACCAGCTCCACGTGGTCGGGGTGGTCGACGGCGGTGAACGTCACCCTGCTCCGTGCGTGCCGCACGGCGTTGTCGATCAGGGGGGCCGCGGCCCGGACGACCAGCTCTCGCGGGGCGGCGATCCGCGCGGCCGAGGCCGCGGTCCGGTCCTCGACCAGCAGGGGGTCGGGCACCGCACCGACCAGACCGGGCATGACATCGGCGATCGTGCTGGTCTGAGCCGGCCCGGCCGCGCGACCTTCCCGGGCGATGTCCAGCAGCGTGCTGATCACCGCGCTCATCTCGTGGGCGGCGTCGGCGATCTCCTGGAAGTCCTCCTGGTCCTCCGGGTCCCGGACGCCTCGCATGAGAGCGAGGCCGGCAGAGCCCTGGATGTTGGTGAGCGGCGTGCGCAGCTCGTGGGCCAGCTCAGCGGTGAGCCGCTGCTCGGTGAGGATGGCCGAGGCCACCCTGTCCAGCAGACCGTCGAGGGTGTTGCCCAACGACGCCAGCTCGTTGTCCGGAGGCCCGAGCGCGAAGCGGTGGGTCAGGTCGTGCTCGCTCCACTCCGAGGCCCGCTGGGCCATCTGCGTCACGGGCTCGAGGGCCTGTCGCGTCACCCGCAGCGCCATCAGCGCCGTGAAGGCGATGACCAGCACCCCGATCCCGCCCGTCGCGAGGAGGGCGTAGAACTCCGACCTCTCGTAGGGACCCGTCTCCTGGCTGACCACGATGACGCCGCGGTCGCCGCTCGGTGTGGTGAAGGGGACGCCGAGCAGCAGCTCCTCGTCGTGAGGGCCCGACGTCGTGCGCGCCTCGTCGGTGGTGCCCAGGTCCTGGGCAGCGTCCCGCACATCCCTCTCGACCGTGCCGGCGATGAGGTGACCATCGCCGTCGAAGACCTGCATCCCGGGCTCGAGTGCGTCGCGGGGCACGGTGAGCCGCACGGTCGAGGCCTGCTCGATGACGCCCTCCATGGCGTCGGCCCGGTCGGCGAGGACGGTGCGGATGTCGTTCTGGGCGGTGCGGGCGAGCAGGAGCTGGATCCCCAGACCGAGCAGCACCATGGCCACGGCCATCACGGCGACGGTCGAGAGGACGATCTTGCTCCGGAACGACCGAGGGGCGAAGCGGCGGACCCCGAGCGGGTCCGGCGCAGCCACCTGGGCCGTCATCGCAGGGTGTAGCCCACGCCGCGCACGGTGGTCAGCTCCTGGGGTGCCTCGATGTCGCCCAGCTTCTTCCGGATCCGCCGGATGTAGGAGTCGATGGAGTTGTCGCTCACGTGGCCGCCGCTGGGCCAGGCTGCGGCGGCGATGACGCGCCTGCGGACCACCTGCCCCGGACGCGACGTGATCGCCGCGAGCATGCGGAACTCGGTGGGGGTGAGCATGACCTCGCGGCCGCGGCAGGACATGGAGTGCCGGGCGGGGTCGAGGACCACCTCGGTCCGGTCGACCGGTGCGGCGGGTGGCCCCCGCCTGGCCAGCACCTCCACCCGTGCCACCAGCTCGAGCGGGTCGAAGGGCTTGGGCAGGTAGTCGTCCGCGCCGACGCTGAACCCCGACAGCTTGTCGTGGACCGTGCCCAGAGCGGTCAGGAACAGGACCGGCGCGAGCTGCCCGTTCGTGCGCAGCGCCTGGCACACGTCGCGACCGTCGGCGTCGGGCAGCCCGATGTCCAGGACCAGTGCGTCGATGGCCGGGTCGGTGCCGAAGAGCCGGACGGCCTCGCCCCCGTTGTGGGCGACCACGGCCTCGTGCCCAGCCAGCTGCAGCGACTTGATGACGACCCGTCGGATGGCCGGGTCGTCCTCGCACAGGCCCACTCGGGCCATTCCGCACCTCGCTCGCTCGTCCGCTTCAGCCTCCACGGTGCCCGACGCCACCTGACCAGGACCTGACGATCCTGACAGGACCTGACTCGGGACGCGCCCTCGTCAGGTGGCGATCAGACCTGGCGGCGGACGCTCCGGCCATGGACCGAGAGATCGTCGTCGTGTCGGGGAGCTACGGGGCCGGCCACGACGCCGCGGCGGATGCGCTCACCGAGCAGCTGTGCTCGCGGGGGCACGTGGTGCGACGCCTCGACGTCGCCGACGAGCTCCCCTGGCGCATCGGCGCCCTGCTGCGATGGCTCTACTTCACCCAGCTACGACTGGCGCCCGGGACGTGGGGCACGACGGTGGACCGCTTCGAGCGGGACGGCTGGGCGTTCCGCACCGCGCGCACCCTCCTCGGTCTCGTCGGCCGTCGACTGGCCCGAGCGGTGTCCGGCGCGGACCTGGTGCTGTCCACGCACATGTTCGCGAGCCAGGCCCTCGGGGAGGCGCGCCGGCGCGGCGATCTCGGCGTCCCTGTCGTCACCTACCTCACCGACGCCTCGGTGCAGCGGATGTGGGTGCACGAGGCGGTGGACCTGCACCTGGCGATCCACGACCTGGCGGCCGGCCAGGCTCGGCGCCTGGGTGGCAGGACCGCCGTGGTCCGGCCGGCCGTCCCGACCTCCCCCACGGCGCCGGACGGCTGGACGCCCCCGTGGCGGCCGGACCGACCCGCAGCACTGGTGGTCGGAGGCTCGTGCGGGGTCGGCCAGCTCGAGGCGAGCGCCCAGGACGTGCTCGCCACCGGGCTGATGACCCCGGTGGTGGCGTGCGGGACCAACCACCGTCTCCGCGAGCACCTGGCCACGGTCCCCGGCGTGGTCGCCCTCGGCTGGCGCGACGACATGGCGGCACTGGTCGCCGCCGCCGCCTGCGTCATCCAGAACGCCGGTGGCATGACCTCCCTGGAGTCGCTGGCCGCCGGCACCCCGACTCTGACGTACCGCCCGATCCCCGGCCACGGGACGACCAACGCGCAGGCGCTCGAGTCCGCGGGGCTGGTCCCGTGGCCGGTCGACGTCCATCAGCTCCAGGTCGCGCTTGCCGGGGTCCTCGGGCCGGCCGGACCGCTCCACCTGCCTGCGGACGCGCCGTGCGTCCTCGACGTGCTGGAGCAGCAGCTGCTCGTGGCGCCGCCCACCGTCCTGGTGGCGGCGTGACCACAGCCCTGCTCTCACTCGGGCCGGTGCGACGGCTGGCCACACCCGGTCTCGCGCCCGTCGAGCTGTCCGGCATCTCCGCGCGAAGGCACGTCGCGTTGACCTTCGACGACGGACCGGACGCCGTCTCCACGCCCAGCTTCCTGCGCCTGCTCGACGAGCTGGGCGTGACCGCGACGTTCTTCGTGCTCGGGCAGCACGTGGGCGACGCAGGGCTCCTGCGCGAGGTGGCCGCGACGGGCCACGAGCTCGGGGTCCACGGGTGGGACCACCGCCCGGCGCCCCTCCACCGGCCCCAGGCGCTGCGCGACGGCCTCGCCCGGACCCGCGACCTCGTGGAGGACGCCGCCGGCGCGCCCGTGCGGTGGTACCGACCGCCGTACGGACTCCTCACGGGCGGCAGCCGCCGAGCGGCCGGCCGCATCGGGCTGCAGCCCGTGCTGTGGTCGGCGTGGGGACGGGACTGGGAGCGGCGGGCCACTCCCGCCTCGGTCACTCGGCTGGTCAGAGCGCAGCTGCGCCCGGGAGGCACCGTGCTCCTCCATGACTCGGACCGCACGTCAGCGCCGGGCTCCTGGCGCACCACCCTCGTGGCCACCGAGCGGCTCGTGCGGCGCTGGCGGTCCGACGGGCTCGCCGTGGGTCCGCTCCGCGAGCACTGGCCCGACCCGGTGCCAGGGGCCACATGAGCGGGCGCGTCGTGTGGCTGGTGGGCGGCGCCGCGGTCCTGGCCTGGACGCCGTTCGTGACCGCGCCCGTCAGCCCGGACGAAGGTGGTTTCCTGCTTGTCGCGTCGCAGTGGCGGCCCGCGGGCTCGCTGTACGGCCACTACTGGGTCGACCGCCCCCCGCTGCTCCTGACGATCTTCGACCTCGCCTCCTACGCGGGCGGCGCGGTGGCGCTCCGGGTGATCGGCATCGCAGCCGTGCTCGCCTCCGTCCTCCTCACCGACCGGCTCGGCCGGCTCGCGACCGGTCGTGCGACGGTCGTCCCGGTCGTGGTCGCGGGGGCCTTCCTGGCCACTCCGCTGTTCGGCACCGGCATGGTGAACGGCGAGCTGCTCGCGGTCCCGCTGGTGCTGGCCGGCGTGGTGGCGCTGCTGAAGGCGTGGGGCACGTCCGGCGGGCGGGCCCTGGCCTGGGCCGGTCTGGCCGGCGCCGCGGCGGCCGCCGCGCCGATGGTCAAGCAGAACGTGGTCGACGTCTTCGTCGTGGCCGGGGTCCTGGTGCTGCAGTCGCTGCGCCGATCCCGCCGGCACGCCCTCGACCGGGTGCTCGCGATCGGCGCCGGGGCCGCCGTGGTCACCCTCGGGCTGCTCCTCTGGGCCGACGTGCGAGGCACGGAGCCGACGTACCTGTGGGACGCCGTCGTCACCTTCCGGGGTCAGGCGGCGGCCGTCATCGACACCTCCTCGACGAGCAGCACCCCGCAACGGTTCCTCGAGCTCCTCGGGGCAGCAGCACTCAGTGGCGCCCCGCTCCTCCTCGTCGTCATGCTCGCGAGGCTGCGGAGGGGCGCGGCGAGCGGCGGCCCCGCCGACCTGCGCTACCCGGCCCTCCTGCTGCTCCTCTGGGAGATCGTCGCGGTCGGCGCCGGAGGCAGCTACTGGCTGCACTACCTCATCGGGCTCGTGCCGGGTCTGGTCCTGCTCTGCGTGGCCGCCGCGCAGCGCCCACCGGCCCTCCGGCGGTGGACCGCCGCGGTCGTCTGCCTGGCCTGCATCTCCACCGCCGCGGCGACGGTGACCGCCGCCGTCAACATCCCGCTCTACTCCGCCGACGCCGAGGTCGCGGCGTACCTGCGGGTCCACGGCAATGCGCACGACACGGTCGTCGTCGGCTTCGGCCACCCCGACATCGTGTGGGACTCGGGTCTGCGCAGCCCCTACCGCCTGCTGTGGAGCCTCCCCGTCCGGGTCCTGGATCCCCGGCTCGCAGGTCTCTCCCGGGTCATGTCCGGACGGCGGGCGCCCACCTGGATGGTCGTCAACGGCACCTCGCTCGCCACCTGGGGCGTCGACGCCACCGAGGCGCAGGCGGTGCTGGACCGGCGCTACGAGCCGGT
>CAZEPK010000104.1:0-14119 GCA_964514085.1 uncultured Nocardioides sp.
AGCTGGTCGGCGGTCACCTCGGAGACGCCGACGTAGCGGACCTTGCCCGCCTCCACGAGCTCGCCCATGGCGCCGATCGTGTCCTCGATCGGGGTGTCGGGGTCCACGCGGTGCAGGTAGTAGAGGTCGAGGTGGTCGGTGCCCAGCCTGGCCAGCGACTCCTCGCAGCGGCGGCGGACGTTCTCCGGGCTCCCGTCGATGCGGAAGCGGACCGGGCCGTCCTTGACGATGCCCTCGATCCCCATCTTGGTGGCCAGCGTGACCTCGTCGCGGTGCTCGGCCAGGACCTGCGAGAGCAGCACCTCGTTGGCCCCGAAGCCGCCCGGCCCCGCGTCGCCGTAGACGTTCGCGGTGTCCCAGAACGTCACCCCGAGCTCGAGGGCCCGGTGCAGCGTGGCGAGCGAGGTCGCCTCGTCGGCCTCGCCGTAGGACTGGCTCATCCCCATGCAGCCCAGCCCCTGGGCCGAGACCCTGAGCCCCTGCGTCCCGAGTGCGCGTGTCTCCATGCCCTCAACCTACGGACTGGAGTGCGCTCCAGGGCAAGGGTCAGCACTCGTCGTGGCAGCCCTCCCAGCCCCGCACCGGCTTGCTCCACCGCTGGCCGTTGGGCGCCATGTCGGCCAGGTCGCCCTTGGCCACGCGGACCGCGACCCGCCACGCTCCGGGGTCGACGTCGATGTCAGGAGTGGCGACGCCGACGCACCACCAGAGGTCCAGCACCATGCTGAAGCTCTTGGTCCCCTTCTTGATGGTGTCGAAGACCGGCGGGCCGCCCTCGGAGCCACCGCAGCCCTTCACCCGGGTGCCGCCGTGGCTCCAGCCGCCGCCGCGGCGGAAGTCCTGCACCTTCCTCAGCGTCTGGCCGCCGGCGTTCTTCGGCGGGAGCAGGCGCATCTCGAAGTGGCCGTCCGGCGTGCTGTCACCGTCGACGTCGAACCACACGGTCACCAGGTGGCCGGCCAGGTAGCCGTGCGGCACCGCGACGCTGACGGCCTGCTCGGAGTCGTAGTAGTAGCTGGCCTGCAGCCGGACCGTCGAGATGTCGACCACCGGCGAGGAGGTGCGGCTGTCGTGGACGACCACCGTCTCGGGCAGCGCGCGCTGCCCGGCCTGGACCGGAGGCGCGCCGGCCAGGAGCAGGCCGGTGAGGGGCAGGAGGGCGAGGGCGCGACCGAGTCTCGACATGCCCGCCACCCTCACCCGCGGGGTGAGGGCGTCGCAATAGTCCGGGTGGGTCTAGCGCGGGAAGGTGCGCGCCAGCTCGAGCAGGCGGTCGTTGGCCTCGTCCTCGCCGATCGAGACCCGCGCACCCTCGCCGGCGAACGGCCGCACGACGATGCCCAGCTCGTCGGCGGCGGCCGCGAAGTCGGCCGTGCGGTCACCGAGGGCGAACCAGACGAAGTTCCCCTGCGGCTCCGGCACCTCCCACCCTGCGGCTCGCAGCCCCTCCACGACGCGGGCCCGCTCGACCACCAGCGCCTCGACCCGCTCCAGCAGCGCGGCCTCGGCCTCGAGCGAGGCGATGGCCGCGGCCTGCGCGACCCCGGAGACGCCGAACGGCAGCGACACCGCGCGGAGCGCGGCCGCCACGGGCTCCTGCGCCACGGCGTACCCGACGCGGAAGCCGGCCAGCCCGTAGGCCTTGGAGAAGGTCCGGAAGAGCACGACGTTGGCGTGCGACCGGTAGGTCGCGATGCCGTCCACGCCGTCCTCCATCCGCACGAACTCCACGTAGGCCTCGTCGACCACGACCAGCACGTCGTCCGGCACCCGGGCCAGGAACCCGTCCAGCTCGGCCTGCGCCACGGCGGGCCCGGTCGGGTTGTTGGGGGTGCAGACCAGGACGCAGCGGGTGCGCGGGCCGATCGCGGACAGCATCGCCTCGAGGTCGTGGCGCCCGTCGGCGGTCACCGGCACCGGCACCGACGTCGCGGCCGCCGCCGCGATCGCGATCGGGTAGGCCTCGAAGGAGCGCCAGGCGTGCACCACCTCGTCGCCGGGCTCGCAGTAGGCCGTGAGCAGCTGGTAGATCAGCGCGACCGACCCAGTGGCCGCAGCCAGGTCACCGACCGGCACGCCCAGCCGGGTGGCCAGCGCCTCGTAGAGCGCGGCGTTGCCCATGTCGGGGTAGCGGTTCATCACGTCGACCGCGCGGTGCGCAGCCTCCACCACCCCGGGCAGCGGCGGGTAGGGGTTCTCGTTGGAGGACAGCTTGTACGACGTCATCCCGGGCCGCACCGACGGCGGCTTGCCGGCGACGTAGGTGGGGATCGCCGCGACGTTGGGGCGAGGCTGGGGAGCGGTCACCGGGCCAACCTAGAACGGGGGTGCCCAACGTCACGCAGCCAGACTCTTGGATCGTTCCAATAACTGCTCCACACTGGAGCCATGAGCACCACCACCGACACCCTCACCCGGCTCCACGAGCACTACGTCGAGGCCGTCAACATGGCCGTGGCCGACGGCGACGACGCCCGCGTGGCGCGCCTGGCGGCGGAGTTCGACCTCGAGGCCCTCGACGTCGTGCGTCGCCGCGTCACCCAGGCCGCCTGACCTCCGAGGCCCAGGCGCTGCTCATCGCAGGCGCCAGGGCCGCACCACCGGCAGCAGCACCAGCCCGACCACCACGCCGACCGCCGCGCCGGTCACGTTGTCGATGACGTCGGTGACGTCGCAGGCCCGGTCGATGCGGGCCGCGGCCAGCTGGGTGAGCTCGATGAGCGCCGAGTACGCCGCGAGCACCGCCAGCCCGAGCGGCACCGTGAGCCAGGCGGAGCGCCAGCGTGCCGCCACGAGAACCAGCAGGGCCCCCGAGGGCGCGAAGACCAACCCGTTGAGCAGGCGCTGACCGCCGGGGAAGATCCAGAACCCGTCGGGCGCGGGACCGCCGATGTCCCACGAGCAGTGGTCGAGGCGTCCCTCGGCCGACACGATCCCCGGTGCGCCGTTGGCCGGGATCAGGGTCAGCACGCCGATGACGACCACCGACCAGACCAGCAGCCCGGCCAGCACCGACCAGGGCCAGCCCCAGCGGCGTGAGAGCACCGCCGTCAGCAGCGCGCAGAGCAGCCCCGCCACGGCGATGAGCACGAGCATGAAGCCCACGCCGCCGAACGGGAACATGGCGACGACGCTACGGGGTGGTTGAACGGGCCGGATCGGGCACTGCTCAGGGGTGAGCCGCATCGACGAGCCACGGCAGGACCACGACCCGACCCCCGGTCCGACCCTCCAGCGCGGGCTCAAGCAGCGCCACCTGACGATGATCGCCATCGGCGGCGTCATCGGCGCGGGCCTCTTCGTCGGCTCCGGCGCGGTGATCGGCGAGACCGGCCCGTCGGCGTTCCTGTCCTACGCCATCACCGGCGTGCTGATCATCCTGGTGATGCGGATGCTCGGCGAGATGGCCACGGCCAACCCGTCGACCGGCTCCTTCTCCGACTACGCGCGCTCGGCCCTGGGCGGGTGGGCGGGCTTCTCGACGGCCTGGCTCTACTGGTACTTCTGGGTCATCGTCGTCGGCTTCGAAGCCGTGGCCGGCGCCGAGATCGTCCGGTTCTGGATCGACGTGCCGCTCTGGCTGGTCGCCCTGGTCCTGATGTCGCTCATGACGCTGACCAACCTGGTCTCGGTGCGCTCCTACGGCGAGTTCGAGTACTGGTTCGCCGGGATCAAGGTCGCCGCGATCATCGCCTTCCTGGTCCTCGGCACCCTGTTCGTCGTGGGCCTGTGGCCGCACAAGGACTTCGACGTCAGCCTGATGACCAGCCAGGGCGGCTTCTTCCCGAACGGCGTCGGCGCGGTCTTCTCCAGCATCGTCGTGGTGGTCTTCTCGATGGTCGGGGCCGAGATCGCCACCGTGGCCGCGGCCGAGTCCAGCGACCCCGAGCGGGCCATCGCCCGGGCCACGCAGTCGGTGATCCTGCGCGTGGCGACGTTCTTCGTCGGGTCGATGGTGCTGCTGGTGCTCATCGTCCCCTGGGACGACAACGACCTGGGCGACTCGCCCTACGTGGCGGCGTTCAGCGAGATGGGCATCCCCTACGCCGACCACCTGATGAACGCCGTGGTGCTCACCGCGGTGCTCTCCTGCCTCAACTCCGGGCTCTACACCGCCTCGCGCATGGTCTTCGTGCTGGCCGACCGGCACGAGGCGCCACAGGTGCTGACCCGGCTCAGCGGGCGCGGGGTGCCGGCCTGGGCCATCCTCACCTCGACGGTGGTCGGCTTCCTCTGCGTCATCTGCGCCTACGTCTCGCCGGACACCGTGTTCCTGTTCCTGCTGAACTCCTCGGGCGCGGTGATCCTCTTCGTCTACCTGCTCATCGCCCTGAGCCAGCTGGTGCTGCGCCGGCGTACGCCGGACGAGGAGCTGGTGGTGCGGATGTGGGCCTACCCCGTGCTGACCGTGGTCGCGATCCTCGGCATCCTGGCGATCCTGGTGCAGATGCTGCTGACCGACGACACCCGCTCGCAGCTGCTGCTGAGCCTGCTGTCGTGGGGCGTGGCGCTGGCCGGATACGTCCTCACGCGCCGGCTGGGGAGCCGGGTCAGACCTGCGGCAGCACGACCGCGCCGCCCGTGACCTCGGGCAGGTCGCGGCCGACCTGGATGTCGACGGGGTTGGTCAGGCACCGGATCGAGCCGCCGCCCTTGTGGAACTCCGAGACGTCGACGAGCTCGACGTCGAAGCCCCACTGCTCCAGCTGGTCGCGGACGTGGTCGGGCGCGGCCGGCATGACGACCGTGGCCGGACCGCCGGTGGCCGAGGGCACCACGATCGAGTTGGCGGCGAAGGTGGTCAGCGCCTCCTCCTCGGTGAGGACCAGCGGCTCGGGCACCAGCTCGAGCAGCGTCTCCGCCGAGGCCTCGTCGAGGGCGTCGGGGCAGATGATCGCCCGCCGGTCGTCGAGCGGGCAGAAGGCCAGGTCGAGGTGGTACATGCCGGGGTGGGTGATCCGCAGCCCGCGCACGCGCACCCCGAGGTCGGCGGAGAGGTGCTTGAGCGCGAGCTCCTCGGTGCGCGGGCCGAAGCCCGAGACGAGCGCGTCGCCGAACGGGAACACGTCGCCCGACTCCAGGTGGGCACCGACGCCGTGCCGGCCGACGTAGGAGGTGGTGTAGCCGTGCGCGGAGAACCACGGCTGGGCCGAGGCGGTCTCCATCCGGCGCTGCTCGTAGCGCATGTGGGACATGACCACGTGCGGCTCGAGGCCGCCGTCGCCGCGGCGGCGGGCCACGGCCAGGCCGAGGTTCATCGCGTAGACCATGTCGGGGGCGTCGGGTCGCTGGGGGATGACGTCGACCGTGCCGCCGAGCCGCTCGATGGTCTCCACCAGCGTGCGCCACTGCGCCAGGGCCAGCTCGCGGTCCGGCTGGTCGCGCGGATCCATGAACGGGTTGATGACGTAGTCGATCCGGAAGTGGGTCGGCTCCACCGTGACGTAGTGGCGGCCCCAGGCCAGCGACATGTACCCCTCCTCGAAGGTCCAGGCGACACGCGTGGATTGTCAGACAATCTGACAGTCACTAGTGTGACCTACCGAGTCGACCCCGGCAAGCCGACGGGCCAGACCGGTCCGGCGCCGGGGTCAGGAGCACAGCGATGAGCCAGGCACACCCCGAGTTCGGGACCCTCCACCTCGAGCGCGCCTCGACGGTGGACCGTGCGGCCGACGAGCTGCGGCGGGCGATCTTCGAGGGCGAGCTCGAGTCCGGCACGCCGCTGCGCGAGGTGGCGATCGCGGCGTCCCTCGGTGTCTCCCGGCCGACGGTCCGCGAGGCGCTCACCCTCCTGGTGGCCGAGGGGCTGGCCACCCGGGAGCCCAACCGCGGCGTGGCGGTGGCCAGTCCGCAGGCCGAGTCGGTGCGCGACGTGTGCGCGGCCCGCCTGGTGCTCGAGGGCGCCGGCATCCGCCACTGGGCGGAGGCGGCGGAGGACCAGCGGCAGGCCGTCCGCGACACCCTCGAGGCCTACATCGGCGCGATCCGGACCGACGCGTCCTACCAGGAGCTCAACGAGCGGCACCTGGCCTTCCACGTCTCGCTCGTCGGCCTGACCGGCTCGCCGCGGCTGGTGGCGATGCAGCTCAACCTGGTGGTGGAGCTGAAGCTGGCTCTGGCGCAGGTCGACCGGATCCGCCGCAACGCCCACGACCAGGCCGACTCGCACGCCGCCCTGGTGCGGCTGCTCGAGCGCGACGAGGGCGAGGCGGCGTACGCGTTCCTGGTCGCCCACCTGGCCGACGCCCAGGACGAGATCATCGAGGCGCTCGCGCTGGACTGAGCGGGCGCACCTGCCAGACTGACGCCGTGATGCGGTTCCTCAGCTGGCTCCTGACGACGGCCGTCGCGGTCGCCGCGGCGACCCTGCTCCTCGACGGCATCCGCTTCACCGGCCCGATCCACGGGCAGGACGAGATCCAGCACAAGCTGGTGCCGCTGCTGCTGGTCTCGCTGATCCTCGGCGTCATCACCTCCTTCGTGAAGCCGGTGCTGACGATCCTGTCGATCCCCTTCATCGTCGTCACGCTCGGGCTGTTCCTGCTCGTCATCAACGCCGGGCTGCTGCTGCTGACCAGCTGGGTGGCCGACCAGCTCGACATCGGCTTCCACGTCAGCGGCTTCTGGCCCGCGGTCGGCGGCGCCATCGTGATCACCGTGGTGACCTGGATCGTCGACGGCGTCCTCGGGGAGTCCTGATCCACCCGGACCTCCCCCCACCCCGGAGCCCGGGGCGCTACGCAATCGCCCTGGTCTGCCTGGGCAACATCTGCCGCTCGCCGATGGCCGACGTGGTGCTGACCCAGCGGGTCGACGACGCCGGCCTGGCGGGCCGGGTGACCGTGGCCAGCTGCGGCACCGGCGACTGGCACGTCGGGCGGCCCATGGACGAGCGGGCCGCCGCCGTCCTGCGCGCCAACGACTACGACCCCTCGGCGCACCGCGCGCAGCAGTTCGCCCCGAGCTGGCTGGAGACCAACGACCTGGTCCTGGCCATGGACCACGGCAACCTGGCCGAGGTGCGCCGCGTCGAAGGGCCGGACGAGTTCGACGCCGAGCGGGTCCGGCTGTTCCGCGACTTCGACCCCGTCGAAGCGGGTGGCGAGGTGCCGGACCCGTACTACGGTGGCCCGCAGGGTTTCGAGGAGGTGCTGGCGATGGTGGAACGGACGTGCGCCACCCTGGTCTCCGCCCTCCAGCAGCTGCCGGGGCTCCGGTGACCCGCCAGCCGCTCGTCGCCCGGCACGCCGAGGAGCTCCTCGGCTCGGCCGTGGTCGCGACCGCGCCGATCGCCGGCGGGGACACCTCGTCGGCCACCAAGCTGCGGCTCTCCGACGGCACCACCGCGATCATGAAGACCCACGCCCACCCACCGGCCGGCTTCTTCGCCCGCGAGGCGCACGGGCTCCGCTGGCTCGCCGAGGCCGGCGCCTCGGGCGGCGTCCTCGTGCCCGAGGTGCTCGGGGTCGACGAGGAGTGCCTGGTCCTGCGCTGGGTCGAGCCGGGCAAGGCCTCGGCCGACGCCGCTGCCGGCTTCGGCCACGCGCTCGCGGTGACCCACGCCGCCGGCGCCGCGTCGTACGGCGCGGAGGCCGACGGCTTCATCAGCAGGCTGCCGCTGCCCAACGCGCCGTGCGACTCCTGGGCGGAGTTCTACGCCGTCCGGCGCGTGCTGCCCTACCTCAAGCTGGCCCGCGACCGCGGCGCGGTGACCGAGGCCGAGTCGACGCAGGTGGAGCGGGTGATCGGGCGGCTGACCGCCCTGCTGCCCGAGGAGCCGCCCGCCCGGCTGCACGGCGACCTCTGGAACGGCAACGTGCTGTGGGGCCAGGAGG
The DNA here is from genome assembly GCA_964514085.1 of uncultured Nocardioides sp. Taxonomy (GTDB): domain Bacteria; phylum Actinomycetota; class Actinomycetes; order Propionibacteriales; family Nocardioidaceae; genus Nocardioides. Next base: position 7,839 of record CAZEPK010000104.1, read on the forward strand.
GCCGGGTCTGGCTGATCGACCCCGCGGCGTACGGCGGCCACCGCGAGGTCGACCTGGCCATGCTGGCGCTCTTCGGGCTCCCGCACCTGCCGCGGGTGATCGACGCCTACCAGGACTACTCGCCCCTGGCGGAGGGCTGGGAGGACCGGGTGCCGCTGCACCAGCTCTTCCCGCTGCTCGTCCACGCCGCGCTGTTCGGCGGCGGCTACGGCACCCGCGCGGCCGAGGTCGCCGCGCGCTACGCCTGACAGCAGGTGTGGTGGCGGACCTGGACCTGAGGCCGGAGCGTCGCAACGGCCTGGTCGCTCGGCTCCGAGCAGATCTCGAAGCAGCGGTGCCCGGGTCCACGACCTCGCTGCGCGGCTCTCTAGCGACCGGCAGCGCGGACGCCTACAGCGACATCGACCTCTGCTGGGTCGTCGAGGACGCCGAGCTCGCGAGGGCTGTCTCGCTCGCGCAGAGCGGAGCGGTCAGTGGTGTCAGCACGGTGCGGGTGGATCCGGATCTGGCTCGTTCGGAACGCCGCAGGCTGCTCTTCCTGCGGCTCGCAGACGCGCCCCTGTTCTGGCGCGTGGACCTCGACATCCGCTCCCGGTCAGTGGCGACCTCCGAGCACCACGACGAGGACAACCTCGCTGCCCGCGACGCGACGTCCTGGTCTCCCGCAGCGAGCGCGCTGGAGAACGCACTGGCCGCGGTCAGGTCGCACGCCCGCGGCCGGCACGAGGAAGCTGGAGGACTGCTGGTGCGCGGGTTCGAGCGGATCGGGCGGGAGCTGCCGCCGGGCGGGACCCCGGTCGGCAGCGTCACGGACCTCGCCCACGTCTGCGCCGACCAGGACCCTGGACTGACGGTCATGGCAGCTGAGGTCGCGCAGCTCGCCGAGGCCCTCCTCCAGCAGCTCAGCCCCCTCGCCGACCAAGCCGATGGGCGAACAGCGTGATGGGTGCTGGGCGCGAGCCTCGCGCCGAACGGATGCGTGATGTCCGCAGACCAGGGCTGCACTGAGCCTGAGCGGTGTGGACTCGTCCGACTTCCCTCATTCCGTCGGCAGGGCGGCCGGTCGCCGACCGCGGTCCGCAGGTCACCTGCAGCGACCAGCATGATCGATCCATGGATCAGCGAGATGCCGCGCTGGGCGTGTGGCACGCCGCGCGCGCTGCGTCGGGCAACGAGCCCGACCCCCAGAGGATCCGACGGGTCCGGGAGAAGCTGGACGATCCCTCGGCGCGGCTCGCCCTGGTCCAACGGGGCGACGAGACGGTCGGTATGGCGCTGGCCGAGCCGTTCCGGGAGGACGACGGGCTGGGGAGCATCCGACCCGGCTGGGCCCACATCTCCATGGTCTTCGTGCACCCCGACCACCAGGGTGTGGGTGTCGGGACCGAGCTGCTCAGTCGCCTGCTCGACGGCGATCGGTGGACACACGCGAGCGTGTGGACCCGCGAGACGAACGCCCGCGCCCAGCGCCTCTACCGGAGCACCGGGTTCGTGCCTACGGGAGAACTAGGAAGCGTGGGCGGAGGCCAGCTCACCCGACGCTGGGAGAGGTCGGGCCGGAGCGGCTGAGCGCGCACTCGTGCCGCCGTAAGGAGAGCTCAGTCCGTCACCTTGCGCATCTCGGGATCGATCATCAGGAGGACGACGAACGCGGGGACCATCCAGGCGACGAACAGGAAGGTGCCCAGCATGCCGCCCATGAGGAGGACGGCTACAACCTCGTTCTCGCTGCCCATCGGGGACATGACGGCGCACACGGCCACGACCACCGCCATCCAGGCCACGAACACAGAGGCTCCGGTGGGCACGCGCCGCCACGCGATCGCCGCGCCGAAGACCGCGACGTAGACCACCGCTCCGGCGATGACGGCGAGGCTGCTCATGAGGGTGAGCACGCAGACCAGGCCGACCCACATCACCCCGGCGACCCACAGCGCCGTGAGCACGTCGCGGTCGAGGAGCATGCTGCTGAGGGTAGGGACCAGAGCCGCTGTCCGGACAGGAACAGCCAGCGGCCTCAGTCCAGCCGTGGCTCACGGACCTGGAGGAGTAGCCCGCAGCGCACGCACCAGCGCCGTGCGCACGAGGACGTGCGGAGGAGGCGGGAGCTCGTCGAGGCCGAACCAGCCGATGCCGTCGTGCTCCTCGGGAGCGACGTTGGCCGGCGTGCCCTGCCACTGGGGCACGAGCCAGGCGCTCAGGAGAGCCGGCTCGTCCGCGGGGCCCGCGGTCACCCGGTCCAGGTGCGAGGTCGAGCCGACCTCGATCCGTACGCCGAGCTCCTCGCGCAGCTCGCGCGCCAGCGCCTCCAGCTCCGACTCGCCCTCCTCCACGACGCCACCGGGCAGGTCCCACACGTCGGGGTTGGCCCGCTTGTCCGCCCGCCGGTGCACCAGCAGGACCTGACCGTCGCGGACCAGCGCGCCCACGACCACCTGGTGCATCCGGTCATCAGAGCACGGACGTCCGACAGGACCGCACGGCATGACCGTCTCGACCGTGGGCACTTGGGAGTACTGGCCCGACCCTGCGCACCGAGGAGCTGCACGTGTCCCTGTCATACCCCACCCGACCCGGCGACATCGACCACCTCATCGCCGACGACCACGCCATCGTCGAGCGCCAGTTCCAGCACCTCGAGGCGGGTCGGGGCAACCGGCGCGTCCTCGTGGACCAGGTCAGCTTCGAGCTGGCCCTGCACGCCTTCGCCGAGGAGACCGTGCTCTACCCGATCTGGCCCGAGGTCGGCATGGAGGACGAGCACGAGGACGCCGAGCACGAGCACCAGCAGATCAAGGAGCTGCTCGCCACGCTCGGCCGGACCGAGCCCGGTGAGGACGAGTTCGAGCAGTCACTGACCCGGCTCATGGAGGTGACCCGCCACCACGTGCACGACGAGGAGGACGAGGAGCTGCCGGAGTTCCGGCAGAAGGCCGGCCCGGAGCGGATGGCCGAGCTCGGCAAGCAGTTCCTGGCCGCCAAGCGGCAGGCGCCGACACGTCCGCACCCGCACGCACCGGACGAGGGCCTGGCCGAGCGGATCGCCGGGATGCTGGCCAAGCCGCTCGACCACGTCCGCGACCTGCTCTCGGGCAAGCAGAAGGAGATGGCGACCGACGCCTCCGGGCTCCTGGACCCCGAGGCCCAGGCCATCGTCGACGCCCACTCCTCCCTGGGCCCGCTGCCGTTCGAGATCCTCGAGCCCGACCAGGCCCGCAAGCAGCCCGGCCCGGACGCGGCGGTGCAGAAGGTGATGGCCGAGCGCGGCATCGAGGGCCCGGAGCCGGTCGCCTCGGTGGAGGACGTCAAGGTCCCCGACGGCGCCGGCGGCGAGCAGACGCTGCGCATCTACACCCCCGAGGCGGGCGGGCCGGGCCCGCGCCCCGTGGTCATGTGGATCCACGGCGGCGGGTGGGTCCTCTTCGACCTCGACACCTACGACGCCTCCTGCCGCGGCCTGGCCAACAGGACCGAGGCGGTCGTGGTCTCCCCGGACTACCGGCGTGCTCCGGAGGCCGTCTTCCCCGCCTCGCACGACGACGTCCTCGCGGCGTACCGCTGGGTGGTGGCGAACGCCGGCTCCTTCGGCGGCGACCCGGCGCGCATCGGCATCGGTGGGGAGTCGGTCGGCGGCGGCATGGCGGCCGCCACCTGCCTGCAGCTCGCCGAGGCGGGAGAGACGCTCCCGGTGGCGCAGGTGTGCGTCTACCCGCTGACCACCCCGGAGCAGTTCGGTGAGTCGATGGAGGACGCGGCCGACGCGCGGCCGCTCGACCGGGCGCTGCTGTCGTGGATGGCCATGCACGCGTTCGAGGGCCGGCCCGACGCCGCCACCGACCCCCGCGTCGACCTGCTCGGCCTGCCCGAGGAGCGCCTGCGCGAGCTGCCTCCCACGCTGGTCATCACCGCCGAGCGCGACGTCCTGCGCAGCCAGGGCCAGGAGCTCGCCACCCGGCTGGCCGCGGCCGGCGTGCCGACCGGCACCCGGCACTACGACGGCGTCATGCACGAGTTCTTCGGCGCCGCCGCCGTGCTCGGCAAGGCCCAGGAGGCCCAGCAGGCGGCCGCCGAACACTTCCGGCAGGCGTTCACCAGCCCCTGAGCACGGCTCAGCGCCGCAGGCGCCGGTAGACCGCCTTGACCGAGATCGGGTCGTCGCCCACCGTCAGCCTGAGCTTGCGCTTCGTGCGGGCCTTCCCGCCCCCGACGCCCTTCCACGTCCTGAAGGCGTAGCGGACGCCCTTCTTGACGAAGACCCTCGGCGCGACGAGCTTGACCACGGTGCCCGCCTCGAAGCTGGTGCGGTACGGCGCGCGGTGACGCGTGCCGTCGACCTTGATCTTCACCTTGGTCGGCGAGGACCTCAGGCGGAACGACGTCGCGCCGACGTAGGAGATGCGGTGGATGCCGCCGGAGCCGGCGGCGTAGGCGTCACCGCTGAAGCTGCCGTAGTCGACGTAGTAGAGGTCCCCGCCGGGGCCGGCGGTGAGCTTGACCGGCGCGCCCACCGACTGCGCGAAGACCTTCACCGAGGACGGGTCGGGCTGGCCGTTGGCGTACTTGGCCAGGCGCCAGATGCAGCCGCGGAGGAAGTCGGAGAAGAACAGCGAGTCCTGGTACTCCCCCGGCCAGCCGGTGCCGAGCGGCGAGAAGGCGATGCCGGACATCGACGACGAGGTGACCGGGCAGCTCTCCCCCGGCGTGAGCGGCGCGGCGCCCGTGCGGGTGCGGTAGCTGAAGACCGGCGGGGCGACCGCGGCCGGACCGGCGGCGTAGAGCTGCTCGCAGACCGTGTTGTCCAGCGCGTCCCACGAGGCGTTGCGGAGCGAGCTCCCGCCGGCGCCCTCGTAGCAGGGCCAACCGCGGTTCACGAGCGCGGTGGTGGGGGCGTCGAGGAGGGAGTTGATCTCCTCCCAGTTCGACGAGCCCACGTCGACGCTCCACAGCTGGGCGCCACCCTGGCGGAAGGTGAACCGCCAGGGGTTGCGCTGGCCCATCGCCACCAGCCAGCTGTCGGCGCTCGCCTGCGTGGGGACCAGCCCGGTGTCGGGGTTCAGCCGGAAGATGGTGCCGTCGATGCCCAGCGGGTCGCCGCCGGTGCGCTGGTCCTGGGCGCGCAGCGAGCCGCCCTCGTCGTCGGCGTCGCCCGCCCCACCCATGGGGTCACCGCACGGGTTGTTGGCCTGGCCGTGGTCCTGGCCGCGGAAGCTGGCGCCGTCGCCGGCGGAGGCGTACAGCAGCCCGTCGGGGCCGAAGGCCACGTCGCCCGAGGCGTGGCTGGAGAACTGTGCGCACCCGCTGGTGACCAGCGGCAGCTCGCTGCCCGGGACCATGGTCCAGCCGAGGGCGGTCTGCTGGGCGGTCAGGCGCGAGACCCGGTCGATCACCGGGCAGCCCGTGGTGAACGGCGGCGTGAGGTCGGCCTCGGCCGGGCAGTCGTCGTAGGCCTGGCCCGGCGTCCCCCACGCCGGCAGCGCCGCACCGGGGTCCGCAGGGGTGCGGTTGTAGGTGTAGTTGACGTAGACGTAGGGGCGCGTGGGGAACTGCGGGTCCACGGTGATGCCGGTCATCCCGCGGTCGCCGTAGTTGTTGACGGCGGCCGAGAGGTCCGCGAAGTCGGTCGACGTGGCCGCGGGCTCGAACCGGCCGGTCGCGGCGTCGTAGTCGAACGACTTCAGCACGCCGGTCTTGAGGGCCACGAACGCCGTGCCCTGGGGCGCGAACGCGACCGAGACCGGCTCGGACAGCCCGCCGATCGCGGTGCTGTCGCGGAAGCCGGCGGGCAGGGTGGCGGCGGCGCGCTGCTCGGCCTCCCCGGCCGCCGGCGCGGCGTCGGAGGAGCCGGTGCCCAGCAGCAGCGACGAGGCGAGCAGGGCCAGGGCGGCGAGCCCGATGACGGTGGTGCGACGGTTCCCCATGGTGCGTGTCCCCCAGTGACGACGACGAGGCGGCGAGCCTAGTGCTTGCGCCGGTAGACCGCGGTGAGCACGACGGCCGGGTCCCAGACCGTCACGTCGTGCGTCCGCGCGCCGCCGTCGGACCAGCGGACGAAGACCCAGCGCACGCCCTTGCGGACCTGCTTCCTGGGCGCGGTCACCCGGACCGTCGAGCCGCGGACCAGCGGGCCCGACCCGGTCAGCCGCAGCTTCCGCGGGTGCGCGCGCACCTGGAGCACCACCACCTGCGGGTCGAGGCGCAGCTCGCGGGTGCCCACCGCACCCTCGCCGTCGGTGGCCCGCGCCACCAGGACCAGGCGGCTGGCCGCCGGCAGCGGCGGCACC
>CAZEPK010000105.1:0-14105 GCA_964514085.1 uncultured Nocardioides sp.
CTGGGCCTTGTCGGCCCGACCGCTGCCCGAGACCGCGGCCTTGACCTCGCTCGGGGTGTGCATGACCACGGTGAGCCCGCGGCGGGCGGCGCAGAGCATCGCGATCCCGCTGGCCTGGGCCGTGCCCATGACGGTGCTGACGTCGGAGCGGGCGAAGACCCGCTCCACCGCCACCACGTCGGGCCGGTGCTCCTCGAGCCAGGCCTCGATCCCCTTCTCGATGCTGACCAGCCGCTGGGCGATGGGCAGGTCGGCCGAGGTGCGGATGACCCCGACGTCGACCATCCGCAGCGGCCGGCCGGTCTCACCCTCCACCACGCCGACGCCGCAGCGGGTCAGCCCGGGGTCGATGCCGAGCACGCGCATGGAGAAGCCTCTCGCCGTCCGAACAGGTGTTCGCATCGAACGCTAACTGCGCCGGGTCCCCGATCGGCGCAGACACGCCACCGGTGCAGGTCCTCGGGACAGGCCCGAGCCCGATAGTCCCCGACGTTCTCGACGGCGCGCCGGCGTACGGCGGGTCGAGAACGTCGGGGACTATCCCCCTCAGCGGCGCCGGCGGGGCAGCAGGCAGGCTGGAGCCATGGCCGCGTCCACCGTCACGGAGATCACCGCCGACCTGGTCCGCGGGGCCGTCGAGCTGGAGCGGACCGAGCACGGGCTGCTCCCTCACCGGCTGCCTGCCTGGGCCCGCGCCCAGTGCCCCGACGGCCAGCTGCTGATGGCCGAGTCGCAGCCGGCCGGCGTACGTCTGGCCTTCCGCACCGCCGCCACGGCGGTGGAGCTGGACGCGCACCGGGTGCTGACCAACTACGCCGGGGTGCCGGCGCGGCCGGACTGCTCCTACGACCTCTGCGTCGACGGCGAGCTGACCGCCCAGACGACCGTCACCGGCGGCGACGAGGTGATCCTCGACTTCTCCGGCGGCGTGGAGCGCCGGAGCGGGCCGACGGGGACGGCGCGGTTCGCAGGGCTGCCCGAGCGCGACAAGCTGGTCGAGCTCTGGCTGCCCTGGAGCGAGACCACCCACCTCGTCGAGCTGCGCACCGACGCGCCCGTCCGCCCGGCGCCGGCCGACCGGCGGGTCTGGCTGCACCACGGCAGTTCCATCAGCCAGGGCTCGGTGGCCGCCGGCCCCCGCACGACCTGGCCGGCCGTGGCCGCGCAGCGAGGCGGCGTGGAGCTGGTCAACCTCGGGCTGGCGGGCAGCGCCCTGCTGGACCCCTTCACCGCACGGACCATGCGCGACCTGCCCGCCGACGTCATCTCGGTGAAGATCGGCATCAACATCGCCAACCACGACGTGATGCGGCGCCGCGCCTTCGGTCCCGCGGTGCACGGCTTCCTCGACACGATCCGCGACGGCCACCCCGACGTCCCGCTCCTGGTTGTCTCGCCGCTGCTGTGCCCGATCCACGAGGACACCCCGGGCCCGGGCACCTTCGACCTCGAGGTGCTGGGCGCGGGGCAGGTGCGGTTCAGCGCGACCGGCGACCCCGCCGAGGTGGCGGCCGGAAAGCTGACGCTCCGCGTGATGCGCGAGGAGCTGGCCCGGATCGTGGCCCAGCGGGCCGAGACCGACCCAGCCATCCACCACCTCGACGGGCTGGTGCTCTACGGCGAGGCCGACCACGACGCGCACCCGCTGCCGGACGCCCTGCACCCGGATGCCGAGACCCACCTGCTCATCGGCCAGCGGTTCGCGGACGCGGCGTTCGGTCCGGGCCGGCCGTTCGCCGCGGGCTGAGCCCCAGCACCGGGTCGCCCGGTCCCGAGACGGTTGCTGCGCAACCTCCCGACCACCGTCGTGGGCCGAGGGCTACTCCTCGGCCTCGAGGGCCTCCATGACCTCGTCGGAGACGTCGTAGTTGGCGTAGACGTTCTGCACGTCGTCGAGGTCCTCGAGGGCCTCGACCAGGCGGAACATCTTGCCGGCGCCCGTCTGGTCCAGCTCGACCTGCATGTCGGGCACGAAGGAGGCCTCGGCCGAGTCGTAGTCGATGCCCGCCGCCTGCAGGGCGGTGCGGACGGCGACCAGGTCGGTGGGCTCGGATACGACCTCGAAGCTGTCGCCGAGGTCGTTCACGTCGTCGGCGCCGGCGTCGAGGGTGGCCTCGAGCAGGTCGTCCTCGGAGACCGTCCGGCCCTCCTGGGTGGTCGGCACCAGCACCACGCCGCGGCGGTTGAAGAGGAAGGACACCGAGCCCGGGTCGGCCAGCGAGCCGCCGTTGCGCGTCATGGCGGTGCGGACCTCCATGGCGGCGCGGTTCTTGTTGTCGGTCAGGCATTCGATGAGCATCGCGACGCCCGACGGCCCGTAGCCCTCGTACATGATCGTCTGGTAGTCGGCCCCGCCGGTCTCGGCGCCCGACCCGCGCTTGACCGCGCGGTCGATGTTGTCGTTGGGCACCGACGACTTCTTGGCCTTCTGGATGGCGTCGTACAGCGTGGGGTTGCCGCTGATGTCGCCCCCGCCCATGCGCGCGGCGACCTCGATGTTCTTGATCAGCTTGGCGAACATCTTGCCGCGGCGGGCGTCGATGACCGCCTTCTTGTGCTTCGTGGTCGCCCACTTGGAGTGGCCCGACATGGCTGTACCTCTTCCCTACGAACTCGTGTGCTGGGCGACGAGGTCCACGAACACCTGGTGGACCCGCGAACCGCCACCCACCTCGGGGTGGAAGGACGTCGCCATCAGCGGGCCCTGACGGACCGCGACGATCCTACCCGCGGCCGGCCCGGCCGCCACGGTGCCGAGCACCTCGACCTCGGCGCCGACCGTCTCCACCCACGGTGCCCGGATGAAGACGGCGTGCACCGGGTCCTCGAGGCCGTCGAGGTGGATGTCCTCCTCAAAGGAGTCGACCTGGCGCCCGAAGGCGTTGCGGCGCACGGTGATGTCCAGCCCGCCCAGCGTCTCCTGCCCGGCGATCCCGTCGAGCACCTCGTCGGCGAGCAGGATCATCCCGGCGCAGGTCCCGAAGGCCGGCATGCCCTCGGCGATCCGGGCCCGCAGCGGCTCGACCAGCTCGAAGGTGCGGGCCAGGCGGATCATGGTCGTGGACTCGCCGCCGGGCAGCACCAGCCCGGCCACCGCGGACAGCTCGCGCTCCCGACGTACGGCGACCGCGGGCACGCCGAGCGAGGTCAGCAGCCGCAGGTGCTCGCGGACGTCGCCCTGGAGGGCCAGGACCCCGATCGGCGGTGAGGACACCGCAGCAGGGTAGGGGCCCGCGTCAGCCGCGGAAGCGCCGGGAGCGGGTCCGGAAGGTCCGCACGAAGACCACGGCGATCGCCACGCCGAAGAAGAGCGGTGCGAGCTCGAGGTTCGCCCCCGAGCCGTCGCGGATCAGGTAGGCCGTCGTGACGGCGAAACCGCCGACGACCAGCAGCCAGGCTGCCATGGTGCGCTTGGTACGAGCCATCCCCGTGGTGCCTCCTGCTTGGGGCGCTCCCCCATGAGCGCCTGGGGACCATTGCAGCGGATCGGCGCCCTCAGGGCCCGCGAACCGCCCCGGCATCCACCGTTCGACGCCGCGGTCTGCCCGCTCGACGAGCGCACCACCCGTTCGGGCCACTGGGGCCGCCACCGGACGGTCGAGCTGCCCCGTCGACGCGGAGTCTCCGTCGGCGCCGGCCGGGCCCCCCCCGGGCCCCAGCCGACGCCTACGTCGATCGCGGCCGGATCATCTCGGGCCGCCGTTCGTGCCGCGCGACGGGCGGGAGCCCTCGGGTGCTGCTCCGAGGCTCCGACCGGTGCGCCGAGAACAACGTAGGCACGATCGGGGCGTCAGGGCGGGCTTGTTACCGAAGCGAGGACCCCCTGTGGACCGGAGTGGTCGAGCGCAGGGGGGTCATGGCCCCTTCGGGCCATTTCGGTGGGCGTGGGCATGGCCCCGGTGGGGGCCGAGGTGGGAGGTGCGCTGCTACCAGCCGCGTTCGGAGAGCCGGTGCGGCTCGGGGAGCTCCTCGACGTTGATGCCGACCATCGCCTCGCCCAGGCCGCGGGAGACCTTGGCCACCACGTCGGGGTCGTCGTGGAAGGTCGTGGCCTTGACGATCGCCTCGGCGCGCTGTGCCGGGTTGCCGGACTTGAAGATGCCCGAGCCCACGAAGACGCCCTCGGCGCCGAGCTGCATCATCATCGCCGCGTCCGCCGGGGTGGCGATGCCGCCCGCGGTGAAGAGCACCACCGGGAGCTTGCCGCGGCGGGCGACCTCCTTGACCAGGTCGTACGGCGCCTGGAGCTGCTTGGCGGCGACGAAGAGCTCGTCCTCCTCCAGGGCCCCGAGCCGGCGGATCTCGCGGCGGATGGTGCGCATGTGGGTCACGGCGTTGGAGACGTCGCCGGTGCCGGCCTCGCCCTTGGAGCGGATCATCGCCGCGCCCTCGCTGATGCGGCGCAGGGCCTCGCCGAGGTTGGTGGCACCGCAGACGAACGGCGCGGTGAAGGCCCACTTGTCGATGTGGTTCTCGTAGTCGGCCGGGCTGAGCACCTCGGACTCGTCGATGTAGTCGACGCCGAGCGACTGGAGCACCTGCGCCTCGGCGAAGTGACCGATGCGGGCCTTGGCCATGACCGGGATCGAGACCTGCTCGATGATCCCGTCGATCATGTCGGGGTCGCTCATGCGGGAGACTCCGCCCTGGGCGCGGATGTCGGCCGGCACGCGCTCGAGGGCCATCACGGCGACCGCGCCGGCGTCCTCGGCGATCTTGGCCTGCTCGGGGGTGACGACGTCCATGATCACGCCGCCCTTGAGCATCTCCGCCATGCCCCGCTTGACGCGGGTGGTGCCGGTGACGGGTGCCTCGTGGGTGTCCTCGGGGTGCTGCTCAGCCATGCTCTCCAGACTAGTGCTCCTAGGGGTGAGGAGCCGATTCGGTATCCGCCCCGGCGGTGGGTGCGGCGAGCGCCTGGCGGCGGACCTTGAGGATCCGCTGCAGCACCGTGATCGTGCTCAGCACGGCGATGAGCCAGAGCGCGACCTCGTAGAGGATCGGCAGGTCGAGCAGGTCGCCGAAGAAGGCCGGCACCAGCAGGCCGACCAGGCGGTCCGGACGCTCGGCCAGCCCCGTCTTGGCGTCGAAGCCGAGCTGCTCGCCCTTGCTCCGCGCGTACGACGTCACCGAGCCCATCGCCAGGCAGACCAGCGACAGCACGAGGTAGAGGTGGTCCTCGGCCTGCCAGGCGAAGAACAGCGCCATGCCGCCGAACAGCGCGGCGTCGGCGATCCGGTCCAACGTGGAGTCGAGGAAGGCGCCGAACAGGTCGGTGCGACCGATCTTGCGGGCCATCGCCCCGTCGACCAGGTCGCTGAACACGAACACCGCGACCACCAGCACGCCCTGCCACAGCCAGCCCTGAGGGAAGCAGACGAGGGCTCCGGCGGCGACCCCGAGCGTGCCGACGAGCGTCACGACGTCGGGGCTGATGCCGAGCCTGATGAAGAGGTTGATGAACGGCGCGAGGGCTTTGCCCTGCCAGAAGGCCTTGAATCGGTCCAGCATGGTGGGCCGAAGGCTAGTCGGCCTGGGCGGCGGGCGTGACCACCGGGCGTACTGTCGCGGTATCGGGGCCACCCAGGGCGCCGGCAACGAGAGATCCCGCATGAGCGACAAGTCGCCTCGCCAGAGCAAGACCGCCAAGACCGGGAAGTCGATCAAGGAGAAGCGCGCCGACAAGCGCGAGGCTGCCTCCAAGAACGGCGCCAGCCCGATGGCCGGGGTCACCGGCAAGAAGAAGTAGGGCCGCTCAGCCCCAGGCCGAGGCCAGCAGCTCGCGGGTGTCCGACAGCAGCTCGGGCAGGGTCTTGGTGCGGCCGATGATCGGCATGAAGTTCTGGTCGCCGGCCCAGCGCGGCACCACGTGCTGGTGGAGGTGACCGGCCACGCCGGCGCCGCCGATGTGGCCCTGGTTCATGCCCAGGTTGAAGCCGCCGGCCTGCGAGGTGGCGCGGATGACCGTCATCGCGCGCTTGGTCAGGGCGGCGATCTCCGCGGCCTCGGCGTCCGTGGTCTCGGTGTAGTCGGCGATGTGGCGGTAGGGGCAGACCATGAGGTGGCCCGGCGCGTAGGGGTAGAGGTTGAGCACGACGTAGGCGAGCTCGCCGCGGTGCACCACCAGCCCCTCGTTGTCGGCCAGCGTCGGGATCCGGCAGAACGGGCACTCCCCCGCCGAGTCGTCGACCGGCTTGTCCTGGCCGCGGATGTAGGCCATCCGGTGCGGGGTCCACAGCCGGTCGAGACCGTCGGCCTCGCCGATGCCGGCCTGCACCAGCGGCCGGTCCTCTGCGCTCACCCTGCCGCCCTGTCGAGGGCGACACCGTTGGCCACGCCGTTGGCCACCCCGGTGGCCACCCCGTCGAGGGCCGCGTCGAGGAGCTGCTCGACCGGGACGTCGGGGTCCAGCTCCACGCCGCGCTGGCGGGCCATGCCGGCGATCTGCAGCCAGACCGCCTCGGTGGCCAGCTCCACGAACGTCTCGCGCGAGGGCCGGCGCTCGGGCCGCGACAGCCAGCGCCGGGTGGAGGTGAAGACGCCGCCGACCAGCCCGAAGACCAGCGGGTCCAGGGCGGCCACCTCGTCGTCGGCAAGGTCGACGTGCAGCACCTCGACGCCCACGTTGATCAGGTCCTCGATCTGCCCGGCGATCTGCTGGATCGCCCGCTCCATCTGCCCCGGGTCGGAGCCGGGCGGGTCCTGCTGGGCGAACTCGTGCAGCGAGGGGTGCTCGCTGGCCCACCCGACGTACGCCGAGACGATCCGCCGGATGATGTCGACCGGCGTCCCCTCGAAGGACAGCACCGGCACCAGCTCGGCGCGCAGCAGCTCCAGCGCCCGGCCCTGCACGGCGGCGTCGAGGTCGGCCCGGTCGGAGAAGTGCCGGTAGACCACCGTGCGGCTCAGGCCGGCGCGGTCGGCGATCTGCTGGACGTGGACCTCCGAGCCCGGCTCGGCGTCGGCCAGCACCCCGATGGCGGCGTCGAGGATGTGCTGGCGACGGGCCTGGTTGTGGCTGTCCCACCTCACCTGTCGCCCGTCGGTCTTCGCGGCCATGGGCTCAGGGTATCCGTGGGGTCAGCTCCCTCACCCGCCGCAGGGATCCCAGGTTTACCTGGGATCGCTCAACTTCTGGGGCGTTGCAACGGTCGAGAAGTTCCGGCTTCCCAGGTGAACCTGGGATCCCTCCATCCAGGTCGTCGAGGATCGAGGCCACGGTCTCCTCCGCGCAGGACTTGTTGGTGCCGAGGAAGCCGCTCGGCCCGCGCTTGGCCCAGCCCACCACGTAGACCCCCGGCCGGACCCGTCCGCGCTCGTGGGCGACCGGCGTCCAGACGTGACCGATCGCCCCCACCACCAGGTCCGCCTCGACCGCGCTCCCGTCGGACATCCTCACGCCGGTCACCCGGTCCTCCCCCACGACGGCCGCCACCGGGGAGTCGAAACGCAGCACGATCCGCGGCCGCCCTGCCCGCGGGCGGCGACCGGCCAGGTCCTGCAGCACGCGCGACCGCACGTCGTCCCCTGCCGGCGCCGTGCCCTCTAGCACTGCGTCGACGTCGGCCAGCCCGGCCAGGCCGATCAGCTCCGGGGTGGTGAACGCTGCGTGCTCCACGCCGCGGCGGCCGAGCACCACCACCTCCTCATAGCCCACGCGGTCGCCCGCCAGGAGGCGGGCGGAGTCGAGGGCGACGTTGCCGGCGCCGACCACCACGGCCCGCAGCCCGCCGGCCAGGGCGTCGAGGGGCAGCAGGTCGCGGCGGTCGGGGTGTCCGTTCGACCACTCGGCCAGCGCGGTCGCACCCACGACGCCCGGCAGGTCCGCACCGGGCACCTCCAGCGGCCGGTCGGCGCTGGCCCCGGTCGCCCACACCACCGCGTCGTACGCCGCCTCGAGCTGCTCGGGAGTGATGTCGCGGCCCACGTCGACTCCGAGCCGGTAGCGGAAGCGGGGCTGGCGGGCGATGGTCTCGAGCAGCCGTGACACGCTGCGGGTCTCGACGTGGTCGGGTGCCACGCCGTACCTCGCCAGCCCGTGCGGCACCTCGAGCCGGTCGAGGACGTCGACGCTGACCTCCGGGTGCTTGACGAGCTCGTCGGCGGCGTACAGCCCGGCCGGCCCGGCGCCCACCACGGCGACGCGGAACGGCCCGCTCTGCCGCAATCGACGCTGGGGCGGGACCAGGGCCACCGGCGTGCGGTCGGCGTGCGGGAAGGCGTCGTAGTACTCCGCCGCCAGCGCCACGAACGGCCGCTGCTCCTCGCTCAGCGCGTGGTCCGGGACGATCGCGCCCACCGGGCACGCGGTCACGCAGGCACCGCAGCCCACGCAGGCGTCCGCGTCGATGAAGACCATCTCGGCCTCGGCGAAGCCGGGCTCCCCCGGCGCCGGGTGGAGGCAGTTGACCGGGCAGGCCACGACGCAGGAGGCGTCGCTGCAGCACGACTGGGTGACGACGTACGGCACGGCCGTCCCCGGCTCAAGCGGCGGCCGACGAGGGCTGGCTGCGGAAGCGCGAGGGCTGGCCATCGATCCCCAGCCGCTTCCAGAGCCGGCGGGAGACGCGGTTCCCCAGCCCGGCGTTCTCGGCCAGCATCCGCACGTCGGCGAACAGGTCGCGCAGCATCCGCTGCGACTCCTCGCGGCGCCAGTAGACGTCCTCGACCACCTCGCGCGGGATCCCCATGTCGCGCTGGGCCTGGCGGCTCGGCACCAGGATCGCGTCGGCCAGCCAGCGCATGATCAGCGGGAAGGCCAGCGACAGCACGAACCGCTGGTGGCCCTTGAGCCGCGGCGCCCGGTGCTCGACGTACTGGTGCGCGAAGCCGATGTGCCGCGCCTCCTCGGCCACGTGGATCTGCATGATCCGCTGCAGCAGCGGGTGCAGGTCGCCGCCGGCGCGCAGGATCGACTTCTGCACGTGGTCGATCGGCTCCTCGCCGGCCAGCACGCCGATGAAGAAGCCGACCGGCACCCGGCTGGCGAACAGCGGCAGCACCGGCGCCAGCAGCCGGAAGAGCCGCGGCGCCCCGGCCACCTGCTGGCCGGAGCGGTTCACGAACTCCTGGAACATCTGCGTGTGGTGGCACTCCTCGGTCGCCTCGTGGGTGGCGTAGCGGAACTCCGGGGTGCCGTTGGGCAGGCTGAAGGCGAAGTTCATCAGCCCGGCGATGAGCACCTGCTCGAACTGCAGCCCCACCTTGGTCACGTTGGCCTGCCGGTACAGCCCGACCCGGATCTGCTCGTCCTGGGGCAGCTGCTGGTACCACTGCGTGCTGCCCAGCACGTCGGCACGCGGCAGGATCCAGCGCTCGTCGGCCGGGTCGATGGCGTACGCCGGGTCGTCCCAGGCGATGTCGAGGAACGCGTCGAAGTGGGTCTGCACCGACGCTTCGCTCAGCGTGCGCAGCGTGTCCTGGTAGCTCGTGGCGGCCATGGGTCTATTAGTGCGACACCGTGTCGCGATGTCAAGAGGTACGCGCGACAGCGTGTCGCACTGACGGTGGTTGAGGAGGTTGCGCAGCAACCGTCTCGAAACCCCGCACGTCGGGGCTGGGGCCGTCCCAGCACCACCTCACCAGGCTTCGAGGCTCGGCCGCGGACGGCCTCGCACCTCAGCCACCGAGGCGGCCCACCGGTGGTTGAGGAGGTTGCGCAGCAACCGTCTCGAAACCTCGCAACCCGTGGCTGGGACCCGCCCACCCGGCGGCCTCAGAGGTTGCGGAAGTAGTCGCCCAGCTCGCTCTCGGTCCCGGGACAGGTGATGTTCTTGTCCCGCCCGTCCTCCACCCACTGGGCCAGCGCGCCGGTGCCGCCCTGGATCAACCAGTCGCTGCCGCAGCGGCTCAGCGCCTCCTCCTTCGAGGTCTGCCCCGCCGCCCGCCACTCCGGCACGCCGAGGCTCAGGTCGCCGACGATGCCGGCCCAGATGGCCGGGGTGGAGTAGACGCCGATCCGGTAGCCGGCCTCGGCGTACCCCTTGGCCGCGCCCAGCACCACCTCGGCGTTGGCCGCCGTGCTGGTGGACCACTCGTAGTGCGGCACCTGCTCGACGTCGAGCCAGATGATCGGCGAGTCGAGGCCGGCGGCCTTCATCGCCTGCAGGTTGAACTGCGCCTGCGCGATGCCGGCCTCCTGCAGGCCGCCGTACTTCTGCTGCGTGGCTTCGTCGGGCCAGCTGATGACCGAGTACGCCGCGACCAGCAGCCCGCGCTCCTTGGCGTAGGACACCTGGTCGGCCAGGCAGGGGTTGGCGTGGAAGCCGGGGCCGTTGGTCAGGCCGATGATGAGGTACTCCGCCTCGGCGGTCGGCAGGGGCTGGCCCGAGGACTCCTTGTACTTGATGCCCATCCCCGGCGGGCACTGCGGCCAGCTGATGTCGGCGCCCAGCACCGGCCCGTCCGCGGCCGGGACCACCCCGCCGGCGCCGTTGAGCTCGGCGGCCGCCTCCTGCGCCTTGATGGCCAGCTGGGTCAGCTGCTCGAGCTGCTCCAGCTCCGCAGGGTCGACCGGCGGCGCGGTCGGCGCGGTCGGCGCGGTGGCCGCGGAAGCCTTGCCCTTGGGCGCGGCCGCGTCGTCGGACGCCGACCCGTCGCCGCCGCACCCGGCCAGCAGCAGCGCCGCCAGCCCGAGGGCGACCAGCCTCACTCCTTCTCCCACACCGAGACGTGGGAGTCACTGTCGGCGCTGAACGGCGTGCCGTCCCACCACTCCCACCGCTCGCGCAGCCGCAGCCCGGCCAGGCGGGCCATCAGGTCCATCTCGGCCGGCCAGGCGTAGCGGAACGGCACGGAGGCGCGGCGGTAGGTGCCGTCGTCGGTGCGCGTGTAGTGGTGGGACCACATCAGCTGGGTGACGGGGTCGTACTCGTCGATCCCGTGGTGCTCGTCGGCGTGGTGGAAGACGCGGAACTGCTTGTCGTCCTGGGCGCGCAGCAGCCCGGGCACGCCGGTCTCGACCACGAAGCAGCCGCCAGGCCGCAGGTGGCGGGCGGCGTTCGCGAACGTCGCCACCTGGGCGTCCTGGCTGGCGACGTTCCCGATGGTGTTGAAGACCAGGTAGACCAGGTCGAACTCGCCCTCGAGCCCCACCCCGGCCAGCGCCGTGCTGAAGTCGCCGATCTCCACCGGGATCTCCGGCCCGCCGGGCTTGGCCCGCAGCTGGGCCACCATCGCCTCGGACAGGTCGATCCCCTGCACCTGGACGCCGAGCTCGGCCAGCGGCAGCGCCACCCGGCCGGTCCCGATGGCCAGCTCCAGGGCGCGACCGCCCTCGCCCGCCAGCTCGGCCAGGAAGCCGGCCTCCAGGGCCAGGTGCTCGTCGGAGAACCGCACGTCGCCGTCGTCGTCGTACGACGTGGCGACGTCCTCCCCGAAGAAGTCCGGCAGCATCACACCTGCTCGCGCGACTCCACCGCGGCGACCACCCGGCGGATGGCCTCCTCGACCGAGACCCCGTTGTCCTGGTGCCCGTCGCGGTAGCGGAACGAGACCGCGCCGGCGGCCACGTCGTCGTCCCCCGCGATCATCATGAACGGCACCTTCTGGAGCTGGGCGTTGCGGATCTTCTTCTGCATCCGGTCGTCGGACTCGTCGACCTCGACGCGGATGCCCGCCTGGGTGAGCTGCCGCGCGACGTCGTACAGGTAGTCGACGTGCCGCTCGGCGATCGGGATCCCGGCCACCTGCACCGGCGCCAGCCAGGGCGGGAAGGCGCCGGCGTAGTGCTCCACCAGTACGCCGAGGAACCGCTCGATCGAGCCGAACTTCGCGGAGTGGATCATCACCGGCTGCTGGCGGGTGCCGTCGGCGGCTTGATACTCCAGCCCGAACCGCTCGGGCTGGTTGAAGTCGTACTGGATGGTCGAGAGCTGCCAGGTCCGGCCGATGGCGTCGCGCGCCTGCACCGAGATCTTGGGCCCGTAGAACGCCGCGCCGCCAGGGTCGGGCACCAGCTCCAGGCCGGTCTCGTCGGCGGCCCGCTTCAGGACGTCGGTGGCGACCTGCCACTGCTCCTCGGTGCCGATGAACTTGTCGGGCTTGGAGTCGTCGCGGGTCGAGAGCTCGAGGTAGAAGTCGGGCATCCCGAAGTCGCGGAACAGCCCGAGGCAGAAGTTCAGCAGGTGCTTGATCTCGGCGTCGGCCTGCTCGGGCGTGCAGTAGGAGTGCGAGTCGTCCTGGGTCATGCCACGGACGCGGGTCAGGCCGTGGACCACGCCGGACTTCTCGTAGCGGTAGACCCCGCCGAACTCGAAGAGCCGCAGCGGCAGCTCGCGGTAGGAGCGGCCGCGCGCCTGGTAGATGAGGTTGTGCATGGGGCAGCTCATGGCCTTGAGCTGGTATTTCGCACCCTCGAGCTCCATGGGCGGGTACATCGTGTCGGCGTAGTAGGGCAGGTGACCGGAGGTGTGGAACAGCCCGTCCTTGGAGATGTGCGGCGTGCCGACGTAGGAGAAGCCCTCCTCGATGTGGCGGCGGCGGACGTAGTCCTCCATCTCGCGCTTGATCACGCCGCCCTTGGGGTGGAAGACCACCAGGCCGGAACCGAGCTCGTCGGGGAAGGAGTAGAGGTCGAGGTCGCGGCCGAGCTTGCGGTGGTCGCGGCGCTCGGCCTCCTCGATGCGGTGCAGGTGCTCCTCGAGCGCCTCCTTGGACTCCCAGGCGGTGCCGTAGATGCGCTGGAGCTGCTTGTTCTTCTCGTTGCCGCGCCAGTACGCCGCGGCGCTGCGCATCAGCTTGAACGCCGGGATCCGCTTGGTGGTGGGCAGGTGCGGGCCGCGGCACAGGTCGCTCCAGGCCACCTCGCCGTCGCGGCGCACGTTGTCGTAGATGGTCAGCTCACCGGCGCCGACCTCGGCCGAGGCCCCCTCGGCGGCGTCCTCGGCGTGGCCCGAGCCCTTGAGCCCGATCAGCTCGACCTTGTAGGGCTCGTCCTTGAGCTCGTGGAGCGCGTCGGAGTCGGTGGTGACCCGCCGGGAGAACCGCTGGCCCTCCTTGATGATCTTGCGCATCCGGGTCTCGATCTTCTCGAGGTCCTCGGGCACGAACGGCGTCTCGACGTCGAAGTCGTAGTAGAAGCCGTCGCGGATGGGCGGCCCGATCCCGAGCTTGGCGTCGGGGTAGAGGTCCTGGACCGCCTGGGCCATCACGTGCGCGGTGGAGTGCCGCAGGATGTCGTGCCCGTCGGGGCTGTCGATGGCCACGCCCTCGACCTCGTCGCCGTCCTGGAGCTCGTAGGACAGGTCCTTGAGCGCCCCGTTGACCCGGGCGGCGATGACGTCGGCGTCGTCCTTGAACGGCTCCCAGGCCTTGGTGCCCGTCGTGACCGCGGTGTCCTCACGCTGACCTGCGCGGACGAGGGCGATCTTGAGGTCGGACATGCGCACGATCGTATAGAGCGACCCGGGTTGGGATCTCCCGGGTTTCCGCGTCGGGGATCGGGCCGGTCGCCTGTCGCCGACTCCGTCGGTGGTTGAGGAGGTCGCGCAGCGACCGTCTCGAAGGCGGTGACCCGCTGCTGGGACCACACCCACGGTGGCTGAGGTGCGAAGGCGTCCTGCGCCTGAGCCTCGAAGCCGCCGCCACCCGGTGCTGGGACCGCACCCACGGTGGCTGAGGTGCGAAGGCGTCCTGCGCCTGAGCCTCGAAGCCGCGCGACCCGGCGCTGGGACCGCACCTGGGCGACCACAGGCAGGCCGGGGGGGCCACGACGTACGCCGTGACCCGCCCGGGGTGCCGATCTGCCGGGGCTCAGCCCCGGTGGTTCCGCCGCGGCGGCGAGCTCTTCACGTTGGACGGGTCCGCGCCCAGCTTGATCTCGCGACCGTCGCTGACGCCGCCGCCGTCGGTGTCGACGTTCAGCGGGTCGGTCTTGTGCCGGGCGAACTTCCGGTTCTTCGAGCCGGTGATCTCCTGCTTGTCGGTCAGGCCGTCGCCGTCGGTGTCGGCCATCGACGGGTCGGAGAAGAGCCGCTTGAGCATGTAGGAGCCGCCCTTGGCGCGGACGACCTGACGGACCTTCTTGCCGCTGACCTCCTTGCCGTCCTTGATGCCGTCGCCGTCGGTGTCCTTGGCGCAGGGGTTGGTCTTCACCAGCCCGATCG
>CAZEPK010000106.1:0-14027 GCA_964514085.1 uncultured Nocardioides sp.
GCAACCGTCTCGAAACCCGGCGACCCGGTGCTGGCACTGTCCCAGCACCGTGTTGGGAGGCTTCGAGGCTCGGCCGCGGACGGCCTCACACCTCAGCCACCGTCAGCCGCCGTCGCGGGCGAGGCAGCGCGCAGCGCTGACGAGCCCGCTCCCCCACCCACCCGTCCAGCCGGAGCGACGGCCGACGCGCGACCGGACCTGCGGGCCGGTGCCCCGCGCGGGGCTAAAAGCGCGGCGTGGCGCGGGCAGCGCCACCCGACCACGCTGGGAGCAACCGCCCGCGACACGGCGTCGCCTGTCCCCGCGCGGGGTGCCGGCCCGCAGGGCCGGACGCTCGGTGCCACGAGCGCAGGCGCCTGACCCTCTACAACCCCAGCTGCTGCGAACAGGTGCCCCAGGCCTTGACGACGTACCTGGCGTACCAGTCCTCGTGGTGAGCGTCGGGGTGCTCGCCGTCGACGAGGTTGGAGAGGTGGGCGGCGGCGATCTTGGGCCACTCGGAGAGGCAGGTGAGGGGGCGGTCGGCGGCCAGATTGCGCATCCAGGTCGCGTACTTCTTGGTGGCCGCGACCGGGCCGGCGTTGTCGCCCTCGAAGTGCCGGTAGGGCAGCAGGAACAGGATCGGTACGTCGGCGGGGATGGTGGCGATCGTGGTGCGGAAGTCGGCCTCGTTGTAGCCCTTGCGGCGGTTGGTGCCGAGCTGGACGATCACCTGGTCGGGGTCGGCGTGGTTGGCGCGGAACCAGTCGAGGCGGCCGGGGAGCTCGTCGAGGCGACGGCCGGGGCGCAGGTCGAGGATCCAGTCCTTCTGGCGGGCGAAGAGCTCGTTGTCGGCGCGCCAGCTGACCGAGTCGCCGACCATGTAGAAGCCGCCCTGCTGCGAGGCGGGCACCGGCGCGGTGCGCCGGACGCAGGTGCCGCCGGTCATCACCCAGCCGGCGCGGTAGGAGCAGTTGAAGCGGTTGCGGTCCAGGGCCACGTCGTTGAGCGACTGCCCGGTGCGGCGGGCCACGTTGCGGAGCTTGGCCACCCGGCTCGGGGAGAGGCACTCGTCGTAGTGGCCCTCGGACTCGCTGTGGTTGAGGTAGACCTTGCCGCCGCCGCGGCACTGCGGGGCGCCGGCCACCACGGTGCGGGAGCGGTCGGGGTTGGACGCGCAGGAGTTGATCTCCCCGATCCAGATCCGGCCCAGGTCTGCGCAGCGGCGGGAGTTGATGGGGCGGGCGTACTCCGCGCCGCTGCGGCCGCGCAGCTGGCACAGCTCCGCGTCGTGGCCCTCCTTGAACATGGTCGCGCCGGCCACGCAGTAGTGGCGCGCGCAGCCGCGGCCCGCGACGTAGACCCGGCCGGTGAGGGCGCACTCGCCCTTGCTCAGCCGCGGGTCGACCGACGCAGCGGCGTCCGCGCCGGAGCCGCTGACCACGGTCAGCGTGCCGGCCATGGCCAGCACGGCGAGGAGGACGACGAGGGCGCGGCGCACGGGGCAGAACTGTGCCACGGGGACCGGGACCTCAGGTAAACGCGGGAGCCCCGCCTAGGAGACCGTGGTCAGCAGCTGCGTGGCCCGGGTCAGCACGACGTAGAGCGTCGAGCGACCGGTCACCGACTCGGCCTCGATCTCCTCGGGTCGGACCACGACGATGGCGTCGAACTCCAGGCCCTTGGTGTCGAGGCCGGTCAGCACCACCACGCGGTCCTCGCCCGACGGGGTCACCGAGGAGTCGATCGCGGCCCGGGCGCCCGGGGCGTCCTCGGCCAGCTCGGGCCAGGAGGCCAGCCAGGCGTTGGCCTCGGACCTGCGCGCCACCGGCACCACGATCCCCACCGTGCCCGGCACGCGGCCGGCCACGTCGAGCGCCGCCTCGCGGGTCGCGGCCTCGAGGTCGCCCACCCCGGTGACCACGTGCGGCGGCACCCCGGTGGAGCGGACGGCGGTGGGCAGGTCGGCGTCCAGACCGACCCGCTGGGCGTACGCCGCGGCGTGGTCGTAGATCTCGGCGGAGTTGCGGTAGTTGGTCGAGAGGTGGAAGTCGTGCCGCTCCTTGCCCTCGAGCGCCGTGGCGCGGGCCTCGGCCGCCTCGGCCGGGTCGGGCCACGAGGACTGGGCCGGGTCGCCGACGATGGTCCACGACGCGGACCTGCCCCGCCGTCCGACCATCCGCCACTGCATGGGCGTGAGGTCCTGGGCCTCGTCGACCAGCACGTGGGCGAACGGGTCGTCCTCGAGCCGGTGCGTGGGCGGCGCCCAGGCCCGGCCCGCCGGGGCGTACTCGCGCTCGGACGCCGTCAGCAGCTCCTGCATGTCGACGCCGCCCTCGAGCAGCGAGGTCTCGTCGAGGTCGCGCTCGTCCTCGGTGCGCTGCGGCACGTCGCCGAGGGCGTAGCGCAGCTCGTCGATCAGCGGGACGTCCTCGACGGACGGCGCCCGGTCGTCGCCGGTGCCCCACGACTTGCTCAGCAGGCGCTGCTCCTCGTGGCTCAGCAGCCCGTCGGAGACCTGCGCCAGCAGCTCGGGGTCGCGCAGCCAGCCGAGCACGGTGGGCGCGTCGAGCGGCGGCCACCAGCCCAGGACGAAGTCGAGGAACCCGTCGTCGGAGAGCAGGTCCTCCTCGAAGGCCTCCCGGCCCCGGTCGCGACCGCGCTCGCCGCGGACCTGGTTCCACAGCGCGTCGAGGAGGGCGCCGGCGACCCGCGGCAGCTGCCGGTTGCGGCGGCCCTGCGACATCAGCTGGCGCCGGACCCGCCCGAGCAGGCCGCGGTCGAGGGTCAGCACGTCGTCGCGCCAGAAGACGCGGAAGTGGTCGGGGCTGCCGGGCGCCTGCTGCCGGGCGACCCGGCGCAGCAGCGTGGCCATCCGCGCCGAGCCCTTGATGTCGGCCACAGCCGGCTCGTCGTGCCGGGTGGCCCGGATCCCGCTGACCACCTCGCCGAGCGAGCGCAGCGCGATCGCGGTCTCGCCCAGGCTCGGCAGCACCCGCTCGATGTAGCGCATGAAGACGCCGCTGGGTCCGACCACGAGGACGCCGCCGGTCTCGTAGCGGCGCCGGTCGGTGTAGAGGAGGTACGCCGCGCGGTGCAGCGCCACCACGGTCTTGCCGGTCCCGGGTCCGCCGCTGATGGTGACCACGCCGCGGCTGGGCGCGCGGATCGCCTTGTCCTGCTCGGCCTGGATGGTCGCGACGATCGAGTGCATGGTGCGGTCGCGGGCCCGAGAGAGCTGGGCCATGAGCGCGCCCTCGCCCACGATCGGCAGCTCCACGCCCGAGGCCTCGAGCTCGGCCAGCGCCTCGGAGTCGAGCAGCTCGTCCTCGACCCCGACGACCTTGGGGCCCGAGGAGCGGAGCACGCGGCGGCGCACGACGCTCTGCGGCTCGGCCGCCGTGGCCTGGTAGAAGACCGCGGCCGCCGGCGCGCGCCAGTCGATCAGCAGGGAGTCGCGGCGCTCGTCACGCAGGCCGATGCGCCCGATGTAGCGCGGTTCCCGGTCGAGGGTGTGCCGCAGGTCGAGGCGGCCGAAGACCAGGCCCTCGTGGGCGGCGTCGAGCTGGGCGATGCGCCGCGCGGCCTGGTAGACCATCGCGTCGCGCTCGACCAGGCCACCCTCGTGCCCCAGCTTGCCGCGGTTCTGCCCCTCGCGCGCCAGCTGCTGGGCGTTGCGGGCGGACTCCTCCAGCTGGAGGTAGACCCGGTCGACGAAGCCCTGCTCAGCCTCGATCTGCTGCTCGACCAGCTTGTCGTTCAACGAGTCGTCCCCTCGGCACGTGCGGTAGTTCGTGGTGCCCGCCGCGCGAGCGGCGAGCCCCCAAGACTAACTCGCCGGAGGTTGCGCCGCTCAGCCCTTCCGGGTGAGGAACGCGGTCATCGCCGCCTTGGCCTCCTCGGAGGCGAAGAGGCGGGCGCTCAGGGCGGCCATCTCCTCGCCCAGGCCATCGATGCGCGCGAGCAGCTCGTGGTTGAGGATCCGCTTGGACTCCCGCAGGCCCTGAGGAGCGCCGGTGGCCAGGCTGGCGCAGAGCGCGGCCACCTCCTCGCCCACGCGTTCGGCGGGCACCGCCTTGGTCACCAGGCCGTACGCCGCGGCGTCGGTGCCGCTGAACACCTCGCCGCCCAGCGTGGTCAGCGCCGCGGCACGCGGGGTCATGCGGTGGTGGACGGTGAGCGAGATGATCGCGGCGGCCAGGCCCAGCTTGACCTCGGTGAGCGCGAAGGTGGCGTCCTCGGCCGCGACGACCAGGTCGGCGGCCGCCACGATCCCGATGCCACCGGCGCGCACCGGCCCGGCCAGCTCCACCACGACCGGCTTGGGCATGGCCACGATCTGGCGCTGCATGCGGACCATCGCCCGCGAGCCCTCCTCCATGCCGACCGTGGCCGCCTCGGACAGGTCGGCGCCGGAGCAGAACACCCGGCCCGAGGACCGGATCACCACGACCTTGACCGCGTCGTCCCGCTCGGCCGCCTCCAGCCGGTCGAACAGCTCGGTGACGAGCTGGCGCGAGAGCGCGTTGCGGTTGTGGGGCGAGTCGAGCGTGATGGTCGCGATGCCGTCCGCGGCCTCGAGGTGGACCAGCTCGGTCGGCTTGCCGGCGGTCTGGCCGGTGATCTCCCCGGGGGTCTGCGCTGCGCTCATGGGCAGCCATTGTCCCCACCGGGTGCCACGATGCGGGCATGGCCTACGACGAGGCGCTCAGCGACCGGATCCGCGACCTGCTGCCCGACGTCGAGGTGACCGAGCGCAGGATGTTCGGCGGCCTGGTCTTCCTGGTCGGCGGCCACATGGCGGTGGCCGCGAGCGGCCAGGGCGGGCTGATGCTGCGCTGCGACCCCGCCGACACCGAGCGGCTGGTGGCCGAGCCGGGCGTGACGCGCATGGAGATGCGCGGCAAGGAGCTGGACGGCTGGCTGCGGGTCGCGGCCGACGCCGTGGCCACCGACACCGGGCTCGAGCGCTGGATCGCGGTCGGCGCGGCGTACGCCGGGAGCCTGCCGCCCAAGGACTGACCCGACTGGTCCAGCGGCTGCCCGACCATCCGTAGGTTGCACCGCTCCGAAGTACGAGCATGAGACGTCGGCTGGCCTATGCCCTGTTCGGGGTCCTCGCGACCCTTGTGGGCGTGGCCACCGGCCACTTCGTGGCATCGCTCCTGAATCCCGCATCCTCGCCCGTGCTCGCGGTCGGCTCCCAGGTCATCGACCTGACGCCGGTCTCGCTCAAGGAGTACGCGATCCGGACCTTCGGGAGCAACGACAAGCTGGTGCTGATCGGGTCGGTGATGGGCGGCGTGCTCGTCCTCGCCGCCGTGGCCGGGCTCCTGGCCCGCCGCCGGTTCGCGCTCGGTGCCGGCCTGCAGCTGCTCCTCGTGGCGGTGGCGGCCTTCACCGCCATGAACCGGCCCACGGCCGAGCTGAGCGACCTCGTGCCCTCGGTGGCCACCGCTCTGGCGGGCGTCGGCTCGCTGTGGCTGCTGGACCGCCGCTACACCCGGGCCGCCGCCCCGGCCGAGCCCGCCTCCTCGAAGCCGTCGGCGGTCGTCGGCGAGGACGTCATCGACAGCGGCCCCGTCGTACGCCCCCCGAGCCAGCCCTCGCGCCGCGGCGTGGTCCTGGCCGGTGGCGCCCTGGCCGTGGCCGCGGCCGCGCTCGGCGGTGCCGGGCGCCTCATCGGCCACTACCGCAGCCGCCTGACCGACATCGCCTTCCCCAAGCCCGCCGACCCGGCCCAGCCGTTCCCGAAGGGGATCGAGGGGCAGTACCCCGGCATCACCCCCCTGCGGGTCAAGACCAGCGACTTCTACCGCGTCGACACCCGGCTGGACGTCCCCATCGTCAACATCGACGACTGGACGCTGACCATCGACGGGATGGTCGACAAGAAGCTCGAGTTCAGCTTCCAGGACCTCCTCGACATGCCGCTGATCGAGCGCGACATCACCCTGACCTGCGTCTCCAACAGCGTGGGCGGCCCCTACGTCGGCGGCGCCCGCTGGATCGGCGTCCGCCTCACCGACCTCCTGGAGATGGCCGGCGTGCAGGACGGCGTGGATCAGATGTTCGCCACCGACGTGGACGGGATGACGATCGGGACGCCGTACGAGCTGGCCACCGACGGCCGCGACGCGATGGTCGCGCTCGGCATGAACGGCGAGGCGCTGCCGCGCGAGCACGGCTACCCGGCCCGCGTGGTCATCCCCGGCCTCTACGGCTTCATCAGCGCGACCAAGTGGGTCACGAAGATCACGATGACGACCTACGAGGACAAGGACTCGTACTGGACCAAGCGCGACTGGGCCACCGACGCCCCCATCAAGATATCCAGCCGCATCGACACCCCCAAGGTTCTCGAGAAGCTCGACGCCGGCGAGACCTTCATCGGTGGCGTGGCCTGGGCCCAGCAGAACGGCGGCGTGGCCAAGGTGCAGGTGCAGATCGACGCCGGCGGCTGGCAGGACGCGATGCTCGGCCCGTCGGCCGGCAACGACTACTGGCGCCAGTGGTACTTCCCGTGGAAGGCCGAGTCCGGCTCCCACAACCTCAGCTGCCGCGTCATCGACGGCGACGGCAACATCCAGAGCGACGTGCGCTCCAACCCCTTCCCGGAGGGCTCCAGCGGCGTCCAGCAGCTCATCGTCCAGGTCACCTGACCCCTCCCAGACCACCGCAGCCCGCGCCGGACCACCCGGCGCGGGCTGTGGCCATTTCGGCGCCCACCGCGGCCTCACGGTGGCTGAGGTGCGAAGGCGTGCCACGCCTGAGCCTCGAAGCCGGGCGACCCGGTGCTGGAACCCACCCACGACGGACGCCGGTGGTGAGCAGCTCCCAGCGCGACCTCACCAGGCTTCGAGGCTCGGCCGCGGGCGGCCTCGCACCTCAGCCACCGGGCGGCTGCGGTCCCTCGGTCCAGACCAGCCGATCAGCCCAATCCGGCTGGAGGGTGGCACCGAAGACGTGGTGTAAGCCCACCTACGGAAGGCACCACAGTCATGAACCGCAGCACTCTCCGCCGCACCGGCGCCGCTGGCGCCGCTCTCGTCGCCCTGTCCTTCGGTCTCGCCGCCTGTGGCGACGACTCGTCCAGCACCTCGAGTGCCGGCGACGACACCACCAGCTCGGCTCCGGCCGAGGAGTCCTCGGCCCCGGCCGAGGAGAGCACCTCCGCCGCTCCCGCCGACGACGCGGGCGCCGACACCTTCGGTCCCGGCTGCTCTGCGATCCCGCAGGACGGCAAGGGCTCCTTCAACGGCATGGTGACCGACCCGGTCGCGACCGCCGCCAGCAACAACCCGCTGCTGACCACGCTGGTCGCCGCCGTGACGGCCGTCCCGGGCCTCGCCGACACCCTCAACGCCGCGCCGGCGCTGACCGTGTTCGCGCCGACCGACGACGCCTTCAAGAAGATCCCCGAGAAGGACCTCAACGCCGTGCTGGCCGACCAGGCCACGCTGACCGCGATCCTGTCGCACCACGTGGTGGGCGAGCAGCTCGACCCCACCGCCGTGGTCGGTGAGCACGACACGCTCAACGGTGACAAGGTGACCGTCGAGGGCGACGCCGAGTCCGGCATGACCGTCGACGGCGGTGCTGCCAACGTGATCTGCGGCAACATCCCCACCAAGAACGCCACGGTGTACGTCATCGACTCCGTCCTGATGCCCACCAAGTGACCTCTCGTCACCTGATCGAAGACACGGAAGACTGACGACGTGAACCAGCTCAGGCCCGTGGCCGGCGGCGCCCCCTCCGAGGAGGGGGCGCCCTCGGCGCCTGATCTCGCAGACCTGCTCAAGGCCTGCGGGAAGGGGGACGAGGGCGCGTTCGCACAGCTGTACGACGCCACGTCGTCGCGGGTCGTCGGTCTGGCCGTCCGGGTCGTCCGGGACAAGGCCCAGGCCGAGGAAGTGGCCCAGGAAGCGTTCGTCGACATCTGGAAGAACTCGGGTCGCTTCGACCCGGCCAAGGGGAGCCCGCTCGGGTGGCTCCTGACGATCGTGCACCGCAAGGCGGTGGACCGGGTCCGGTCCGCGGAAGCCTCCACGAGGCGCGACACGTCCTACCACCAGCAGAACCAGCACATCGAGCACGACTCCA
This sequence comes from uncultured Nocardioides sp., assembly GCA_964514085.1. Lineage (GTDB taxonomy): Bacteria > Actinomycetota > Actinomycetes > Propionibacteriales > Nocardioidaceae > Nocardioides. The sequence goes on from CAZEPK010000106.1 coordinate 8,086, forward strand.
CGGCCGAGGCCGCCCAGGCCTCGCTCGAGGCACGCCGGGTCCGCGGGGCCCTGCAGACACTCACCCCGGTGCAGCGCGAGGCTCTCGAGCTCGCCTACTTCGGGGGCTACACACACACGGAGGTGGCGACCATGCTTGACCTTCCGGTCGGCACCGCCAAAACACGCATCAGGGACGGGCTCATCCGTCTCCGGGACACCATGGGGGTAGGCGCATGAGCGACATCGACATCCACGCTCTGTCCGGCGCTTATGCCGTCGACGCGCTGGACGACATCGAGCGGGCCCAGTTCGAGAGGCACCTCGCCGAGTGCGAGACGTGCCGCGCCGAGGTCATGTCCCTCCAGGAGGCTGCTTCGCTCCTGGCCGAGATCACGCCCGTGCAGCCCTCCGCCGAGCTCCGCGAGCGCGTCCTGACCGGCATCACCAACGTCCGCCCGCTCCCGCCCGTCGTGGAGCACCGGGCCGAGGGTGCCGACACCGACTCCGGTACCGCCACGGTGACCGCCCTCGAGCCCCGCCGGCGCCGTCGCGCCGTCACCTTTCTTGCGGCCGCTGCGGCGGTCGTCGCGATCGGGACCGGGGGCGTCGCCTGGCAGCAGCTGAACGACGAGGGCCAGCAGGACCGCGTCAGCCAGATCGTCGCGGCCGGCGACGCCCAGCACTTCACCGTGAACCTGGGCGGCGGGGCCAAGGCCACCGTCTACCGGTCCAAGAAGCTGAACGAGGCGGCCATCGTCACCAAGGGCATGCCCGCCGCGCCCACCGGCCGCCAGTACGTCCTGTGGCTCAAGCACGGTGGCACCCTGACCCAGGCCGGCGTGATGCCGGAGGGTCCGGACAACCGGGTCGTGCTCAGCGGTGACGCGGCCTCGGCCGACGGCGCCGCGGTCAGCGTCGAGCCCGCGGGGTCCGATCCCTCCGCCCCGAGCGGCGAGATCGCCGCCGCCTTCAGCTTCGCCTAGAAGGAACCCATGACCACGACACCGCGACGGATCGCGGTCGTCGGCTCCGGCGTGGCCGGGCTGACGGCGGCCTACATGGCCTCCCGCACCGCGCACGTCACGCTGTTCGAGGCCGACGACCGGCTGGGCGGCCACGCCGACACCCACGAGGTGGTCGAGGGTGGGCGCACGCTGGCCATCGACACCGGCTTCATCGTGCACAACCCACGCACCTACCCGGTCCTGCTGCGGCTCTTCGCCGAGCTGGGCGTGGTCACCCAGCCGTCCGAGATGTCGATGTCGATCCGCGACGACGGCACCGGCCTGGAGTGGGCGGGCGCCCTGGGCCGCAAGGGCGTCTTCCCGACGTCGGCGAACCTGCGCAACCCGCGCTACCTGCGGATGCTGGCCGAGGTCCCCCGCTTCCACCAGCGCGCCCGCGCCGTGCTGGCCCGGAGCGGCCCCGACACGACGCTGCGGGAGTTCCTGGCCGCCGGGCGCTTCACGGCGTACTTCACCCGCCACTTCATGGAGCCCTTGGTCGCCGCCGTCTGGTCGTGCGATCCCGAGGTCGCGCTGGACTACCCGGCCCGCTACCTCTTCACCTTCCTCGAGCACCACGGCATGCTCGGCGTCTTCGGCTCCCCGCAGTGGCGGACCGTGACCGGCGGATCGCAGCAGTACGTCGCTGCCGTGGCCGCCCGGCTGCAGGAGGTCCGCACCGGCGCCAAGATCACCTCGGTGCTCGAGACCCCCGACGGGGTCGAGGTCACCGACGGCAACGGCGAGGTCGGCCTCTACGACGCCGTCGTCGTCGCCACCCACCCGAGCCAGGCCCTGGCGATGCTGGCCGAGCCCACCGCGGCCCAGCGCGACCTGCTCCAGGCCATGCCCTACGCGCCCAACACCGCGCTCCTGCACACCGACGACTCGGTGATGCCAGCGGCCCGCAACGCCTGGGCGTCGTGGAACTTCGCGCGCCGCGCCGACGGTGACGGGCAGGTGCTGGTCACCTACGACCTCACGCGGTTGCAGCGGCTCGACACCGACACGCACTACTTCGTCACCCTGGTCGGCGACGGCTCCGGCGGTGAGGACCTGGTCGACCCGGCCAAGGTCATCGAGCGCATGGAGTACGAGCACCCCCTCTACAACCCGACCTCGGTCGCCGCCCAGGGGCGGCTGGCCGGCATCGCCACCGAGCGGATCAGCTTCGCCGGCGCGTACCACGGGTGGGGCTTCCACGAGGACGGCGCCCGCTCGGGCCTCCGGGCCGTCGAGCGGCTCGGCCTCACCTGGCCCGACCTGCTGCCGCCGTCGCCCGCGGACGACGTCCCGACGGGGATCTACGACACCACGATCCGGCACACCCGCCGCACGCCGTTCCGGCGCAGCTTCACCCACCGCTCCCACAGCTGGGTGGTCGACCTCGACGACCTGCCCGACCACGGCGTGCTGGGCCGGTTCGAGGCCCGCGACCACTTCGGCGGGTCCGAGGACCGGCCCGAGGGGACCATCCGGGCCCAGGTCGAGGCCTTCCTGGCCGAGCACGACATCGACCTGCGCGGCGGCCGGGTGGTCATGGCCGCCACCGCCCGCGCCTTCGGCTACTGCTTCAACCCGATCTCGGTGCACTGGTGCTGGGACGCGACGGGGGAGCAGGTCGCCACGGTCGTGGAGGTCCACAACACCTACGGCGACCGGCACGCCTACCTCGTCCACCCCGACGGGCAGGGCCGGGCCACCACGCCCAAGGCGATGTACGTCTCGCCGTTCCACGGCACCGACGGCACCTACGACCTCCTCGTGCCCGTCCCGTCCGGGGACCGGCTGGACGTGGTGGTCAACCTGACCACCGACGACGGCGCGGGGTTCCACGCCTCCCTGGCCGGGCACCGGTCGGGGACCACGCCTCGACAGGCAGCGCCCGCAGGCATCCGCGGTGCCCTCCTGATCCGAATGCACGGCATCTGGCTCTGGCTGCGCCGGCTCCCGGTCCAGCCCCGCCCCACCCACTCGCAGAAGGGAGTCACACCGTGACCGACACCTCCCGGGCTCCCCGAGCACACCGCAAGGTCGACCTCCGCGCGAGCAGCTGGCCCGGCCTCGACGCCCCGCCCTCCGGCCCGCGGGCCCGCTTCTCCGCGCGCATCGCCCGCACCCTGTTCCGCACCGCCGTCAGCCGGCTCGACGTCACCGTCCACGTCGGCGACCAGACCTGGGGCCGCGGTGGGCCCGTCATGGTCGTCTCCCGGCCCGAGGAGTTCTTCCTCCGGCTCGGGCGCGACCAGCTCATCGGCTTCGGCGAGGCCTACCTCACCGGGGCCTGGGACGCCGAGGACCTCGGCGGCTTCCTCACCGTGCTGGCCGCCCGCATGCAGCACCTGGTCCCCGAGCCGCTGCAGCGGCTGCGCGGCGCCGTGGTCGGCAAGCCGCCGGCCGAGGAGGTCAGCAGCGAGGAGAACTCGCAGGGCAACATCGCCCACCACTACGACCTGTCAAACGAGCTCTTCGAGCAGTTCCTGGACCCGACGCTCAGCTACTCCTCCGCGCTGTTCACCGGCGAGGAGCTGCGGCGCGCGCCGACCCGGGCCGACCTGGAGGTCGCGCAGGGCCGCAAGATCGAGCGGCTGCTCGACCAGGCGGGCGTCACCACCGGCAGCCGGGTGCTCGAGATCGGCTCCGGCTGGGGCGAGCTGGCCATCCGCGCCGCGCGCCGCGGTGCCACCGTCACCACCATCACGCTGTCCACCGAGCAGAAGGCGCTGGCCGACGAGCGGATCGCCCAGGCCGGCCTGAGCCACCTGGTCTCCGTGGAGATCTGCGACTACCGCAGCGTCTCCGGCCAGTTCGACGCCGTGGTCTCGGTGGAGATGATCGAGGCGGTCGGCTGGCAGTACTGGCAGACCTACGTCGAGACGATCGACCGGGTGCTGGCGCCCGGCGGCCGCGTCGCGATCCAGGCGATCACCATGCCCCACGACCGGATGCTGGTGACCCGCAAGACCTACACCTGGATCAACAAGTACATCTTCCCCGGCGGCTTCCTGCCCTCGGTGCGCGTCCTCGACGAGCTCACCCGCGAGCACACCACGCTCCGCATGGCGGCGCCGCTGTCGATGGGGGCGTCGTACGCCGAGACCCTGCGGCTCTGGGACGAGGCCTTCCTGGCCGCGTCCGACCGGGTGCGCGCCCTCGGCTTCGACGAGACGTTCCTGCGCATGTGGCACTTCTACCTGGAGTACTCGCGCGCCGGCTTCGCCTCCTCCTACATCGACGTCAACCAGCTGACCTTCACGAGGCACGGGTGAGCGGCGGGATCGCCAACCGCCTCGAGGAGGCGCTCCGGCCCTTCCTCGGCGGCGACCTGCCCGTGCGGCTCAAGGCCTGGGACGACTCGGTCGCCGGCCCGGTCGACGCCCCGCTGGTCGTGCTCAACTCGGTCGACGCCGTACGGCGGCTGCTGTGGCACCCGGGCGAGCTCGGCGCGGCCCAGGCCTACGTCACCGGGGCGATCGACGTCCCCGGCGACCTCGACCACGCCCTGACCCACGCCTTCAGCGTCGCCCAGCAGCGTGGCCTGTCCGGCCAGCGGCCCAGCCCGTCGGCGCTGGTGGCCGCCGTCCGCGCCGCCGCGGGGATCGGCGCGCTGGGTCGCCCGCCGGCCGCCCCGGCCTCGCAGGCCAAGCTCCGGGGACGGCTGCACAGCAAGCTGCGCGACCGCAGCGCGATCTCCTTCCACTACGACCTGTCCAACGAGTTCTACGAGCTCATCCTCGAGCCGCAGATGGCCTACTCCTGCGGCTACCACTCCTCGCCGGACCAGCCGGTCGAGCAGGCCCAGCTCGACAAGCTGTCACTGGTCTGCCGCAAGCTGGGCCTGGAGCCGGGGATGACGCTCCTGGACGTGGGTTGCGGCTGGGGCTCGATGTCGCTGCACGCGGCGGAGCACTTCGGCGCCCAGGTCACCGGCATCACCATCGCCGCCGAGCAGAAGAAGTTCATCGACGCCCGGATCAAGGAGCGCGGCCTCGAGGACCGCGTGACCATCAAGCTGTGCGACTACCGCGACGCCGTCGGCGAGTACGACGCCGTGAGCTCGATCGAGATGGGCGAGCACGTCGGGCAGGACAACTACCCGACCTACGCCGAGGTCCTCCACCGCTCGGTGCGGCCGGGCGGGCGGGTCCTCGTGCAGCAGATGAGCCGGACCGGGAAGTGGCCGGGCGGCGGGCCGTTCATCGAGAGCTTCATCGCGCCCGACATGTACATGCGTCCGGTCGGGGAGACGGTGGCCTTCTTCGAGCGCGCCGGCCTCGAGGTCCGCGACGTGCACGGGCTCCGGGAGCACTACGTGCTGACCGTGGCCGGCTGGCTCGAGAACTTCCACCAGAACCGCGACCGGCTCGTCGAGATGATGGGCGAGGAGGTCGTGCGGGTCTGGGAGCTCTACCTCGTCGGCGGCTCGATGGCCTTCCGCGACGGCCGGATGGGCGTCGACCAGATCCTGATGGTGCGGCCCGGCGCCGCGCACTCGCTCCCGCTCTTCCGAGCGTGGTGACGTGACCCCGGTCGTCGTCTCGCTGCTGGCCGGGCTGCTCGCCGTGGCCCTCGGCATGGGAGCGGCCGCCGTCCGGGCCAAGCAGCTCGACAAGACCGCCGTGGTCGACGTGGCCTGGGGCGCCGGCTTCGTGCTGGTGGCCCTGGCGGCCGCCCTGGCCGGCACCGCGCTGGACGAGGGCACCGCCTGGCGGCGCTGGCTCGCCGTCGGGCTGGTCGCGGTGTGGGGCCTCCGGCTGGCCTGGCACATCCGCGGCCGCGCGGTCGGCGAGCACCAGGGCCAGGAGGACCCGCGCTACGCCGAGATGCTCGGCGGCCCGCCCTCCCAGGTCGGCATGGGCACGGTGGTCCGGCGCGTCTTCCTGGTCCAGGGCGTGGTGCAGTGGTTCATCGCCGGCCCGGTGGTGGTGGGCGCCGTGCTGAGCGTCGCGTGGTGGCC
>CAZEPK010000107.1:0-5320 GCA_964514085.1 uncultured Nocardioides sp.
TACCCGACCCGCCCGACCTGCCCGACCGAGGAGACCTGATGTTCGGCGTCACCGTCCGCGACCACGTGATGGTCGCCCACAGCTTCCGCGGCGAGGTCTTCGGGCCGGCCCAGCGGCTGCACGGCGCCACCTACGTCGTGGACGCCACCTTCCGCGGCCCGGACCTCGGCCCGGACGGCATCCTGGTCGACATCGGCCTGGCGTCCGACCGGCTCCGCGAGGTCCTGGCTGCGCTGGCCTACCGCAACCTCGACGACGAAGAGGAGTTCGCCGGCACCAACACCTCCACCGAGGCGCTGGCCCGGTGGGTCGCCGACCGGCTGGCCGATCGCTTCGGCGGCGACCCGCTGCTCAGCGGCCTGGTCGTCACCCTGCACGAGTCGCACGTCGCCTGGGCCAGCTACGAGCGGCCGCTGTCGGCCGGGGGTGCGCCATGAGGGTGCGGTTCCTGGTGCCGGCCGGCTTCAGCGAGCAGGCCAGCGGCGGCAACGTCTACGACCGGCGGCTGCACGCGGGTCTGGTCGGCCGGGGCTGGGACGTGGCGGTGCACGAGGTCGACCCGGGTGGGGCGCTCCCGCCGATGGAGGCCGGCGAGCTGGTCCTCGTCGACGGGCTCGTCGCCTCGTGGGCGGCCCCCGCCCTCCGGGCGACCCGGGCCCGCCTGGTCCCGCTGGTCCACATGGCCCCCGGGACGCCCGAGGAGGGCGCGCTGCTGCGCGAGGCGCCTGCGGTGCTGGCCACCAGCGGCTGGACCAGGCGGTGGCTGACCGAGCGCGACGGGGTCGAGCCCGGCCGGGTGCACGTGGCGGTGCCGGGCGCCGACGCGGCCGACCCGGTGCCCGGCACCGAGGCCGGCGGCGAGCTGGTCTGCGTCGCGTCGGTCCAGCCGGGCAAGGGCCAGGACGTGCTGCTGGCCGCGCTGGGCGGGCTCCGCGACCTCGACTGGCGGGTCAGCCTGGTCGGTCGCCTGGACCTGGACCGCGACTTCGTCGACGCCCTGCGCAAGGCCGCGGCCGACGCGGGCATCGCCGACCGGGTCTCGTTCGCCGGCGCGCTGGCGCACGAGGAGGTGCGGACGACGTACGCCGCGGCCGACGTGCTGGTCCTGCCCACCCGGGCCGAGAGCTACGGGATGGTGGTCACCGAGGCCCTGGCCCACGGGCTCCCCGTGGTGGCCAGCGCCGTCGGGGGCGTGCCGGAGGCGCTGGGTCACGCCGCGGACGGCAGTGCGCCCGGCCTGCTGGTGCGGCCCGACGACGCGGACGCGCTGGCCGGTGCCCTGCGGCGGTGGCTGGCTGATCCCCGCCGCCGCCGACGGCTGCGCCGCTCGGCCGCGCTGCGGCGCCTGACCCTGCCCACCTGGTCGCAGACCACCCTGCACGTCGCCGCGGCCCTGGAGGCGGCGCGGTGAGGTCGGACAGCGCGGTGCGGGCTGCCCCGGCGCGGCCGGCTCCGAGCCTGGACCGTCGGCGGTCGCGCCCGTCGGCCACCGCAGGGCTGCGGCTGCTGGGCGGTGCGCTGGTGCTGGCCGTCCTGGCCCACCAGCTCGGCTCCGGACCGTTCGTGGCCGGGCTGCGCGCCACCACCTGGTGGGCGGTGGTGGCGGCGCTGGTCGTCACCGCCGGCACGACGTGGTGCTGCGCGCTGCGCTGGTCGCTGGTCTCGGCGCGGGTGGGGCCGGGCCGGCTGCCGCTGCGCACGGCGTACGCCGCCTACTACCGCTCCCAGCTGGTCAACGCGACGCTGCCCGGCGGGGTGGTGGGCGACGTGGAGCGCGCGGCCGGGCACGGCTGGCGCGGCGTGGTGTGGGAGCGCGGCCTCGGGCAGCTGGTGCAGGTCGCGCTGGTCGGCGCCCTGCTGCTCCCGGGCGGCTGGCGGTGGCTGGGACTGGCCGTCGTGGCCGGGGCCGTCGTGGCCGGCGGCGCCGTCCTGCTGCTCTCCGCCCTCGCGGTGGCCGGCCACCTGGTGGTCTTCCTCGTCGCGGCGACCGCCGTCGGCGTGGACCTGGGGACGGCCCAGCTGCTCCCGGCCGGCGCGCTGGTCCTGCTGGGCTCCGCCGTCCCGCTCAGCGTGGCCGGGTGGGGCCCCCGGGAGGGGATCGCGGCCTGGGCCTTCTCGGCGTCCGGCTCCACGGCGGCCACCGGGCTGGCCGTCTCGGTCACCTTCGGCGTGCTGGCCCTGGTGGCGACCCTGCCGGGGCTGCTGGTGCTCGCCCCCTCGCTGAGGAGGGTCCGACATGGCTGAGCGCCCGTACACCCTGCTGTCCTGCGGCATGTCCCTCGACGGCTTCCTGGACGACGCCAGCGACCAGCGCCTGCTGCTGTCCAACGACGCGGACTTCGACCGGGTGGACGAGGTCCGTGCCTGGAGCGACGCGATCCTGGTGGGCGCGGCGACGATCCGGAACGACGACCCGCGGCTCCAGGTGCGCAGCGAGGACCGCGTCGCGGTCCGGCGGAGCGCGGGCCGGCCGGCCCAGCCGCTCAAGGTCACCGTCACCAACCGGGCCAAGCTGGACCCCGCGGGCCGCTTCTTCACCGTCGGCACCGGGCCCAAGCTCGTCTACTGCGCGAGCGACACCGCCGACATGGCCACCGAGCAGCTCTCGTCGGTCGCCACGGTGGTCGACGGCGGCCGGCCGGTGGAGCTGCGGCGGGTCAGCGAGGACCTGCACGGGCGCGGCGTGCGGCGCCTGATGGTGGAGGGCGGCGGCGAGGTGCACACCCAGCTGCTCGCCGCGGGCCTGGCCGACGAGCTGCAGCTCGTGGTCGCGCCGATCTTCGTGGGGCACCCGGAGGCCACCCGCTTCGTCGGGCCCGGGCGCTTCCCCTTCTCCGGCGGACGCCGCGCCCGCCTGGTCGAGAGCCGGGCGGTCGGCGACGTGGTGCTGCTCCGCTACGCGCTGTCCGAGCGGTTCCGGGACTCCTGGTGACCGCGGCCACGCGGCCGACCCCCGCCGGTCGCCGGGGCCGCACCCGGCACGGGACACTATTGCCATGTCCGACGACCCGCGACCGGTGCACACCTGGCTGACCGACATGGACGGCGTGCTCGTCCACGAGGAGGTGCCGATCCCGGGCGGGCCGGAGTTCATCGAGGCGCTCAAGCAGAGCGGCCTGCGCTTCCTGGTCCTGACCAACAACTCGATCTTCACCCCGCGCGACCTGCGCGCCCGGCTGCTGGGCAGCGGCATCGACGTCCCCGAGGACGCGATCTGGACCTCCGCGCTGGCCACCGCGCAGTTCCTCTCCGACCAGCGCCCGCACGGCTCGGCCTACGTCGTGGGCGAGGCGGGGCTGACCACGGCGCTGCACGACATCGGCTACGTGATGACCGACCGGGACCCCGACTACGTGGTGCTCGGGGAGACGCGGACCTACTCCTTCGAGGCCATCACCCGGGCCATCCGGCTGATCGAGGGCGGGGCGCGCTTCATCGCCACCAACCCGGACGTGTCCGGCCCCTCTCCCGCCGGCTCGCTGCCCGCCACCGGCTCCGTGGCCGCCCTCATCAGCACGGCCACCGGCCGCTCGCCGTACTTCATCGGCAAGCCGAACCCGCTGATGATGCGCTCGGCGCTGAACCGCCTGGAGGCGCACTCGGAGACCACCGTGATGGTGGGCGACCGGATGGACACCGACATCATCAGCGGCCTGGAGGCCGGCCTGCGGACGGTGCTGGTGACCACCGGCTCCACCCGGCCGGCCGACATCGAGCGGTTCCCCTACCGCCCGACCCGGGTCGTCGACTCGATCGCCGACCTCGTCGAGCTGGTCCGGCCAGCGTCGCCGGACGGGTCGGCGTGAGCTGGGCGACCTGCGCCCTGGGCCACGCGCACTGGGGGCGCCGAGGCGCCGCCGGGCTGCTCGTCGCCGACCGGGGCCGGGTGCTGCTGCAGCTCCGCGCCGGCTGGGCCCACCAGGGCGGCACCTGGTCGATCCCCGGCGGGGCGCGCGAGCGCGGCGAGTCGGCGGTCGAGGCCGCGCTGCGGGAGGCGCGCGAGGAGATGGCGATCCGGCCGCGCGACGTCGACGTGCGGGCGGCGTACGTCGCGACCTGCGGCGGCTGGGAGTACGAGACGGTGCTGGCGGTCGCGGCCGGCGAGGTGCACCTCGCGCACCTGTCCGAGTCCGTGGCCCACGTGTGGGCCGCCCCCGACGAGGTCGCCGGGATGGCGTTGCACACCGGCTTCCGCGACGCCTGGGAGGCCGCCGACGGCCGGCTCCGGGAGTTCGTGGCGGCCACGGCCGCCTGAGGGCCTCCCGGCGGGGGCTACTCCAGCGTGAACTCGACCCTGCGGTGCTCGAGGTCGGCCGTGGTGAGCCGGACCCGCACGTCGGTGCCGAGCGGGATCTCCGAGGCGGACACCACCGGCGCCTCCACCGCGGGCTCCTGGACCGTCACGATGCCGCGGGTGTGGTCCTTGTCGTTGACGTCGACGACCACGCCCTCGAAGCTCTGGCCGACGCGGTGCTGGAGCAGCCCCGCCTCGACCAGGTCGAGCACCATCCGCTCGTAGCGGCTGGCGCGCTGGGACGACTCCTGCATCTCCTTGGCCAGTCCGGGCAGGGCGTCGTGGACCCAGCGGGGCACCTCGGTGCCGGCGCAGAGGGCGACGCAGACCTCGGAGGCGTAGCGGTCGCCGAGCCGGCGCAGCGGCGCCGTGACGTGGGCGTACTCGGCGTTGAGCGCGCTGTGCAGCGGCTGGGCGGGGGTCTCGCCGTCGAAGGCCACGTAGCCGCTGCCCCGGAGCAGCAGGGTGCAGGCCGAGACCATGGCGGCGTCCTGCGGCTTCGAGGGGTCCAGCCCCCGGATGAAGTCGGGGAAGAGCAGCTCGGCGGGCCAGTCGATGCGCAGGGCGTGGGCCGTGCGGTGCAGGCGCTGCACGTCGCGCGGGTCCGGCGGCGGCAGGGTGCGGAGGAAGCCGACCCGGGCGTACATCATGAGGGAGGCCGCCGCGAAGCCGGTGAGCAGCGACATCTGGGCGTTCCACTCCTCCACCGGGAGCAGGTCGCGGTAGGACAGCTCCCAGCTCTCCCCCGACGTGTCGACCTCCTGCTCGGGCAGCGGCAGCGAGATGCCGCCCCGCGCGGCCTCCCGCTTGAGGCGCAGCTCGCCGACCTCCTTGAGCAGCATCAGGGACTCGTCGGCCGTGCCGCCGTCGATCAGCCCCTGGACCTCCGCGTAGTCCAGCCGGGCCCGGCTCCGCACCCGCGCCCGCTGCACGTCGACGTCGGTGCGGGCGCCCTCGTCGTCCATCGTGATGGTCCACAGCAGCGCCGGCCGGACCTGGTCGGGCAGCAGCGACCCGCCGCCCTCG
>CAZEPK010000107.1:5330-14024 GCA_964514085.1 uncultured Nocardioides sp.
TGCAGCGGGATGCGGCTGTCGGCGCCGTACAGCGTCTGGCCGCGCTGGTGGGCCGCCAGGTCGACCGGGTCGCCGGGCGTGATGAAGGCGGCCAGGTCGGCGATGGCGTAGTGCAGGACGTAGCCGCCGTCGGCCGTGCGCTCGAGGTGCAGTGCCTGGTCCAGGTCCATCGAGCCCGGAGGGTCGATGGTGACCAGCGCCAGGTCGGTGCGGTCGAGGTCGGGCATCCGCGGGTCCGCGACCGCGGCCTCGGCGGCGGCCTCCACCTCCGGCGGGAAGTCGGGGGTGACCTCGAGCTCGCGCTGGATCTCCGCGATGCCCTCGTGCAGGACCTGGGTCGTGGCACCGTCCTCCGCCGGACGGACCCGGACCACGCGGCTGCTCGACATGCGCTCCACCCTAGGGCTCTAGTGTTCTCGGCTGTGCTGATCCTGCTGCCGCCGAGCGAGGGGAAGACGGCCCCGCGCCGCGGCAGGCCGCTGGACCTGGCCACGCTCTCCGCGCCGCGGCTCACCCCGGCCCGCGAGCGCGTGCTCGACGCCCTGGTCGACCTGTGCTCCGGCGACCCTGCGGCAGCGGCCACCGTCCTCGAGGTACCCAAGACCCAGCTCGACCTCGTGCAGCTCAACGCCGCCGTGCGCACCGCGCCGACCGCGCGCGCGGACGCGGTCTACGCCGGCGTGCTCTACGACGCCCTGGACCTGGCCACCCTCTCCCCCGCCGCGCGCCGTCGCGCGACCTCGCGGCTGCGGGTCACCTCCAGCCTGTTCGGGCTGGTGGCGCCGACCGACCGGATCCCGGCGTACCGCCTCTCCGGCGATGCCGTCCTGCCCGGCCTCGGGACCGTGGCCGAGGTGTGGCGCGGCGCCCTGGGTCCGGAGGTCACCGACCTGGTGGGCGACGGGCTGCTGGTCGACCTGCGCAGCGGGATGTACGCCGCGTTCTGGCGCCCGGCCGGCCTGGCCCGCGTGGCGACGGTGCGGGTGCTGCACGAGGTCGGCGGCAAGCGGCAGGTGGTCAGCCACTTCAACAAGGCCACCAAGGGCCGGATCGTGCGGGCGCTGCTCGAGGACGGCGCCCGCCCGCGCACCCCCGCCCGCCTGGCCGAGGCGCTGCGCGACCTGGGCTGGGACGTCGAGGTGCTCGCCGGTGCCGGGGGCGCGGTCCAGCTCGACGTGGTGGTCCGCGAGCTCTGAGGCCCTCCGCCCGCCGGCGTGGCATGGTCTGCGTGTGGACGGAGACGAGTCGTCGGAGCTGGCGGGCGTGCGGCTCTCCCACCTCGACCAGCCGCTCTTCGACGGCGCCGGCGCGACCAAGGGCGACCTGGTCGCCTACCTCGACGGGGTGCGGGAGCGGCTGCTCCCCGAGCTGCGCGACCGCGCCCTGTCGGTGGTGCGCGCGCGGCTGGGGCAGGCGCCGTTCATGCAGAAGAACCTGCCGGCCCACGCCCCCGACTGGATCCGCACCACGACGGTGTGGGCGCAGGCCTCGAAGCGCGAGGTGCACTACCCCGTCTGCGACGACCGCCGGACGCTGGTCTGGCTGGCCAACCAGCGGGCCGTGGAGCTCCACCCGGCGCTGCTGCTGGTGGGCGAGGAGCGCCAGACCCACCTGGTCCTGGACCTCGACCCGCCGGGCGAGGTGGACCCCGACGACGGCTTCCGCATGGCCGTGGCGGCCGCGCTGCTGGTCCGCGAGGCGCTGGGCTCTGCGGGACTGTCCGGAGCGGTGAAGACCAGTGGCGCGAAGGGCGTGCACGTCTTCGTCCCGCTCACCCCCGACGCGTCGGTGCCGGACGTGGCCGCCGCCACCCGTGCGGTCGCGGCGCGGGCGGCCGCCCTGGACCCGGCCACCGCCACCACCGAGTTCGTGAAGGAGGAGCGCGGCGGCAAGGTGTTCGTCGACTCCACACGCGCCGGCGGCGCGACCGTCGTGGCGGCGTACAGCCCGCGGGCCCGGCCGGGCGTGCCGGTCTCGTTCCCGGTCGGCTGGGACGAGCTGGAGCAGGTCCGGCCCGGTGACCTCACGGTGCTGACCGCGCTCGACCGGCTGGCCGAGGACCACTGGTCCTCGGTGATGGCGGCGCCGCAGGCCCTGCCGGCCGACCTGGTGGCGGAGGGGCACGAGATCCCGATCGCTCGGGTGGTGGCCATGCACGAGGGCAAGCGCCGCAAGCGGGAGCGCGCTAGCGGGGACTGAGCCGGCGGAGCTCCTGCGCCCGGCCCAGCACGTCCCGCTCGGCGGGCGTGGCGAACCTCGCCAGGACCTCGGCCGGGGCGGCCCCGTCCGCGACCGCGTCGAGCACGCAGAGTGCCTCCGCCCACGCGGGCGGCGCCCAGGCCGGGCGGACGTCGATGACCACCGGCGCGCCGTACGCGTCGAGCAGCACGTTGCCGAAGAGCTCGGTGTGGACCAGCTGGCCGGGCCGGTCGGGCCCCGGCTCGGCGGCGGCCAGCGCGGGGGGCCGCACCGGCACCCACGACGCCAGCTCGGCGTGCAGGACCCGACCCGCCGCCAGCGTGACGTCGAGGTCGCGCGTGGCGACCGAGCCGGGCTCGTAGCGGCACGCCGCCCAGCCCTCGACGACCCAGGCGCCGTCGCGGGCCGGCACCGGGACCGCGATGCGCAGGTCGAGCGGACGGCGGGAGGGACGGCTGTCCATGGTCACCGCCAGGCGCGCCAGCAGCGGCGAGAGCCACTCCTGCACCGCGAGGTCGCGTCCGGGCGTGAGGACCAGGTCGCCCGCCACGACGCTGCGGTCGTGGCCGCCGGGCAGCGGCACCGCGCCGGGCACGGCGAAGAGGTCGAGGACCTCGTCCGACGGCGGCCTCACCAGGCCGAGGCGGCGGAGGAGAACGCGTCGTCGCCGGGGGGACGCGCGTTGTAGAGGCGCATCCGGGCCTGGGCCTGCCCGTCGACCGCCGGGTAGAACGACAGCACCGTCACCGACGCCGGGCTGAGCTCCATCCGCAGCACCGAGTCCAGCGGCGCGGTCAGCGCCTCGGCCACCAGCGTCTTGATGGGGGTCACGTGGCTGACCACCACGACGGTGCGGCCGGCGTGGGCCTCCAGGAGGCGGGCCAGGCCGGCCCGCACCCGGGCCTGCACCTCGCGGAACGACTCGCCTCCGGGCGGCGGCACGTCCATCGAGCCCAGCCAGGCGTCGAGGCCGGCCTGGTCGCGCTCGGCGACCTCGCCCAGCGTCAGCCCGTCCCAGCGGCCGAACTCCATCTCCGCGAAGCCGGGCTCCACGTCGACGGTCCGGCCCAGCCGCTCGGCCAGCAGCTCGGCCGACTCCAGGGTCCGGCGCACCGGGGAGGCCACGACGGCGTCGACTCCGTCGGCGATCGGCGCGAGCCAGTCGGCCGTGGCCCGGACCTGCGCCCGGCCCTCGTCGCTCAGACCGGGGTTCGAGCTCCTCAGACCGCCGGAGAACCGCTTCTCCGCGGTGTGCGGCGTGACGCCGTGGCGGACCAGGAGCAGCGTGGTGGCCGGGCCGGGCGGCCCCCAGTCGAGGGGCCGCGTCGCGACCTCCTCGACGGCCGACTCGGGCTCGTCGACCAGCGCCGCGCCGACCGCCGTGACGCCGGAGCGCAGGCCGTCGAGCGCCTCGTTGGCCAGCCGGTCGGCGTGCTGGTTCCGCTCCCGCGGCACCCAGGTGTACGTCGTGCCCGGCGGCGCCAGGCGGGTGGCCTCGGCCGCCAGCGGCCGCATGTCGGGGTGCTTGATCTTCCACCGGCCCGACATCTGCTCGACGACGAGCTTGGAGTCCATCCGGACCTCGACGGCGGCCCCGGGCGCGAACTCCTCGACCAGGCGGAGCCCGGCGATGAGGCCGGAGTACTCCGCCACGTTGTTGGTCGCGACCCCGATCGTGGTGCCGTCCTCGGCGATCACCTCGCCGGTGCTCGCGTCCTTGAGCAGCGCGCCGTACGCCGCTGGGCCGGGGTTGCCCCGCGACCCGCCGTCGGCCTCGACGACGACGGAGGTCGGAGCGGTCACCGAGCCCTCAGAGACCCGACTCGGGGGTGCGCACCAGGATCCGCTGGCACTCCTCGTGCCGGATCACCTGGTCGGGTGCGGCGGTCCGGATCGAGGCCAGCTCGGTCGGGTCCAGCGAGAGCCGGCAGCCGCTGCACTCACGGGCGCGCAGGGCCCCCACGGCCACGCCGTTCCTCGAGACCCGCAGCTTCTCGTAGAGCGCCAGCAGGTCCTCGGGCAGGCCGGTCACGGCGGCCTGGCGCTCGGCCGCGAGCGAGGCCAGCTCCTGGTCGAGCTCCTCGGTCCGGGCATCGCGCGCCGTGGCGAGCTCCGCCAGCCGCTCGTCGGCCTCGGCGACCTGCCGGGTGAGGGAGTCGAGGTCCTGCTGGGCGTCCTCGAGGCGGGCCATCACCTCGAGCTCGTCGTCCTCCAGGCTGGTGATCCGTCGCTGGAGCGACTCCAGCTCGCCCTGCATCCGCTCGAGGTCCTTGGGGTTGCTGATCAGCCCCTGGTCCATGCGGTCCTGGTCGCGCTTGCGCCGCGTCTTGACCTGCTCCACGTCGGCGTCGACCTTGGCCTGCTCGACGCTCAGGTCGTCGGCCGCGATCTGGGCGTCGCGCCGCCTGCCGTCGAGCTCGGTGCGGCTGGCCGTGAGCGCGGTGATCTCGGCCAGCTCCGGGAGCGTCGCGCGCTGGTGGCGCAGCAGGTCGGCGCGGGAGTCGAGCTCCTGGAGGTCCAGCAGGGCGAGCTGGGCGGCGGGGTCGGCTTTCAGCGCTCTTCTCCTGTGTGTCCCGAGCTGGTGAGGTGCAGCGTCCACGGGTCGGTGCAGATGGTGCTGACCCGGGGGTCCACCGTAGCCCCCAGCGCGTCGACCAGCCGCCGCGCCACCACCGGCAGCCAGGTCGACTCGGCCGCCCAGTGCGCGACGTCGACCAGCGCGGGGCCGTCCTGCTCCAGGAACTCGGCGGCGGGGTGGTGGCGCAGGTCGCTGGTCAGGTAGACGTCGGCGTCGGTCCGCCGCACCTCGTCGAGCAGGAAGTCGCCCGCTCCCCCGCACACCGCCACCCGGCGCACCGGGCGGTCGGGGTCCCCGGCCACCCGCACCCCGTGCGACGTCGGGGGCAGGGCCCCCGCGACCAGGTCCGCGAAGCCGGCCAGCGTGGTCTCCTCGACGCTGCCGATGCGCCCGCTGCCCGTGGCGCCGGTCCCCGGGTCCGCCAGCTCGACCACGTCGTAGGCCGGCTCCTCGTAGGGGTGCACCGCCAGCATGGCCGCGACCACCCGGGCGCGCGCGGCCCTGGGCAGCACGCACTCGACCCGGACCTCGTCGACGACCTCGAGGGTGCCGACCTGGCCCACGACGGGGTGCGCACCCTCCAGCGGCCGGAACCGTCCCTCCCCGGACGTGGAGAAGGAGGCGCTGTCGTAGTCGCCGATCAGCCCGGCTCCCGCGGCCGCGAGGGCCCGGCGCACGGCCTCCGCGTCCGCCGCCGGGACGTACGTCGTGAGCTTGTCCAGCCGCTGCTGCGTGGCCGGCCTGACCGGCCGGACGTCCGTCAGCCCCAGCGCGGCGGCCAGGGCCTCGGAGACCCCGTCGACCGCCTGGTCGGCGTTCGTGTGGGCGGTGAGCAGCGCACAGCCGGCGTCCTGCAGCACCCCCAGGGTGCGGCCCTTGGGCGTGGTGCGCGCGACGCCGTGCACGCCTTTGAGGAACAACGGGTGGTGGACCACCAGCAGGTCCGCGCCCCACGCCGCCGCCTCCTGCGCCACCGGCAGGGAGGGGTCGACGGCCAGCAGCACCTTGCGCACGTCCTGGTCGGGGTCGCCGGACACCAGCCCGACCGCGTCCCACGAGTCCGCCGCGCCGGGCGGGTACCAGCCGTGCAGCAGGTCGACCAGCGAGCTCAGGGTGGGCACGACGCGAGGTTAGTTGACCTGCCGGTCGCGCCCTTCCCAGTAGGGCGCGCGCAGCTTGAACTTCTGCAGCTTGCCGGTCGCCGTGCGGGCCAGCTCCTCGCGGAACTCCACCGAGGTCGGCGCCTTGTAGCCGGCCGCCTTGTCCTTGCACCAGCGGATCAGGTCCGCCTCGCTGACCTCCTGGCCGGACTCGAGGACCACGAGGGCCTTGATGGTCTCGCCCCACTTCTCGTCGGGCACTCCGATGACCGCGACCTCGGCCACCGCAGGGTGGGAGAAGATCACGTCCTCGACCTCGATCGAGGAGACGTTCTCGCCGCCGGTGATGATGACGTCCTTCTTGCGGTCGCTGATCGTGAGGTAGCCGTCCTCGCCGATCACGCCGCCGTCGCCGGTGTGGAACCAGCCGTCGCGGAGCGCCCGCTCGCTCTCCTCCGGCTGCTCCCAGTAGCCCTCGAGCACCACGTTGGAGCGGGCCAGCACCTCGCCGGTGCCGTGGCCCTCCTCCTCACCCTCGGGCGTCTCGATCTTCAGGCTGACCCCGATGGCCGGCATCCCGGCGCGGGTGAGCTTCTCGGCCCGCTCCTGGGCCGACAGGCCGTCCCACTCGGCCCGGGTGCGGTTGACGGTGAGCAGGGGCGAGGTCTCGGTCAGGCCGTAGATCTGGATGAACTCCCAGCCGAGCTCCTCCTCGACGCGGACGACCGTCTTGGTCGGCGGCGGGGCGCCGGCCATGATGATCCGCACCTTGTCCCGACCCGGGACCTCGCCCTCCCAGGACTGCGCGGCCTCCAGCACCGCCGCGGCCACGGCGGGGGCGGCGCACATCACCGTGACGCCGTGCTGCTCGACCCGGCGCAGGATCTCGGCGCCGTCGACCTTGCGCAGCACGACGTTCTTCACGCCCAGGCCGGTCATCGCGAACGGCATGCCCCAGCCGTTGGCGTGGAACATCGGCAGCGTGTGGAGGTAGACGTCGCGGTCGGTGACCCCGGCGTGCAGCGCGAAGGTCACGGCGTTGGTCCAGATGTTGCGGTGCGTGATCTGGACGCCCTTGGGCCGCGCGGTGGTGCCCGAGGTGTAGTTGATCGTCGCGGTGGCGTTCTCCCTCTCCAGGCCCGGAGGGTCCCACGGCTCCGGCTCGGCGTCCGAGCCGTCGGGGCCGAACAGGTCGTCGTCGCGGCCGAGGACGTACTTCAGCTCCGCAGGGACGTCGGCCAGCGCCTCCTCGAGCTCGGGGTCGACGTAGAGCACCCGCGCGCCGGAGTGCTCCACGATGTAGCGGACCTCGTCGGGGCGGAGCCGGAAGTTGATCGGCACCAGCACCCGGCCGAAGCCGGAAACCCCGAAGAAGGACGTCATCAGACGGGCGCTGTTCTGGCTGACCACCGCCACCCGGTCGCCCACGCCCACGCCGAGGGCGTCGAGGTGGGCCGCCTGCCTGCGGGCCAGGGCGCCGACCTGCGCGTAGGTCAGCTCACCCAGTGAGGGCGCGGGCTGGTCGGGCTCGTCGACCAGCCCGACGCGGTCGCCGTAGACCTGGACGGCACGGTCGATGAAGTCGGCGACGCTGAACGGGACGAGCACGGTGGCCTCCTCGGGACGCGACAGGTCCGTGTGACGCCGACCACCCTAGTCAGCGGGGGTTGGGTCGTCGTTGCCCTGTTTCGCCCGCGGCGGCGGAGGTACTGGGCGAGCATGGAGACCACGACCCTGCGCCCCGTCCTCGACGCCACCGGACCGTTCGCCACCGTGCTCGCCGACGTCGCCCACGACAGCGAGAACGGTGCCCAGGAGCACGAGCTCCGCGTCCGGGCGGCCTGCGAGCAGCTCGCCGAGCAGGGCGCACCGGACGAGGTCGTGGAGCAGGTCCGCGAGCGGCTCTCGGAGCAGCTCGGCCACCCCGCTCCGGCGGCCCGACTGGTCGTCGCCACGGAGTCCGGCGTGGTCCTCGACGAGGTGGCGGGCTTCCAGGTCGACCAGCCGGTCGCGACGTTCGACCTGCTGCCGGACCTCTCCCCCTGGATCGACCACCGCGACAGCGCGGTGACCTTCGTGCTGGCCGTCGTGGACCACGAGGGCGGCGACGTGGCGCTCTACGACAGCGACGTCCCCGAGCCCGCCGAGGAGACGTCGGTCGGCGGGATGGACCTCGAGTTCGTCCACAAGGTGCCGGTCGGCGGCTGGTCCGCGCTGCGCTACCAGCACAGGACCGACAACGTGTGGGCCGAGAACGCCCACGCGGTGGTCGACGAGGTCGTCCACCACGTCCGCCGAGGGCACCGGCTGGTGCTCGTCGCCGGCGACCCGCAGTCCCGCGGGATCTTCCGCGACGCGATGGCCGACACCCAGGCCGAGGTCGTCGAGCTCGACTCGGGCACCCGCAACGCCGACGGCGGCGACGAGGCCCTGCAGCAGGCGATCCGCCAGGCCTTGATGGACGTGGTCGTGCGGCGCCGGCTGGACCTGGTGCACGAGCTCTCGCAGGAGGTCGGCCGAGGCGGGGCCGCGGCCTCCGGCGTACGCCAGGTGGCGGACGCCCTGGTCAAGGGTCAGGTGCGCACCCTGCTGCTCGACCCCGCAGCCGCGGCGCAGGAGCAGCTGGACCCCGGCGACCACGTCGGGCTGCCGCTGCCCCCGGGGCTGCCCGACGGCGGGGTGCGCGCCGACCTCGCGCTCGTCGCGGCCGCCGTGCTGACCGACGCCGAGATCTCGGTGGCGCCCTCGGCCACGCTGGGGCGGGAGCCGGTCGCGGCGCTGCTGCGCTGGGAGGAGCGACCGGGCAACCAGGCCCCC
>CAZEPK010000108.1:0-14019 GCA_964514085.1 uncultured Nocardioides sp.
GCAGGCCGCGGGCCGACTGCGCGGCGTACGACAGGACCATGACGGCCAGCCGCCCGATGTCCTCGCGGGCCTGCTCGTCGCTGATGTCGTAGGTCTGGCCGAAGCCGAAGGCCGGCGCCAGCATCGCGACCGCGGCCTGCACGTCGACGCGGACGTCGCCGGTGTGCACGGGGAGGTTGTAGGGCTCGGCGGGCGCCAGGCCCGGGGTGTAGGAGCCGTCGATGAGGAGGCCCCAGACGTTCTCGAACGGGACGCGCCCGACGATGTCCTCGATGTCGACGCCGCGGTAGCGCAGCGCCGACCCCTCCTTGTCGGGCTCGGCGATCTCGGTCCGGAAGGCCACGACGCCCTCCAGACCCTCGTGCACCTCTACGCCCGGACCGCGGTCAGCACCGTCATCAGCCATGCCGCGCATTGTGCCTGCCCCCTGCACCGGGGCGCGAGGGACCCCGAGGATGCTGGTGGGCATGACAGACGCTCTGGACTCGGTGGCGGCGGCGCGCGAGGACTACACCCGCGGCGGACTGGTCGAGTCCGACCTGCTCCCGGACCCGATCGCGATGTTCCGTCGCTGGTACGACGAGGCGCACGACGCCGGCCTGCACGAGCCCAACGCGATGGTGGTGGCCACGGTCGGGGCGGCTCCCGACGGGCGGCCCGCCCCGTCGGCCCGGCTGGTGCTGCTCAAGGGCGTCTCCGACGACGGCTTCGTCTTCTACACCAACACCGGGTCCCGCAAGGGGGCCGAGCTGGCCGCCAACCCGCAGGTCGCGCTGCTGTTCCCCTGGCACCCGCTCGAGCGCCAGGTCCGCATCGACGGGACCGCCAGCCTTCTGCCGCGCGAGGCGGTCGATGCCTACTTCGACGTCCGGCCGCGCCGCTCCCAGATCGGTGCCTGGGCCTCGCACCAGTCGCGCGTGGTCTCGGGACGCGAGGAGCTGGGCGCGGCGTACGACGAGGCGGAGCAGCGGTACGCCGACGGCGAGGTGCCGACGCCCGAGGAGTGGGGCGGCTACCTCGTGCACCCCGAGGCGGTCGAGTTCTGGCAGGGGCGTCCGGGTCGCATGCACGACCGGCTGGTCTACCGGCGCACCGACGACGGCTGGCGGACCGAGCGCCTGGCCCCCTGAGAGCAGGAATGGCCCCAACGGACCATGGGTCGGGGGCCGCCGCGCGTCCTACTGTTGTCGGCCGTGACCAAGCACATGTTCCGGGGGAACCCGCGCCTCCTCCTCGGGGCCCTGCCGTTCGCGGCGGCCGTCGTCCTCCTCAAGCTGCTCGCGCACCTGACGGACGCCGAGTTCCTCAACCTGAGCCCGCTCCTGGCCGGCGCGATCGCCGCGGAGGTCTTCATCCTCGGCTTCCTGCTCAGCGGCACCGCCGGTGACTTCAAGGAGGCCGAGCGGCTGCCGGGCGAGATCTCCGCGAGCCTGGAGACGATGGCCGACGAGTGCCTCATCACCTACGCCGACCTCCAGCTGCCCGAGGCCCGCGGCGCCCTCCAGCAGCTCATCCGGATCAGCACCGCGATCCGGACCTGGCTGGTGCAGGACGTCGGCTTCGACGAGCTGATGGGGGAGATCCGTGCGCTCAACGGACCCTTCCGCGTGATGGCCCCGGCGATCCAGGCGGGGTTCACCACCCGGCTCAAGTCGGAGCAGGCCTCGGTGCGCAAGACGGTGCTGCGCATGGACACCATGCGGCGCACGTCCTACGTCGCGGCGGGCTACCTGATCGCCGAGGTCACCGCCGTGCTGCTCTCGGCCGTGCTGATCCTCACGGACCTGGTCGACCTCGCGCCCACCCTGTGCCTGGTCGGGCTGATCTCCTACCTGCTCTTCTACCTCGTCGGCCTGATCCGCGACCTGGACAACCCCTTCGAGTACCAGAACGGTCAGCCCGGCGCCGCCGACGTCAACCTCGAGGTCCTGGTGCGCAACGAGGAGCGGCTGCGCGGCCTGCTCGCCTCGCTCGACCCTGCGCCGCAGGCAGCGGCGGAGCCGGTGCCGGAGCCGGTGGCGGAGCCGACCGCCTGACCGGGGCGTCCCACGAGCGTGGTCCGTGGCGATCGGCACGGGGCCCTGGGGAGGGACCCGATCGTCACGGATCACCCCTGCCCGAGGAAAACTGCTTGTGAGTGAGCGCTCACTCACTTAGGCTCGGGGAGTGCCACCCACCGACACCCGCCGCGAACGCGCCCGCCCGCTCTCCCCGGAGGAGCGGCTCGACGCGCTGGTCGACACCACCCTCCACCTGCTCCGCGAGCACGGCCGGGCCGTGACCACCCGCCAGATCGCCGAGGCGGCCGGGGTGGCCGAGGGGACGATCTTCCGGGTCGTGGAGTCCAAGGAGGAGCTCGTCGAGCTGGCCATCACCCGCGCCTTCGAGCCGGGCGCACTGGCCGACCGGATCCTGGAGATCGACCCCGATCAGCCCCTTGAGGCCCGGCTGCTGGTCCTGACCTCGATCCTCCAGCAGCGGTTCCGGGCGACGTTCGAGCTGATGAAGAAGGTCGGCATGGTCCGCCCCGCCGACCACGTGCACGACAGCCCCGAGGCGGTGGCGGTGCGCGAGCGGATGCAGGCGCTGCTCGAGGCCGTCGTCGGCGCCGACGCCGACCGGCTCGCCGTGCCGGCCCGCGACCTGGTGCACCGGCTGCGGCTGCTCACCTTCGCCGGGAGCCACCCCCACATCTCCGACGGCCAGGTCCTCAGCCCCGAGGAGATCGTCTTCACCCTTCTGCACGGGCTGCTGCGGCCGGCTGACGTGACCGACAGGAAGGACGCCTGATGCTGCTCCGCCTCCTGCGCACCCACCTCGCGCCGTACCGGTCCTGGCTGGTGGCGATCGTCGTGCTGCAGTTCACGGCGACCGTCGCGATGCTCTACCTGCCCAGCCTCAACGCCGACATCATCGACAAGGGCGTGGCGACCGGGGACACCGGCTACATCTGGCGCACCGGCACGGTCATGCTCGCGGTCTCGCTGCTGCAGATCCTCTGCTCGGTGGTCGCGGTCGCCTGTGCGTCGCGGACCGCCATGTCCTTCGGTCGCGACGTGCGCGCGGCGGTCTTCCACCGCGTCGGGTCCTTCTC
Source organism: uncultured Nocardioides sp. (assembly GCA_964514085.1). Taxonomy (GTDB): domain Bacteria; phylum Actinomycetota; class Actinomycetes; order Propionibacteriales; family Nocardioidaceae; genus Nocardioides. The sequence goes on from CAZEPK010000108.1 coordinate 3,095, forward strand.
GGGCCGCGAGGTCTCCCAGTTCGGGGCGCCGTCGCTGATCACCCGCAACACCAACGACGTCCAGCAGGTGCAGATGCTCGCGCTGCTCACCTGCTCGCTGGCCGTGCAGGTCCCGATCATGATGGTGGGCGGGATCGTGATGGCGATGCGCGAGGACCTCGGCCTGTCCTGGCTGCTGGCGATCGTGGTGCCGGCGCTGTTCCTCTCGGTCGGCCTGGTGGTCTCGCAGATGGTCCCCAGCTTCCGCGAGGTGCAGTCGCGCATCGACGACGTCAACCGCATCCTGCGCGAGCAGATCAGCGGCATCCGCGTGGTCCGGGCGTTCGTGCGCGAGCCGCGCGAGCGCCAGCGCTTCGCCGAGGCCAACGAGGGCCTGACCGACGTCTCGGTCCGGGCCGGCCGCTGGATGGCCACGATGTTCCCGCTGGTGATGCTGGTCGTGAACGTCTCCAGCGTGGCGGTCATCTGGTACGGCGGCCACCGGGTCGACGACGGCACCATGCAGGTCGGGTCGCTCACGGCGTTCCTCAGCTACCTCATGCAGATCCTGATGAGCGTGATGATGGGGACGTTCATGCTGATGCAGATCCCGCGCTCCGCCGTGTGCGCCGACCGCATCACCGAGGTCCTCGACACCCGCCCCAGCGTCGTACCCCCGCGCGCGGGCGTCACCGAGCTGCCCGGTCACGGCGAGCTGGAGGTCGACGACGTGTCGTTCACCTACCCCGGCGCCGAGCAGCCGGTGCTCTCGGGAGTCGGCTTCAGCGCCCGGGCCGGCCAGACGGTGGCGATCATCGGCTCCACCGGCGCCGGCAAGTCCACGCTGGTCAACCTGGTCCCGCGGCTCTTCGACGCGACCGCCGGGACCGTCCGGGTCGACGGCGTCGACGTCCGCGACATCGATCCCGAGCACCTGTGGTCCCGCATCGGGCTGGTCCCGCAGAAGGCCTTCCTGTTCTCCGGGACGGTCCGGAGCAACCTGCTGCACGGCAAGCCCGACGCCACCGAGGAGGAGCTCTGGCACGCCCTCGAGGTGGCCCAGGGCCGCGACTTCGTGGAGCGGATGCCCGAGGGGCTCGACGCGCCGATCGTGCAGGGCGGCACCAACGTCTCGGGTGGCCAGCGCCAGCGGCTGGCGATCGCCCGCGCGCTGGTGCGCCGCCCGGAGATCTACCTCTTCGACGACGCGTTCTCCGCGCTCGACCTGTCCACCGACGCCCGGCTGCGAACGGCCCTGAGGCCCGAGACACGGGACTCGATCGTCGTGGTGGTGGCCCAGCGGGTCTCCACCATCCGCGACGCCGACCTCATCGTCGTCCTGGAGGACGGCCGGATGGTCGGCCGCGGGACCCACACCGAGCTGCTCGAGGACAACGCGACCTACCAGGAGATCGTCACCTCGCAGCTGACCGCGGAGGAGGCTGCATGAGCACCACCACCCAGCCCGGTCAGGCTCCCCAGGGCGGAGCGGCCCAGGGCGGCAAGGGCGGCAAGGGCGGCCCGGCCATGAAGCAGACCGAGCGGATCGAGGCGCCCATGGGCGGCCCCGGCCGCGGCCCGATGGGCGGCGGCATGGTCGGCCAGAAGGCGATGACCTTCGGTCCCTCGGCCCGGCGGCTGGCCGCCCGCCTGGCACCCGAGCGCAACCGGGCCTACGCGGTGGTCGGGCTGGCCGTGGCCAGCGTGTTCCTTCTGGCCTACGGCCCTCGGCTGCTCGGCCACGCCACCGACGAGATCTTCGGCGCCTTCCTGGCCCACCGTGCGGTCGACTTCGGCGCGGTGCGCTCGATTCTGGTGCAGGTCCTGGCCGTCTACGTCGTGGGCTCGGTGCTCTCGTGGGGGCAGGGCTACCTGCTCAACGACGTGGTGCAGGGCACCGTGCGGCGGATGCGCTCCGACGTCGAGGACAAGGTCAACACGCTGCCGCTGGAGTACTTCGACAAGCAGCCGCGCGGCGAGCTGATGAGCCGGGTCACCAACGACATCGACAACGTCAGCCAGACCCTCCAGCAGACGATGAGCCAGCTGCTCACCTCGGTGCTGACCGTGGTCGCCGTGCTGGCCATGATGCTGTGGATCTCCCCGCTGCTGGCCCTCATCGCGCTGGTCTCGGTGCCGCAGTCGATGTTCGTGACCCAGCGGATCATGAAGCGGTCCCAGGGCCAGTTCATCGCCCAGTGGCGCCGGACCGGCCGGCTCAACGCCCAGATCGAGGAGGCCTTCTCCGGCCACGCCCTGGTCACGGTCTTCGGCCGCCGGGCCGAGATCGAGCGGACCTTCGCGGTCGAGAACGACGAGCTCTACGAGGCGTCCTTCAAGGCGCAGTTCGTGAGCGGGCTGATCATGCCGGTGATGATGTTCATCGGGAACCTCAACTACGTCGTGGTGGCCGTGGTCGGCGGGCTCCGGGTGGCGAACGGGACGCTCACGCTGGGCGAGGTGCAGGCCTTCATCCAGTACTCGCGGCAGTTCATGCAGCCGCTGACCCAGGTCGCCTCGATGATGAACCTGCTGCAGTCGGGCGTGGCCTCCGCGGAGCGGGTCTTCGAGCTGCTGGACGCCGACGAGCAGGTGCCCGACAGCACCACGCAGTTCCCGCCGGTCGGCCGGGGCGAGGTGCGCTTCGAGCACGTGTCCTTCAGCTACGACCCGGCCGAGCCGCTCATCGAGGACCTCTCGCTGGTGGCCAGCCCTGGCCAGACGGTCGCGATCGTGGGCCCCACCGGCGCGGGCAAGACCACGCTGGTCAACCTGGTGATGCGCTTCTACGAGCTCGACGGGGGACGGATCACCCTGGACGGCACCGACATCACCGCCATGCCGCGGGCCGCGCTGCGCGGCCGGATCGGGATGGTGCTCCAGGACACCTGGCTGTTCAAGGGGACCATCCGCGACAACATCCTCTACGGCCGGCCCACGGCCACCGAGGACGAGCTGCTCGAGGCCGCGCGGGCGACGTTCGTCGACCGCTTCGTGCACTCCCTGCCCGACGGCTACGACACGCTGGTCGACGAGGACGGCGGGAACCTGTCGGCCGGCGAGCGGCAGCTGCTCACCATCGCCCGCGCCTTCCTGGCCGACCCGGCGCTGCTGATCCTCGACGAGGCCACCTCGTCGGTGGACACCCGCACCGAGCTGCTGCTCCAGCAGGCCATGGCGGCGCTGCGGACCGACCGCACGTCGTTCGTCATCGCCCACCGGCTCTCCACCATCCGCGACGCGGACCTCATCCTGGTCATGGAGGACGGCAGCATCGTCGAGCAGGGCGACCACGACTCGCTGCTGGCCGCCGACGGCGCGTACGCGCGGCTCTACCAGTCGCAGTTCGCCGCGGCGGTCGCCTGACGCCCACCTGACACCCGCCTCGCCAGGTGCGTACCCTCGGCACGGTGGCGGACCCGGGCGACCTCTGGGGGGAGCAGGCCCGCCTGCGCCCGCACCAGGTGGCCCTCGACGTCGTCCTGGCCGGGCTCTTCACGCTGCTGGCCCTGGTCACGACCTCCCAGCAGAGCGGGCTGATCGTGGCGGCGACGCTGGCGATGGGCGCGGCCCTCGTCGTACGCCGGATGTCCTGGCCGCTGATGGCGGTGCTGGCGGTGGGGACCGGGGTCCTGCAGCTCCTGGCGGGTGAGCTTGCGCTGGTCGCCGACGCGGGCTACGCGGCCGTCTGCTTCGTGCTCGGCGCGCACCCGCGGAGCTGGGTGCGACGGCTGGGGCTGGCCGGCGTCCTGACCGCCGCCGTGGTGCTCGCGACGGCGGTCGGCCGCGGCACCATCGGCGACGCCGCCACCGGCAGCTCGCAGCTCTTCGCCGTCCTGGGCTCGGCCGCCCTGGCCACGCTCGTCGCCGGTGGCGGCTGGGCGGCCGGCTACGTCCGCTGGCAGAGCCGCTCCCGCATCCACGCGCAGGTCCAGGCGGGGCTGGAGCGGGAGCGCACCCGCATCGCCGCCGACATGCACGACCTGGTCGCGCACACCTGGGCCGTGGTCGCCGCGCAGGCGGACGGCGCCCGCTACTCCCTGGGCGGCTCGCACGCCGACCGCCGGACGGCCGACGCCCTCGACGTCATCGCCGAGACCGCGCGGGGCTCGATCGCGGACCTGCGTGACCTCCTGGGCGAGCTCCGACGGGCGGGGCCGGCCGCCCCTCCCGGCCAGGAGGCCCGCGCCGCCCTCGTCAGCCGGGTGCGCGCGTCGGGCATGGACCTGCGGCTGGTCGAGCACGGCCGGCAGGGCGACTCCGGTGAGCTCGCCGTCGCCGCCCGGCGGCTGCTGGCCGAGTCGCTGACCAACGCCCTCAAGCACGGCGACCTGACGCAGCCGGTCCACGTCGAGGAGGACTGGCGCCGCGGCTACGGTCTGGTCGTGCGCAACCGGGTGCTGCCCCACGCCGCGGCGCCCGGCACCGGCCACGGCCTGGTCGGGATGCGGGACCGCGTGGCCTCGGCCGGCGGGATCTTCGAGGCGGGGGCCCTCGGCGACGTGTGGACGGTGCGGCTCCAGCTCCCGGAGCCGGGGCGGTGACCGTGCGCGTCGCGCTGGTCGACGACCAGGCGATGTTCCGGGCCGGCATCGCCATGGTGCTCGACAGCCAGCCCGACCTCGAGGTGGTCGGCCAGGCGGAGGACGGCGACGAGCTGGCCGCGCTGGTGGCCGAGGTGGCCCCGGACGTGGTGGTCATGGACGTGCGGATGGCGCGGGTCGACGGTGTGACCGCCACGCGGCGGCTGGTGGAGGAGCTCGGTGACCGCGCGCCGCGGGTGCTGGTCCTGACGACGTTCGACCTCGACGAGGCGGTGGTCACGGCCATCGAGGCCGGCGCCAGCGGCTTCGTCCTCAAGGACGCGCGCCCCGAGCTGCTCCTCGCCGCCGTCCGGGCGGTCGCCGACGGGGACCAGGTGATCGCGGCCGGCGCCACCCGCACGCTGCTGGAGCGCTTCCGCACCCCGCGGGCCACCACCGGCCCGGACTACGACGGGCTCACGCCGCGCGAGCGCGAGATCCTGCTGCGCGCCGCGGCCGGCCTGTCCAACGCCGAGATCGCCGCGGTCGAGCACCTCTCCGAGGCCACGGTGAAGACCCACGTCTCCCGCATCCTGGCCAAGCTGGGCCAGCGCGACCGCGTGCAGCTGGTGGTCTACGCCTACGAGCACGGCCTGCTCTAGCACGGACGGTGGTTGAGGAGCTTGCGCTGGCAAGCGTCTCGAAACCTGGTGAGCCTGGGGCCGGGACCCGATCACCCACCTGCACCGTGTTGCGGGGTTTCGAGACGGTCGCTGCGCGACCTCCTCAACCACCGGAGTGGGGGAGCCGTACATCGCTCGATGTACACGAAGCCCTGCTCAGGGCCGATGTGCGCAGCGCCCCGCGCTCCTAGCGTCGAGGCCATGGACTCATCGATCGACGCCGTCGTGGCGTTCCACTCGGTCAGCAAGGTCTACGGGCAGGGTGCTGGCGCGGTGCGTGCGCTGGACGACGTGACCGTCGTGGTCCCTCGCGGCGGGTTCACCGCGGTGATGGGGCCGTCGGGCTCGGGCAAGTCGACGTTCATGAACGTCGCGGCGGGGCTCGACGACGTCAGCGCGGGGGAGGTGCTGGTGGGCGGCCGGCCGCTGCACGAGCTCGACGACCGGGCCCGCACGGTGCTGCGCCGCGAGCAGGTCGGCTTCGTCTTCCAGAGCTTCAACCTGGTGCCCACTCTGGACCTGCGCGAGAACGTGCTGCTGCCGTTCGAGCTGGCGGGGCGCCGGCTGTCCCCGGACGAGCGGGCCTGGGTCGACCACCTGCTCGACGTCCTCGGGCTCGCGGACCGCCTGGCCCACCGGCCCGGTGAGCTGTCGGGCGGCCAGCAGCAACGGGTGGCGATCGCGCGGGCGCTGGCGCCGCGTCCGGCGGTCGTGCTGGCCGACGAGCCGACCGGCAACCTCGACACCCGCAGCAGCCGCGAGGTCCTGGGCCTGCTGCGCACGGCCGCCCGCGAGTACGGCCAGACGATCCTCATGGTCAGTCACGACCCCGTCGCGGCGTCGTACGCCGACCGGGTCCTGGTCCTCGCCGACGGGCGGCTCGTCGGGGACCACCCGGCGATGTCACCCCAGCAGATCGCCGAGCTGCTCATCGGCTTCGAGGCGGGGGCGGCGTGAAGAGCGCCCTGGTCCTCGGGTCGGGCCGGGAGGTGCGCACCGTCGGTCTGGTCGCGGGCATCTCCGGCTGCTACGCCAGCGTGCTGATGGGCGCCGCGGACCTGGTGAGCGTGGACGCCGAGGCCGCCGGCAGCCACAACGCCATGGGCGTGGTCCTCTCGGTGGTCGCGGCGGTGTTCATCGCGGTGGCGGTCTACGTCGCCGCCGTCGTCATCGCCAACGGCGTGGACACCGTGGTCGCGGGCCGGCTGCGCCAGATCGCGGTCCTCCGCCTGCTGGGCGCCGACGCCCGGACGCTTCGCGCCGCGGTGGTGCGGGGCACGACCGCCGTCGCCGCCGGTGGCGCGGTGGCGGGGGTGCTCGTCGGCGCCGCCGTCACCGACGTCGTGCGATCGGTGCTGGTCGCGCGGGGGACCCTGCAGCACGGTGACTACGCCTGGGTCCCGCCGCTCGCGGTCGTGGCGGCCGCGGTGATCACGGTGTCCGGGGCCGCGGCGGCGTGGGTGGGCTCGCGCACCGTGCTGCGGGCCACCCCGGCGCAGGCGCTGCTCGGGGCCGCGGTCCCGCCCCCGGACTCCCGACGGGTCGGCGTCCTGCGGAAGGTGGCGGCGCTCGGCTGCACCGGCCTCGGCGGGCTCCTGCTGCTGCTGGCCGCCGCCCTGGGGGAGGGCGGTGGGGGCGCCGGCTTCCTGCTCGCCGCGTGCGGGGCGATGGTCTCCGGCACGGGCATCCTCGTGGGCGCGCGGCTCGTCGTCCCGGCGCTGGTCGGGATGGCGAGCCGGCTGCTCGGCAGCGACCCGCCCAGCGTGGTGGCGGCGCGGAACGCCGTGCGCGAGCCCGGCCGCACCACCCGCTCGACGATGGGGCTGGTGATCGGCGTGACCCTCGTGACGACGTTCGCCGCCGGCTTCGCCGCGCTGCGCACGGCTGCCCACGACTGGGACCTGACACCGCACCAGGCCGTGCAGACCGACCAGATGCTCCACTACACCTCGGTGATCATGACCTGCGTCGTCGCCGTCTCCTCCGCGATCGCGGCGGTCGGCTTCGTGAGCACGATGTCCCTGTCGGTCATCCAGCGGACCCGGGAGATCGGCCTGCTCCGTGCGCTCGGGTTCACGACCGGCCAGGTGCGCACGATGATCACCAAGGAGTCCGTGGCCCTGTCCGCGACCGCCGTGGGCTTCGGGATGGCCCTCGGCCTGACGTACGGCGCGCTGGGTGCCCAGTCGCTCGTCGGCTTCCAGACCGACGGGTTCGTGTGGGGCGTCCCGGGCGTGGCGCTCGTCGCCATCGCGGTGGCCGGGGTCCTGCTCGTCCTGGCCGCCTCCTGGGTGCCGTCGTCGCGGGCCGTGGCCGTGGCACCGGTGGAGGCGCTGCGGGCGCCGTAGCGGACGGCTCGCACCCCTCGCCGCGACTTCACCCGATAAGTCGTTGCCCGGACGCGCGGGCCGACCTAGGCTCGTCGTACACGGGAAAGGAGGTGGTCCGAAGAATGAATTCTTCAAGGACGCGTGAGGTGGCTGCCCGCTAGCAGCCCCAGCAACAGGACGGGGCAGAGATGCCCTCGACGCTGCTGGCGAATCCCAAGCAGCTACCCGACCCGCAGGCGAACCGGGAACGTCCCCCGGTGCGGCTCCTCCAGAGGAGCCAGGCCTGCGGGTTGCTGCATTTCCGCCCTCCTGTCCCGCCCCCGCGCCGCGGTGATGCCCGTCTCATCAGTTGCCGTGGGTCAACTTCCTGGAATACCGTTGACCTCGTCAACCTTGTGCTCCACGTGCCCCACCTCGAGCGAGACCAGGAAACCGTGACCCAGACCAGCTCCACCCCCACCCCCGCCGTCGACGCCGCCCCCGTGGAGGCGTCCGGCCAGATGACGCACCGCGAGATCCTCGAGGCGCTGTCCGGGCTGCTGCTCGCGATGTTCGTCGCCATGCTCTCCAGCACCGTGGTCACCAACGCGCTGCCGCGCATCGTGAGCGACCTGCACGGCAGCCAGACCGGCTACACCTGGGTCGTCGTCGCGACGCTGCTCGCGATGACCGCGACCACCCCGATCTGGGGCAAGCTCGCCGACCTGTTCAGCAAGAAGCTGCTGGTGCAGTCGGCCCTCGTCATCTACTCGGTCGGCTCCCTCATCGCCGCCCTGGCCCCCAGCATGTCGGTCCTGATCGGCGCCCGTGTGGTGCAGGGACTCGGCGTCGGCGGCCTGACCGCCCTGGTGCAGGTGGTCATCGCCTCGATGGTCAGCCCGCGCGAGCGCGGCCGCTACTCCGGCTACATCGGTGCCACCTTCGCGCTGGCCACGGTCTCCGGCCCGCTCATCGGTGGTCTCATCGTCGACTCGCCGCTGGGCTGGCGCGGCACCTTCTTCGTCGGCCTGCCCATCGCGGTCGCAGCGTTCGTCGTGCTGCAGGCCAAGCTGCACCTGCCGGTCGTCAAGCGGCCGGTCCAGATCGACTACCTCGGCGCCACGCTCATCGTCGGCGGCGTCAGCGTCCTGCTCGTGTGGGTCTCGCTGGCCGGCCAGCAGTTCGACTGGGTCTCCGCCACGAGCGCCGGCATGGTCCTGCTCGGCATCGCCGTCATCGCCGCCGCGCTGTACGTCGAGGCGCGCGTCGCGGTCGAGCCGATCATCCCGCTGCGCCTCTTCCGCGACCGCACCACCTCGCTGGCGACCGCGGCGTCGGTGCTCATCGGCGTCTCGATGTTCGGGGCGACGGTCTACCTCAGCGAGTACTTCCAGAACTCCCGGGGCATGACCCCCACCGAGGCCGGCCTCATGTCGGTCGCGATGGTCGGCGGCCTGTTGGTCTCCTCCATCGTCACCGGCCGGATCATCAGCAACACCGGCCTGTGGAAGCGCTACCTGGTCGGCGGCATGGTCCTGGTCGTCGTGGGCCTGACCCTGCTCGGCACCATCGACGCCACCACCCCGCTGGTCGAGGTGGGCGCGTTCATGGCGGTGCTCGGCCTGGGCCTGGGCGCGACGATGCAGAACCTCGTCCTCGCCGTCCAGAACAACACGGCGCAGGCCGACATGGGCGCCGCCAGCTCCGTCGTGGCCTTCTTCCGCTCGATGGGCGGCTCGATCGGCGTCAGCGCCCTGGGTGCGCTGCTCAGCCACCAGGTGACCCAGAAGGTCACCGACGGGCTGGCCGCGCTCGGCATCGACGGCGGGCACAGCACCGGCTCGATCCCCGACCTCGACGCCCTCCCCGCACCGGTGCGCGCGCTCTACGAGAGCGCCTTCGGCGAGGCCACCGGCCACCTGTTCCTGGTGGCGGCGCCGTTCGCCCTGCTGGCCTTCGTCTGCATCCTCTTCATCCGCGAGGTGCCGCTGCGCACGACGCTGGACCAGGACCTGCCCCAGAATGGCGACGTGGAGACCAGCGGTGTGACCGAGGCAGCCCTGCGATGACCGCCGCGCGGAGCGACTCCCTGCGCCACCTCGAGCGCGAGGTGGGCGTGCTGGTCCGCCGGATCAAGCGGGTCATCGGCGAGCGGGCGCGGGCGGTGCACGAGGACCTGCAGCCCGCGTCGTACCTCATGCTGTCGTGGCTGGTCGACGAGGGCCCGGTGCGTGCCTCGTCGATGGTCGAGAAGTTCAACATCGACAAGGGCGCGGTCAGCCGCCAGCTCCAGCACCTCGCCGACCTCGGCCTGGTCGAGCGGACCCCGGACCCGGCCGACGGCCGGGCCACCCTGGTGGTGGCCAGCGACGACGCCCGGCGCCGGCTGGCCGACGTGGCCGAGTACCGCCGCAAGTGGCTGGACGAGCAGCTGGGCGACTGGTCCAGCGAGGAGCTCGAGACCTTCGCCGTCACGCTGGAGAAGTACAACCTCTCGCTCAACGCCTGATCATCTACCCCCGCAACCACACGGCGGTGTCGGCCGGGAGCAGCCGGCCCTCCAGCGCCCCGCTGGCCACCACCACGTCGCCGGCCGGCAGCTCGACCGCGTCCGCGCCGGCGTTGAGCACCACCGTCAGCGCGCCGCGGGTGAAGGCCAGCACGTCGCGACCCGCGTCGAGCAGCGCCACCTCCTCGGTGAGCCCCGCGGTCACCTCGCGGCGCGCGGCCAACGCCTCCCGGTAGAAGCGCAGCGTCGAGGTCGGCCGCTGCTCCTGCTCGGCCACGGTGCGGTCGGCCCAGTCGGGCGGTTGGGGCAGCCACGGCTGGCCCGAGCCCGGACCGAAGCCGTACGGCGGTGCGCTGCCCGACCACGGGAGCGGCACCCGGCAGCCGTCGCGCCAGTCGCGGTGGGTGCGCAGCCAGGCCGGGTCCTGGCGCTGGTCCTCGGGGACGTCGACGTTCTCCAGGCCGAGCTCCTCGCCCTGGTAGAGGTAGGCCGACCCCGGCAGGGCCAGCATGGCCAGCGTCGCCGCCCGGGCCCGCGCGATGCCCACCGGCCCCCCGCCGTACCTCGTGGCGTGCCGGACCACGTCGTGGTTGCTGAGCACCCAGGTGGGCGCGGCCTGCACCCCGGCGAGCTCCCCGAGGGTGGTCCGCACGACGTCGGCGAAGGCCTCGGCCGACCAGGGCGCCAGCAGCCAGGAGAAGTTGAAGGCCTGGCTCATCTCGTCGGCGCGCACGTAGCGCGCCATGGACTCCGCGTCGGCGGTCCAGGCCTCCGCCACCGTCATCCGGTCGCCGGGGTACTCCGCCAGCACCCGGTGCCACCGCCGGTAGACGTCGTGCACCTCGGGCTGGTCCCACATCGGCTCGTCGCGGACCGTGCGCTCGACCATCGCGTGCTCGCCGTCGGTGTCGGCGCCGCTCCT
>CAZEPK010000109.1:0-13977 GCA_964514085.1 uncultured Nocardioides sp.
TCTTGGTGGGGTCGGTGTGGGTCGTGCCGACCTCCACGCCGTCGTCGAGCCCGTCACCGTCGGTGTCCCTGACCTTGGGGTTGGTGTGGTGGGTGTTCACCTCGGCACCGTCGCCGAGGCCGTCGCCGTCGGTGTCGGCCTTGGTCGGGTCGGTGCCGTAGGTGTGCACCTCCGCGCCGTCGGTCAGGCTGTCGCCGTCGGAGTCGGGGTTGTGGGGATCGGTCCCGTACGTCGCCTCGTCGGCGTCGGTCAGCCCGTCGCCGTCGCTGTCGGCCGGCGGCGAGGGCAGGTCGTCGGTCGGGTCGAGCGGGTCGGTGTGGTTGGTGTTGACCTCCACGCCGTCGTCCACGCCGCCGCCGTCGGTGTCCTTGACGTTCGGGTTGGTGTGGTGCGTGCCCACCTCGGCGCCGTCGCTGAGCCCGTCGCCGTCGCTGTCCGCGACCAGCGGGTCGGTCCCGTAGGTGTTGACCTCGGCGCCGTCGGAGAGCCCGTCGCCGTCGGTGTCGGCCTTGGTCGGGTCGGTGTGCGTGGTGCCCACCTCGGTGCCGTCGCCCAGGCCGTCACCGTCGGTGTCCGGCTTGGTGGGGTCGGTGTGGAAGGTGTGCACCTCGGCGCCGTCCTGGAGACCGTCGCCGTCGGTGTCGGGGTTGGTCGGGTCGGTGCCGGCCGCAGCCTCCTCGGCGTTGGTCAGGCCGTCGCCGTCGGGGTCTGAGCTGGGGTCGAGCGCCGGGCAGGTCACGCCGCCGGCGGGCGCCTGGGCGCGGACCGACATCGGCGCGGTGCCGAGGTCGAGCTGCGCGAGCGGCAGCGCGTCGGGGCCGACCTGCAGCTGGATGCGCAGCAGCTCGTCGAGGGTGGCGGTGACGTCGGCGCCGGACTTGACCACGCTCGGGTCGAAGGCGGTGATCTTGAGGCTGACCAGCCCGGGCAGGTTCACCGGGACCGTGGTCGGGTTGCCGTTGAGCGGGATCGGGATGGTGGAGGCGCCGACCTGGGCATGGACCGTCGGCGGGTCGACCAGGCCGGCCGTGCCCGTCGAGCCGTCGCTGCGCGCGCGCAGCACCACCGGGTCGGAGACGTGCACCTGCACGGCACCGCCGAGCAGCCGGACGTCGCCCACCGTGGTGGTGGTCGTGGAGACCACGTCGCTCGTGCCGCGGCTGTTGTCGACCAGCTGGGTGGTCGCGGTGGTCTGCGAGGCGCCGACGCGGGCCAGGTAGCCGTTCAGCGCGTTCGCACCGACCGTCGCGCCGGCCAACGAGGTGCTGGCGCGGGAGACGCTGCGGACGCCGTTCACGCCCGGGACGCAGGACGCGCCGCCGTCCGTGGCCTCGACCGACCCGCTGAGCAGGCCGATGTCGGCCAACGGGGCCAGCGGGACCGGCGCCAAGGTCCGGGTCTTGGGCGGGCTGGTGGGCGGCGCGGTCGCCGTCACCGAGTCGACCGGGACGGGGAGGCCGGCAACAGTGGCGTCGAGGTTGGCCGACTCGGCCCGCGCGCGGGTGGCCGCGGTGCTGTCGGCGGTGGCCCGGGCGTGGCCGAGCTGCACGCTGGCCAGCTGCCCGCCGCCCGGGATCAGGCTGGGCAGGACCTTCAATGTCGACAGGTCGACCAGGTCGCTGTGCGCCGAGGCGACGTACGGGCCGGGCGCGGCGTCAGCGGGTGGCGCGGCCTGCGCAGTGGTGGGGCTGAGCCAGGAGGCCGCCAGCACGGGGGCGACGACCACGGCGAGGGACTTGCGGAGCATGTGGGGACGTCCTTCGATGGGGGATGGTCTGTCTGGCGCAGACACGGCCCCCCGCGTGCGCTACCGACCTGCCCAACGCGACGCACCCGAGCGGGTTACGTGCCCCTGGGGGTATTCACCCCGACGGGTGGCGGCGCGATCGGTCGTCGAGGAGGCCGCGCAGCACGGGTCGCAACCCCGACGAGGGTGCAGGCCCTCGACGGTGGTTGAGGAGCTTGCGCAGCAAGCGTCTCGAAACCCGGTGAGCCGGGGCTGGGACCCGACGGTGGTTGAGGAGCTTGCGCAGCAAGCGTCTCGAAACCACGCGAGCCGCGGCGGGGACCGGACCAGACGGTCCGATCGGTGAGTCAGGGTGGGCGATACTGGGTTCGAACCAGTGACCTCTTCGGTGTGAACGAAGCGCGCTACCACTGCGCCAATCGCCCCTGCTTTGCAGCCGCCGATGTTAGCCCATCAGCTCGGGTCCTCCAGCATCGTGTCCTCGTGCGCCGCCCAGGCCTCCTGGGCGGCTTTGGTCACCGGCCCGGGGACGGGCAGCTCGAGGTCGTCCCAGCGGCTCACCGGCTGCACGTCGCGCGTGGTCGAGGCGAGGAACACCTCGCTGGCCCGCTGGATGACCTCGATGGGCTCGTCGACCTCCGTGCCGCCGTACCACTCCAGGACGAGCTTGCGGGTCACGCCGGCCAGGCAGCCGGACGCCAGCGACGGCGTCCGCAGCTCGCCGTCGACGACGTAGAAGACGTTGGAGCCGGTCCCCTCGCACAGGTGGCCGGCCAGGTTGGCCATCACCGCCTCGCCCGCGCCCCGCGCCTTGGCGTGGGCCAGCATCACGACGTTCTCCCCGTACGACGTGGTCTTGAGCCCGGCCAGCGCCCCCCGCTCGTTCCGCGGCCAGGGCACGGTGGCCACCTTGCTGCTCTGGGCGGCCGGCTCCAGCGGCGCGGCCACCACGATGAGCGTGGGCGCACTGTCCCCCCGCCCGCTCCCGAGCGGCGCCTCTCCCCCGGTGTAGGTGATCCGGATCCGGCTCAGCGGCTCGCTGGTGCCCGCGAGGACGGCGGCCACGCCGCGGCGCACGTCGTCCAGGTCCGGTGCCGGCAGCCCCAGCCCGGTCGCGCTCTGGGCGAGCCGCTCGAGGTGCCGCGTTAGCGCGAACGGCCGCCCGCCGACGGCCTTGACCGCCTCGAACACGCCGTCCCCCACCGTCAGCCCGTGGTCGCTCACCGCGACCGCCGGACCCGAGGGGTCCTCGAGCACCTGGCCGTTCACCCACGCACGCACCCGCGCATCCTGCCACCGCCACGGCCGACGGTGGCTGAGGTGTGAGGCGCGCCAGCGCCGAGCCTCGAAGCCCCTTGAGCGAGGCCGGGACTCGCCCACCCGCCCGCCGAGTTTGTACGCCGGAGAGCATCGGCTAGGGTTCTCACGCACTTCGAAGCCCGGGAAACCGGTCTCCGGAGCCATGCGGACATAGCTCAGTTGGTAGAGCGCAACCTTGCCAAGGTTGAGGTCGCGAGTTCGAGTCTCGTTGTCCGCTCGGAGCGGGTCTCGGCGGACCCATCCAACGGTGGGTTGGCCGAGAGGCGAGGCAACGGACTGCAAATCCGTGTACACGGGTTCAAATCCCGTACCCACCTCGAGACAACTCCACATCGGGCGATTGGCGCAGTGGTAGCGCGCTTCCTTGACACGGAAGAGGTCACTGGTTCAAACCCAGTATCGCCCACCAGCAAATATGGGCTCTGACCTGCAGAAACGTCGGTCACCGCTCACTGTAACTGGTCGACGTGGGTCAGGCGTGGGCCAGCGTCGCGGACCATCTGTGCCTCCACGGCTCACGCGTGACCTAACGGTCCCGATCCGCCCATTCCGATTCCATGAGGCATGTTCCGTTCCGGGCGACAGCCGCGCTAGTACTCCCACCATCTGGTCGGCTGCGCCACCGCGTCTTCAACCCTCGATCGAGTCGGGAACAAACCCGAGATTTGGCGGCACAAGTCGGAATCCGAGGCCCCATTGCAAGACGGCGGCGCGGGCCTCAGGCGGCGTTGCGGAAGTCCTCGATGATGTCGACGAGCTCGGCGTGGCTGACGAGGGCCCGACCGAATACAGGAAACGCAGCAACCTCGGGGTCGGCCATCCCGATGACGGGGAACGACGCCGCGGCATGGCCGGTTTTGCCTAAGACCACGGCGTCGAATGACCACTCGACTAGGCGCCCGACGAGAGAGGGGCATGGCATCGGCGGGTCGTACGACGGCGTGTCGGTGTCTTCAGTCTGTTCGTAGGGATGCTCGCCGTGGTCGTCGTAGCGCTGAGGAGACGCGAGCGGCGACCGCCGGCGGCTATGAAGTGAGCCACAGTCGGGGCGGGTTTCTCCGAGCGTGTTGTGTAGCCCGGCGGCGGGTGTATTCGAGGACCTTGTCCGCGGTGAGGTCGGCGGCCGTCTCTAGGCCGCCGGTATACGTGTGGCAGTGACGGCGACGTCGGCCGGGTCGATGCCGGGCTGCGGTGAGGACGTGGCCGAGGGACTGGTCTCCAGTCGATGAAGCCGCTGTCATCGGGTCAACTACCTCGCCGCTGTCCTCGTGGAGTAGGTCTAAGTTGTTGCCGACAATCTGAACCTGCAATCGACCTCCGGTTGAGCAGAGGCGACTGTGCAACCTTCGCCGAGCTCAACTCGCAGCTCGGGCACCTGTTGCCTCAACAAGTGCACACGTCGCCACATTGAGGGCGCGGCCTCTAACCCACAGCGTGACGCTTGGCGCCTCGACGATCGCACTTGTCCGCCTTGGAGCCCCATCGTGTGCTTCGTTCGTGTCGGACGTAAGCCCAGGAAGGGGTCGTTAACCTTCCTCCATACAACGGTCCCCTGGACCGGCTGCCCTAAGTTGCCAATCGCCCGTGAGGGGTCGAGATGCCACGTCTTAAATCTGTATCCGTGCGGGGCCTCTTCGGCTACGTCGACCACAGGGTCGAACTGAGTGTCCACTCGCCAACGGTCATCACGGGACCGAACGGCACCGGTAAGACACATGTCCTTCGATTGATCAACGCCACGCTCAACGGAGATGTCCTCCACCTCCTGGAGGCCTCATTCCGTGAGATCGAGCTCGTCTTTGCAGACCGTGTCATTCGGGTCCAGCGCAGTGCGCTTCCGGAATCAGGAGTGCAGCATGCGGCCATCGGCGGACAACTCGACTCCGCAGAGCAAGCACTGTTGAAACTTCAGGTCATCAAGGAAGGGCATGAGGCTGTACACGTCGAGACAAACACCTTGGAGTGCGAGCGAGCGAGGGAGGAAACCCGGGAGACGCCGCCGTGGATCGTTCAATCGGTGAGTGGGCGCTATATCGATACCAGAACGGGCAGGCCTGTCCCAAGTGCGTTCGCCGAGACGAACTTCTCCCTCCAGACTCAAAGCGGGGCGCTGCGTGAGTCCGCTCTTGGAAGGCAATTTCTCGACATGCTCAACGAGACGCGGGCGGTATTCATTGACACGAAGCGTCTCGACTCAGAGGTTCGCGGAGCCGGAAGACCAAGTAGGTCTCGGATGGCAGATCGCGCGACATCGGAAAGTGAAGCGCGCATCATGGGGTACATCCGGCAAATCCGGAACGAGATTGCTGGCGCGCGCAATGACTCCTTAGATCGATCGCAGTTCGCCGATTTGCGGTTCGCTGACCGAGCGCTGCAAGCCGCTCGCTCAACTATCCGAGTTGACGACCTAAAAGGGCAGTACTCGCATGTCATCGACCTTTATGAGGAGATGGCTCGGAACGGCTTGGCTCCAGATGAGACTCCTGCTCCGCTTCCAATCAAGCCCAACCCGACTGAGAAGCGAATTCTGGCGCTGCTGCTTGACGCTTGGAGCGACCGTCTCGAGCCCCTGGCACCAATCAATCGGAAACTAACCGACCTGCGGTCGGTGTTGGATTCCAAGCTCGCTGGCTCGGGCAAGCGGACTAGCGTGCGGCGGGGTGGAAGGTTGGGCATCGAGTCGATCGCGGGCCACAGAGTGCCTGTATCACAGCTCTCCTCGGGTGAACAACACCTAGTCGCAATTTTCAGCCAGTTGCTTTTTGCAACGCACACTGGCTCGCTCGTGTTAATTGATGAGCCTGAGATTTCGATGCACATGAGTTGGCAGCATGCCTTTCTCGAAGACGTAGAGCGGGTTGCGTCCGTTTCGGATCTGCAGGTCATCCTCGCGACACACTCCACGGGGATCATTAACGGTCGGTGGGACTTGACACGCGAGCTATCTCTACCTCCGCTGGAGGGGTTAGCTGGTCCTGACGGCGAGGAGCACGACGAGAGCGATCTCGATGACGAATCCTGATGGCTCGCTAGCGCAGTACGACTCACCTGCTGACCGGACCCGTCTGCATCTCCAAGGTTCCGCCGATCGCGTTCTGATGGTCGAAGGAGTAGCCGACGCGACAGTGCTACGAGAGGTCCTTCCGCACTATGCAATAGTCATCGCGGGAAAGCGGGAGAAGGTGCTTCGAGCAGCCGAGGAACTACTCGACGCGGGCCAGAAACGATTCGTGGCTGTGATCGATCGTGACTTCGAGCCCGTGCCGGAGGGTGGTGATTGGAATGAGGTCCTCTTTCCGTATGAGGGGCGAGACCTAGAGTGCATGCTTGTTGAGTTGGGCGGCCTGGCTCGACTCATCAGGTTCAAGGGGGTCGACGCCAAAGTCACGAAGGCGGGAGGACCCGACGAGGTTGTGAAGCGCTGCAAGTTGGCAATTGAGCCCGTTACCCGGTTGCGGTCCCACGCACGAGTCCACGAGTGGGCTCTAGCGTTCGACCGAGTTCCGATTGAAGGAAAGGTGCAAGCGGAGACCCTTGCTCTGAAGCATTTGCCTTACTGCATGGCGCTGGTCGCGGCGTCTGACACGGACTTGGCGGTGCGAGACGTTGAGCAGGTCGCTTCTGACGCATCCGTTGATCCTGGGCCGCCAAGGGGCAAGGACGTTGTGGCGGTAGCAGCCGTCGCCTTGAGAAAGATTGCGGGAGATCTGCCGAAGGCGGCGTGTGACCCCGGGGTCCTATGCGCTGACCTACACGGTTACTCGCTTCTACTTCTGCGGGAGAGCGCCTGGTTGGGCCAACTACTTCACCGGCTTAGCGCCGCGTAGCCATCCCGTTGTCGACACGTGGCTCGTGACCTCGTCCGGGCGGTGGCTCCTGCAGGGACTGCTGGCTCACTGCGTGGACATCACTGCGTAGGTAACCGCCGGAAGCGCATTGCTGGGCGCACTCATTGGCGCTTCGCAGCTGACCTCAGCCAGTCGATCCAGTTGAGCGCGCGGGCCAACGCCTCCGCTGCGCACGAAACGGAAAGAGGCGACCGAAGAAGTCCTCGTCCGTGCCGAAGCCGTCGACCTCCGCGACCAGCAAGCCGTGCTGCTCTCGGCCAACCTCGGGTCGTTCACTGGACTGTTGTCTCGAATCCTTGGAAACCTCGCGCCCGTCGATCTCCAGGGGCTCTTCGACCGCCTAGGCGACGAAGCAAACGCGCTCTAACGGGCTGCGGCCAGGATGGCTGTTCTCTGACGACGGGGCCACTGTCTCGAGAACGAAGGCTGTAGTCCTCGCGGCCATGGACGTAGTTGAAGCTCACGACAAGTTCAGCGAAGGCCGAGCCGACACTTACGCACGCATCGCACCGTTGCCCTCGCGCGCGTCCTCTTCAGAGACCAGACCTCGGCCGCCTCCGCGTACGTCGCCTCGACCCGCGGCCGGCACAGCACGCTCGCCCGACTGGCTGCCGACAACGTTGACGACGCCAGAAAGCAGTGGATCGACGTGTTCGCGCGCGACCGCGCCTACCTAGGACCCGCGGATGCCGCCGTCATGACCCCGGATGCCGTGGCACTCTACGGCTCGCAACCCCCGCCATCGTGATGTCGCGCTACAAGGAGCCGTTCTCACCGGCTCCCTCGACCTAGCCGGGACCACGAGCCATCGGCAGCCGGCCGACGTTCCGATTCGGCAGGCTCCCGGCCACGACGCTCCGTCGCACTGACGGACCCGGAAATGAGTGCACGGCCGTTAGCGCAAACCGCGGTGCGCCCTCTTGGCGTGGCTTGGCTCAAGCAACTCGAGATTGCGCCGAGCCAGATCGCGATACTCGGGGGAGCCAGTCTTTGCCACAAGGCTCCACCAGTGATGAGCGTTCTCGTACTCGCCGATATCGAACGCGATCACGCCCAAGTTGACGGCAGCCGCCTGCCACGTATCCGCTTCCCTACGTTCGACCGCAAGTAACCACCAGCGCCGAGCCTCATCAATGTCGCCCGCATCACTCACCAAGCAACCAAGTCGATAGGCGGCTAGGCCGCGCGTCTTAAGGTCATCTGATTCAGCGGCGTACCGCCACCATTTCGCGGCCCCGAGCGGCCGCGCTTCGTCGTATTCCAAAATACCCAAACGGTATGCGGCGCGGCTTGCGACTGGTTCTGCCCCGGTGCGGGCTGCGAGCGTCCACCAGTAGCGGGCGCGAGACGACTGGCCACGTTTCCAATCGACGAGTCCGAGCCTGTTTAGGGTCTGTGGTTGGTGAGGTCCGTCATAATGGCGCGCGCGAGCGAGCCACGTTCGCGCGCTAACCAGATCTCCTCGCCGATAGTCGAGTGAGGCCAGCCGATTCATCGCGACAACCGCGAGTTCGCTGTCTGACGATCCCGCGAGCTGAGCCCAGAGCTCAGCGGCATCCCCTTCATTACCCGCCGCATCAGCGTCGCGCACTTCCCGCTCGATGCGACCAAGATCGAGGGCCACTCCAGTTCGGCGCGCTCGGTCGAGCACCGCCTGGGCTTCGGACTTTGACTGGTTCCGCAATGGGCGGACTCTGTCCGTGTGGCCGCCCGCGTCTAAGACGACCTCGACACGTTGCCCGGTTAAGTCCCCTAGCGGGTTCGCCTCGACGGCATTCGCCCCGAAGTACACCTCGGCCCCAATGTCAGTGACGAGGAGCCCATAACCGCGTGCGGTGCTGAACCAATAGACCCACGCGCCGATGGCTGCGTCCCTACTTTTCCGTAGCCGCCAATAGTCCGGAGCGATCCACTGGTCACCGACCAGAACTGGCGAGTGCAGCCTCGCTGCCCACCACGAGTGAACCTGTGCCGCCGGAACCGGAGAAAGGTTCGAAGCCCAAGCCCCTGGGACCACCGCATCGTCCATGGATACGTTTGGTGAGAAGAGTTGACGAGGATCTGTGTTTGGCCCGAACCCGGAATTAGCGCTATCCACGCCTACGATGCCGTGGTACGGGAGCGTGGCTAGGTGAGTGCGGATGGACTGGAGGGTCTTAAGCACACTGATCAGACCCCAGTCCTGACGCACTAGCGGATGCCCGCTCTCGGTCATACGACGAAAGTCTTCATCGTTGAATTCCCTAGCCACCGAGATGACCGGCTGGTACTCCGCGCTTGCCCGGCTCGATGCGGTGGTGCAGAACCACAGCACAAAACTCGTGTCAGGTCCGCAAACTACCGTTGGGAGAAGGCCTGTATGTGCCAGAGACATGGCCCACTGCGGTGTCCAACTCGTCACCTCTTTGCTCACCTCGTCGCGGGCCCACGCGACGTCGCCAAGTTCGCCGAATACCTTATCCACACTCATCTGACTCGGAGTGACGAACTGCAGCAGTGGCAGGTTGTGAACCGACTGCGCCACTTCATTAAGTGTCTCGAGGTAGGCGAGTTTCAGGTCTGTGGTCACGTCTTGGTGGCACTCGGCCAGCAACTGGCAGGCACTGTCGAAAATGGACTTCGCGACATCACCGCTGTTCTCGTCCAGTCCGGACGCGGCCCGCGCCTGCCGCCCGATATCGGACCGTGGGGGAACGGCACGCCAGCGCAAGTCTTCGTCGCGCCAGGAACGAGACGCTCCCGACGTTGCTATTAGGCTGCCTCTGCGCACGGCATCGGTGGTATCTGGCCGGCCGAGGACTTCCAAAGCCAATGTCGATAGTGCTAGCAGCAGCATTGCCCTGACCTGCCGACCGCTATCCAGGCTAGACGGATGCGGTGCCTGGTATGCCGGTGCTTCGACGTCCTGAGCCCGTTCGCCGAGACCGGGAGCGCCAGACTGAGCGATTCCACCGGCGCCACTCTCGAGAGCATTGAAGTGCAGCGCCCAATGAGTTTTCCCAGATGTCGGGTAATGCCGCTTTTTGACGAAATCGCCCAGCACCTCGGCGATTGCTGCGCTCCGGTGCTGACCATCGAGCGCGCTAGTCGAGAATTTCGGCGCCTCGATTGAACTGAGCACGACTTCTTGCGCGAGCAGCAAAAGACCTACGTAGTCGCTAGCGGAATCCAATGCCTGCTCGCCCTGCACTTGAAGTGCTCGGGGGAAGGGTCGGACGACTTCGGTGTCCTTTCCTGAGGCAGGGTCGCGGTCGATGGTCCATGGGCCCGCACGCCCCCATCGCTCAGCGTCGCTGTGCGCCGCTTCGGGGCCGCTGCCGCCGAACAGCGACGCGCGCGTGAGCGTGCGAGAGTGGGTCAGCAGGAATGCACGAAGTAGGCGGTCCTCGCCAATACGCAGCGCCGCGTCGCTGACCTCGTCGTCATCAAGCAGCTCTACGAGGAGGTCGTTTAGCGCGGTGTGCTGCGGATGCTGCTTCTGGTGCCCGAGGGGCTCTTCGAAGCCGACATGGCCGCCTGTGCCACTTCCCATAACCGACTCCGCCGCGGTGCCTGATTCCGCCTCGCTCGCTGCGCCGATTTCCGCACCGGCCTCGTCGATCGCGCCACGGGGCCCGCCCACTGAACGTGCATCCGAGGGCGTCTGCGCTGCTGCTGCTGCGGCATGCAACGACGCGGCCGCGTTCTCAACGGCCCGCGTCAGAGCAGCCCGATCCTTGATCTGCCACCGCACTGCTGGCCTGCCACGTTTGGGTACGTCACCCACGTACTGAGTACCAGTAGCGGGGTTGTCCTGGACGGTTGCGCGCTCGAAGTGCTCTGCATAGCGGTCCAGCACCGTGCTCACCGTGTTGCGAACGACGCCGGCATGAGACGCCAGCTCAGGAACGGTGAACACATCGAGCCCGAGTGCACACGTCAAGACCGTCAGCGTCTTAGACATGGCGCCTCCCAATTGTTTCTCATGCGAGTAACAAAGACTGTATGTCATGCGAGCCGCCATGCAAGTAGTTCACGAGAGCTGTCTGCAGATCGGCGCGGCGCCTCAGGTCTACGCATGCGAGAACAAAACGGTCCTTGCGAAGCAAAGAAGCGGGCAGGGCGTTGAGCTGTGTGGCCGCGCGGGCCGCGAGTCCGCGTCCTGCGTCCGTAGGGCCTCCTACCACGGCAGAGAGGTGCTGAGCCATGTTCTCGCCTGCCTTCCACCCAAGTTTGCGTTCGTCACGAGCGAGCTCGTCCTTGATGAACTCGAGCTGGCAAAGCGTTGCCCCGCCGCCTAGCGCAGGTGCGATGACGGCGAGGTTCTGTGCGACGAAGTGGTGTGCGACCCAGTCCATCAGCCCCTCAGCGAACGGGGACTTGTGATCCGACTCACCATGACCGGCGTAGACGTGACTGATGAACTCGTGGCCGAGAATGAAGGGGAGGATCGAGACGGTTCGCGCACAGATCGCGGAGAAGTCCGCTTGGACGCGAAGCTCCACGCCAGGCGGAGTCGCGAAACGATCCGTGACCGCCGAGAGGCGATAGCACTCTCGTCGATTGCCGTAGTCAGCGTTGCCGGACTTCGCGACCGTGAGTTCGACCCTAACCGCGTCCTCGAGTCCGTGCGCCCCCGCAGCGATCTCGTTAATACGGTTAGCCATCTCCAAGACGAGATCAGCACTGCCCACGATGTCGCCGCACGCCAGGGCGAGGTCGTCCGCAAGTTTGTGGTCGTCGGTGGTGAACAACTCGATCTTGTCGAGTGCTTGCAGGGCCTCCGCATGCGCTTGCTCGTCGACGGCCTGGGTGGCGTTGATGGGGCGCTGGGAGATCGAAACGACATGGTTGAGGAAGGAGTTGACTACAAGCTGCGCCTTCGTGGGCGCCGCGACGGTGACGGCCGCGGTCGCGTTGAAGGTCAGTAGCAGCCTGGCGAGCCGATGCTCCTCATCGGGCAGTAGGCCGGGTGACGAGGATAGCTGAACTGTCAGCTCGCCGGCCCGTCCGCGTCACTGGCACCACCCTCGGGGCCGTCCTCATCAGTGTGCTCATCGCTGATGGGCTCGCCGAGAGCGTCCGCACCTATAGACCGACGTAGATGTGGCCAGATGTACTCCTTCCACACACCCACCGCGGCTTCAGTGCCGAGGTTGGTGACGATTGTGATGACTATCAACGTCAGTGTCGGGTCCAGACCGTCCTTCTCTTGGACAATGGTGACCTGAGCGTCGGTGGGGATGTCGACCTCGGAGTCGGCGCCTCGCCGAAGGGCTTCGTCGGACGCTTGTTGGAGCTCGGAGGCGCTGGCAGAGCCCGCGGCGAACCTCAGTTGGATCGTCATCTGGTATTTCCTGTTTTCTCGATGCGTGTGTCGCCTAGTTGGCCGTGAGCCTATGCCAAGCAACCCGGACGGCGCGCGCCTCCAGGCCGACAGCGCGCGTCCGGGGACGCTCGCACTCGATCGCCGCAGAACCGTACCGGCGGGAAGCGGTGAGGTCGGCGGAGATGCCCGCACGCTGCTGCGCTCGGTCAGCATCAGCGACGCACAACGTACCGGGTTCATCTCGATTGAGCAGCGAGACGGGCAACACAGTGCGCATCGTGGTCGACGAACCCGCCGACGATGAGTTGCTCGGCTCGACCGGGGGTGACTGCCCCTTGCACTTCGCGTCGCCAGGCTGAGCCGCGCCCTCGTCAGCGAACGCCGAAGCCTTCAGACGACGCGCTTCCCACTGAGGCCATCTCGTGGAAGGCCTTGGCTAAGGCGAGGATCAGGGACGAACGGCCGGGGGCGCCCGAGAAGAAGTAGTCGGCGATCTTGTTATGGGCACCTTGGTTGTCGGAGACGGCGTCAATGACGGCCTCGTCGAAGTCGGGGCTCTCCGCGAACTGTTTCACGGTGTTGACCTTCGCCTGCTGGACGAGACCCTCGTCCTCCAACATCCGGTCAATGAGGGCGCGGACGAACGACTCAGGTTGTGTGGCGGAGAAATCCTCGCCGCCGAAGAGGTCGTTGAGCCGGTCGATGACCTCTTGTAGGGCGACGAGCTTGGGGTCCTTCTTGGTGTCCGACCCAGCTTCGGTCATTCCCGCGAGGCCCACGCGGGCGCCGAGGTCAAGGTCGCTCCTGCCTCTGTCGATCTGTCGCACGGCGACAAGCGAGAGTGAGGAGAGATCGATGTCGTCGGTGTTCGTGCGGTCGTGGAGCCGCTTGTCCAGGAGGCGGCAGAAGATCGACCGCTTCTCAAGGTCGGCGCTGCCGTAGTCGACGATCTGGCTCATGAAGTCGTAGACACGGACGAAGGTGCCAAGGTCCTTGCGGAAGATGGCCAAGGCGTCTAGTTCGGTCTTGTCGTCACCAGCAGCAGCGGTAGCCAGACGGGTGTTGTAGCGCGAGATCGTTGGGGCAAACGCAGAATCGAGCGCCTGATTGCCCTTGCCAAGCACCCACGCATTCGCAACCGCGTCGAGGTCGTGCTGCTCGTAGATGCCCGCTGTGTCGAGCTTGCTGGCGATGTCCCACACCAAGTTGGGATCAGTGGTGGTCTCCAGGAAGGCGTCGGTGAAGTACGGCTCGAAGGCGTCTCTGATGTCCTCGGGTTGATTGACGAAGTCGACGACCGCTGTCGTGTCCTTCACCTGGCCGGAGGGTGTGCGGTAGGTGCGATTGAGCCGTGAAAGTGTCTGCACAGCGGTCACGCCGGCGAGACGCCGGTCGACGTACATCGCGCACAGCAACGGCTGGTCGAAGCCGGTCTGGAACTTGTTGGCCACGATCATCACCTTGCGGTCGTCACCCTGAAACGCCTTCCGGAGGTCACCGGCCCCCGGGTTGAGGGAGGCCTCGGTGGCGTCCTCGATCGCATACTCCGAGTCGCTGATTGAGCCCGAGAACGCAACGAGGGTCCCGATGTCGTAGCCCTTGGCTGCGACGTACTTGTCGATCTCTCGTTTGTAGCGGATCGCCGCGAGGCGAGAGTCGGCCACGACCATCGCCTTGGCATGACCCTGGAGCAGAACGGTGACGTTCTCGCGGAAGTGCTCGACGATGAGTGCCGACTTCTGGGCGATCGTCTG
>CAZEPK010000110.1:0-13949 GCA_964514085.1 uncultured Nocardioides sp.
ACCGCCGACCGCGAGGTCCAGCACCGAGTAGCTCTCCGGGAGGCGGTGGCCGCGGGCTCCGCCGGCCGCCGCGAGCGCGGCCAACGTGGCGCCGTACGCCGCCAGGCTGCCGGCGAAGCCGGTGAGGTCCACCTCCCCGCTCGGGTCGTAGGCGTGGAGGGTGTCCGCCTCCGCGGGGCGGGTCGCCGAGTCGGTGGTCATCCTCGGCCTGTAACCGGCGGCGTCGACCCCGAGACTCACCCCGAGGGGTCCTCGCGCTCCTCCTCCTGGGCCGCCTGCGCGTCGAGGAGCGCCCGCGCGTGCTCGCCGCCGTCCTCCTGGGCCAGCGCGGCACGGAAGCTGTCGAGCTTGGCCTTGCCCGCCGGGAACGGCGGCAGCAGCGGGACGTCGCGGTCCACGATCGCCTCGATGACCACCGGCCGGTCCGCGGACAGCGCGCGGTCCCAGGCGTCGTCGACCCCGGCGGGGTCGTCGACGCGGATGCCGGTCAGGCCCAGCAGGTCGGCGTACCCGGCGTAGGGGAAGTCCGGCAGGTCCTGGCTCGTCGCGAAGCGGGGGTCACCCTCCATCTCCCGCTGCTCCCACGACACCTCGGCCAGGTCGCCGTTGTGCAGCACCAGGACCACGAAGCGCGGGTCGGCCCAGTCCCGCCAGCGCGAGGACACGGTGACGAGCTCGGCGATCCCGTTCATCTGCATCGCGCCGTCGCCGACCAGCGCGACCACGGGGCGGTCGGGGGTGGCCAGCTTGGCCGCCAGCGCGTACGGCAGGCCGGAGCCCATCGTGGCCAGCGTCGAGGACAGGTGGGCCTGGACGCCGGGCGGCAGGCGCAGGTGCCGGGCGTACCAGTACGTCACCGACCCGACGTCCACGCTGACCTGGGCGTCACCGGGCAGCCGGCCGCTCAGGGCCCGGACCACCCGCTCGGGGCTGAGCGGGTGTGCCTCGGCCTGGGACCGCTGCTCGGCGATCTCGTGCCACTCGCGCACCCAGCCCTCGACCTGCTCGCGCCAGCCCAAGTCGGCGCGCTCCGGCAGCCGCGACAGCAGCGCCTCCAGCGTCTCGGCGGCGTCGCCGGTGAGCCCCACCTCGATCGGGTAGCGGTTGCCGACGTGGCGACCGTCGAGGTCCACCTGCACGGCACGGGCCTGCCCCGGCGCCGGGTAGAACTCGGTCCACGGGTCGTTGCTCCCGACGATCAGCAGGGTGTCGCACCCGTCGTACAGCTTGCCGGCGGCGGTGGTGCCGAGGTGGCCCATCACCCCGCAGCTGTAGGGCAGTCCTTCGTCCCACCACGGCTTGCCCAGGAGGCTGGTGGCCACGCCGGCGCCGAGCCGCTCGGCCACCGCCCGGACCTGCTCCTCGGCGTGCCGGGCGCCCTGTCCGACCAGCAGCGCCACCCGCTCGCCGGCCGCCAGCACCTCGGCGGCCGCGTCGAGGTCCTCGTCGCGGGGTACGACGCGGGGCCGGGACAGCCCCGACGCGGTGACGACCACGCCGTGCTGCTGCTCGGGCTCCTCGGGCGCCGGCTCCTGCTGGACGTCGTGGGGCAGCACCACCACGCACGGCGACCGGGTGGCCAGGGCGGTGCGGAAGGCGCGGTCCAGCACCATGACCGCCTGCTCGGGAGCGAGCACGGTCTGGACGAACTGCGCGGCGACGTCCTTGAAGAGCGACTGCAGGTCGATCTCCTGCTGGTACTCCGAGCCCAGCACGGTGGTCTCCTGCTGGCCCACGAGCGCCACGACCGGGACGTGGTCGAGCTTGGCGTCGTAGAGCCCGTTGAGGAGGTGCACCGCACCCGGCCCCTGCGTGCTGACCACGACGCCGACCCCGCCGGTGTACTTGGCGTGGCCCACGGCCATCAGCGCGGCGTTCTCCTCGTGCCGGGCCTGCACCAGGGCCGGGTCGCCGTCGGCGCGGCGCAGCGCGCCCATGACCGCGTTGATGCCGTCACCGGAGTAGCCGAAGATGCGCTCGACGCCCCACGACCGGAGCCGCTCGACGACGAGGTCGGCGACCAGCCGGTCCCCCACGTCAGGCCGGTCCCGGGTCGACGTGGCACGGCACTGCGTTCATCTGTCTCTCCCTCGCCTCGCACCTCGCCCGTGTGGCTCGCCGGTATCCGGCGTCCCCGGGTCCATGCAGGCGTCCCGGACGACGCGGCTCAGGAGGCGGCGCGGCTCCCGACCTCGTCCGGGCCCGACCGGCTCCACCGGCGCCGCACCAGCTCGTCGAGCAGCTCCTCGCGCCGCAGCACCACCTCCAGCACCCGGTCGGCCGGACCGGAGACCTGCTGCAGCTCTGCGCCGGTCGAGGTCCACAGCCGCTCGAGCTCCCAGTCGGACAACAGGGGCACCGGCAGCTCCCCGGCGCCCGGCAGGAGCCGCCTGCGCAGTCGGGCAGCCAGGCGTGGCGTGGTCAGCCCCATCGCCACCACCATCCCGAGCGCGAGCAGCGGGCGCGACCCCAGGGGCCCGAGCATCGACATCGCCCAGGCGGCGCCGCCCACCACGGCCCGCCACGGGACCCGGTCACCGGCCGAGCGCAGACCGCCGACCACCAGCAGCGCCCAGAGCCCGAAGACGACCAGCGCCGCGACGAGCGCCGCGGGCCGGACGGTGGCGGCCGTCCACACCGCCGAGAGCGCGAGCACCGGGCTCCACAGCGTCAGCCAGATGCGCCAGCCCATCCGCGTCCCTTTCCCTCGTCGCCGGCAGGAGGAGCCACGGGTACCCGGCGGCCGGGCCGGGGACACGCCCCGATCGGCACGGTCATGGTGAGGAGGGAGGCCGGGGCGGGCACCGGTGGGCATGGCCGGTGACCTCGCGGCGTACCGCCGCATGCGGGACTTCTCCCGCACGCCCGAGCCCGCCGGCGAGGTGCGGCCCGAGGGCACGCGCAGGTTCGTGGTCCAGCGGCACCGCGCCCGGCGGCTCCACTACGACTTCCGGCTCGAGCTCGACGGGGTGCTCGTCAGCTGGGCCGTCCCGAAGGGCCCGACCCTCGACCCGGACGCCCGCCGGCTCGCGGTGCACGTCGAGGACCACCCGGTCGAGTACCTGCACTTCGAGGGCGTGATCCCCGCGGGCGAGTACGGCGGCGGCGACGTCGTCGTGTGGGACACCGGCACGTGGGAGCCGGCCAAGGGCGACCCGGCGCGCGCCCTGCGCAAGGGCGATCTCCACGTCGACCTGCACGGCCAGAAGCTGCGCGGCCGCTTCGTGCTGGTGCGCCGCGACGGCGAGGACGACCGCGAGGACCACGAGAGCTGGATGCTGCTGCACAAGCACGACGCCGAGGCGGTCGCGGGCTGGGACCCGGAGGACCACCCCCGCTCGGTGCTGACCGGCCGCACCAACGACGAGGTGGCGGCCGACCCCGACCGGGAGTGGCGGTCCGACGCGCCAGCCGCCGAGGCGGAGGTGTCCCTGCTGCCCGAGTGCCTGCCCGACGAGGCCATCGAGGCCCTGGAGGGCCTTCCCGGCTCCGGCGGCACCTGGGACGTGCACGGGCGCCGGCTCAAGGTGACCAACCTCGACAAGGTGCTGTTCCCCGGCGCCGGCGACGAGCCGCCGGTGACCAAGCGCGAGCTCCTGGCCTACACCGGCCGCATCGCACCGGTCGCCCTCCCCTACCTCGAGGGCCGCCCGCTGAACATGCACCGCTACCCCGAGGGCAGCGAGCAGCCCGGCTTCTGGCACAAGGAGCGTCCGCGGCACGCGCCGTCGTGGCTGGAGTGCTGGGAGAACCCCGACGCCGACGAGGGCGAGACCCAGGCCTACGTCGTGGTCGACGAGCCGGCCGCGCTGGTGTGGGTGGCCAACTTCGGTGCCCTCGAGTGGCATCCGTGGACCTCACGCGCCGAGGCGATGCACCAGCCGACCTACGCGCTGGTCGACCTCGACCCCGGCACCGCCACCACCTGGGAGGAGCTGCTGACCCTGGCCCGGCTGCACCGCACGGCGCTCGACCACCTCGGCCTCGTCGGCCGGCCCAAGGTCACCGGGCGGCGCGGCATCCAGGTCTGGATCCCCATCCGGCCGGGCTACACCTTCGCCGAGACCCGCAGCTGGGTCGAGCAGCTCTCGCGGACCGTCGGCAAGGTCGTCCCCGAGCTCGTGAGCTGGAAGTGGGAGGTCACGGCCCGCAAGGGGCGCGCCCGCCTGGACTACACGCAGAACGCCGTCAACAAGACCCTCGTCGCGCCGTACTCCCCGCGGCCCGCGGCCGGGGCGCCGGTGTCGGTGCCCCTGGCCTGGCGCGAGCTCGACGACCCCGACCTGCGGCCCGACCGGTGGACCGTCCGCACGGTGCTCGACCGGCTCGCGTCGGTGGGCGACCCGTTCCGGTCGCTGCTGGGGGTCGAGCAGGACCTGCCCGACCTCTGAGCCCGACCTCTGAGCCATGCTGACCGGGTGCAGCTGCCCGACGCCTACTACCTCCCCCTCGGCGACGGGAGCTTCGAGTCCACCGTGGCCACCACCAGTCCGTGGGACCTGACGGCCCAGCACGGCGGCCCGCCCTCGGCGCTGCTGGCCCGGGCGGTCGACGCCACGACCGACGACCCGGCCTTCACCATCGCCCGGCTGACCGTCGACATGCTCGGCGCCATCCCGCGGGGCCGCATCCGCACCGA
The DNA here is from genome assembly GCA_964514085.1 of uncultured Nocardioides sp. Taxonomy (GTDB): domain Bacteria; phylum Actinomycetota; class Actinomycetes; order Propionibacteriales; family Nocardioidaceae; genus Nocardioides. Next base: position 4,640 of record CAZEPK010000110.1, read on the forward strand.
GGCGGAGGTGGTCCGCCCCGGACGCCGGGTGGAGATGGTCGCGGCCCGGCTGTTCGCCGACGACCGGCTGGCCTGCACGGCGACCGCCTGGCGGGTGCGCGAGGACCCAGGCTCCACCGCCCACCTGGTCGAGCCGCCGGCCGAGCTGCCGGCGCTGCCGGACACCGGCGTGACGTCGTACTTCGAGGGGGTGCCGCCGGAGTGGGGCTACGGGCCGTCGGTGGACTGGCGCTTCGTCGACGGCGGCTTCGACGGGCCGCCGACCGGCCAGGCCCGGCTCTGGGCCCGGGTGCGGATCCCGCTGGTCGCCGGTGAGGAGACGGCCCCGCTGCACCGGCTGATGGTCGTGGCCGACTCCGCGAACGGCGTCTCCGCGCGACTACCGATCGACCAGTGGTGGTCGATCCCCAACACCCTCACCGTGACCGTGGAGCGGGTGCCTACCGAGGAGTGGCTCTGGATGGACGCCGCCACCGACCTCGGTCCGCAGGGGCGCGGCCTGGCTCACGCCGTGCTCTCGGACCGCAAAGGCGTTCTGGCCCACGTGGCCCAACCGCTCCTGGTCAGCCGGCGTTGATCCAAGTCGACTAAGTCGCTAGACTTTGATCATGCTCACGCCAGAGTCCATCACCGACCCCGCCATCGCCCGCGAGCAGCGCCGGCGGGACGCCGCCTGGCAGTACCGCCGCCACGTGCTCGACCTGCTCGACCGTCGGGCGGACCTCGAGGGCGTGTCGGGCCTGGCCGACCTCATCGCCGACTCGACGCGCTGGGCCGCCTGACCCCTGCGGTTCCGGGCCGCTGCTCGTCCTAGGAGCGGCGGCGCAGCGCGTCCGGCTTGTGCACCGCGGTGCCGCCGGACTTCTCGCTGCGCACGAGGTACTGCGGCCCGTCGGGTGAGGCGTCGACCGTGCGGCCGCCGGCCTCCGTGCGCTCGGTGATCTTGCGCTCGACCGTGCCGACCGCCTTGCCGCCGTGGCTGTCCCACTCGACTTTGTCGCCCTTGCGGAATGTCTGGGTCATGCGTGGCCGGTACCCGCTCCGTCCAGCAGTGCCTCGCGCGTGAACTCCGCCGCCCGACCGTCGAACTCCCGGCCGTGCGCGAGCATCGCGTGCTTGCCGCCCGGCACCTCGACGAGCTCCACGTCGGCGGTGCGCGACAGCGTCCGGGCCACGGCTCGGGCCCGCTCGATCGAGGCGATCCGGTCCTCGGTGCCGTGCAGGATGAGGACCCTGCGCCCGGCCAGGTCCGCGGAGTCGTCGGGGTAGACCCACGGGTTGAGGGCCACCACCGACCGCACGCCGGGCGCGTCCCCCGCGAGCAGCGCGGCGCGGCCGCCGAGCGAGTGGCCGACCAGCCCCACCGGCACGCCCGGGAAGCGCTCGGCCAGGACCCCCACGGCGCGGTCGGCGTCCTCTAACGGCGTGTGGCTGCTGTCCCAGCCGCGGTAGGTGTTGAGCAGGCGGTAGACGGCCAGCCGACCGCGGCCCGCACGGGCCACCGCGCGGGCCGTGGGGATCATGCGGAGGACGGACAGCTGGGTGGGGCTGACCGCCACCTGGCTGCCGCGGGAGGCACCCCCGTGCAGGACCAGCACGACGCCGGCGGGGTTCGCCGGCTCGCGGACGGCGACCAGCTGGGCAGGGAGCTCCACGGGCGGGTGGTACCCCGTCAGGAGGCCGAGTGGTTCTCGGGCTCGCTGGCCCCGGCCTCGACCTCGGGGTCCTCGCCGTAGATCCCGGCGTCCTTGGCCGCCTGGGCCTTGCGGAGCTGCTTGACCAGGCTGAACGAGAGCACCACGACGGCCGCGATGAGCAGCAGGAACAGCACGAACGCCGTCCAGCCCGCCTTCACGTCCTCGTCCTCCGGCGTCTGGTCGGCAGCTGCGACGAGCAGCTGGGCGACGGGCATCAGGACAGCGGCGACGGACATGCCTCCAGTGTCTCAGGCACTACCTCAGGAGGCCGTGGGGCCCTCGACCGTGATGCCGGTGAACAGGTCGTCCTCGGGGACGGGGCTGTCGACGAACGACGTCACCAGCTCGAAGTCCTCCGTCGGCCACACCTCGACCTGCAGCTCGCGCGGGATCGCGAACCAGAAGCCGTCCGGGTCGATCTGGGTGGCGTGCGCGAGCAGCGCCTGGTCCCGGACGCCGAAGTAGTCCCCGCACGGGACGCGGGTGGTGATGCGCGCGTCCCACTCCGGCTCGTCCTTCCACTCCTTGAGCCGCTCTTCCCAGGGCGACTCCAGGCCGTGGGCCACCATCGCGTCGTGGATCGCCTGCATGCGGGGGCGGTTGAACGAGTGGTGGTAGTAGAGCTTCAGCACCTGCCACGGCTCACCGAGCTCGGGGTAGCGCTCGGGGTCGGCCGCGGCCTCGAAGGCGTAGACCGAGATCTCGTGGCACTTGACGTGGTCGGGGTGCGGGTAGCCGCCCCGCTCGTCGTACGTCGTCATCACGTGCGGGCGGAACGAGCGGATCAGCCGCACCAGCGGCGCGGCCGCCTCCTCGATCGGCACCAGGGCGAAGCAGCCCTCGGGCAGCGGCGGCTTGGGGTCGCCCTCGGGCCAGCCGGAGTCCACGAAGCCCAGCCAGTCCTGGCGGATGCCCAGGATGTCGCGCGCCCGCTCCATCTCCTGGCGGCGGATCTCGGCCATGTTCTCCAGGACGTCGGGGCGCTCCATCTTGGGGTTCAGGATGGAGCCGCGCTCGCCGCCGGTGCAGGTCACCACGTGCACGTCGACGCCCTCGGCGACGTACATCGCCGTGGAGGCCGCGCCCTTGCTCGACTCGTCGTCGGGGTGCGCGTGCACGTGCATCAGGCGCAGTCCAGTGCGAGGCCGTCCGGCCGGGGGTGCTGCGGTCACCGGTCAAGCCTAGGTGCGACCCTTGCCGGGTGAGCGCGCAGGACACCCTCGAGGGCAGGTACGGCGCGCCGTCGCCGACCCGGCGCCGCGCGACGGTCATCGCCTCGGTGGCCCTGGCCGTGGTCTTCGCAGGCTGGCTGGCCTGGACGGTCTACGAGCACTCCACGCCGGAGGTCACCTCCCAGCTCGAGACCTTCTCGGTGACCGACGACCACCACGTCACTGCCGTGCTCCTGGTCAGCCTCGACGACGACGTCGAGGCCTCCTGCACCCTGCGCGCCTACGCCACCGACCACACGACCGTCGGGGAGCTGACCTTCACCCCCGACCCGGCCCTGGGCAGGCGCCAGGAGCAGACCATCCGCACCGAGCGGCGGGCCACCTCGGTGGAGAGCATCGGCTGCACCGCGCCGGACCAGGGTCAGCCGCGCTGAGCCGCCGCGGGAGGGTTCGGCTCAGCCCTGGGCCCGATCTCGTCTAGACTCGTCCGTCTGGTCGTCCCGCTGGGTACCCCCACAGGACCCCGCGTCGACAGGCGTCGTCGCTCGACGCACCGCACGACGCCCCCCAACCCGAGACCCACCGCAGGAGTACCCCCATGACTCAGCAGACCGAGCAGCAGGGCCCCATCTGGCTGACCCAGAAGGCGCTCGACGCGCTGACGGCGGAGCTCGAGGCCATGAAGGGCCCGCGCCGCGAGCACATCGTCAGCCGGATCAGCGCGGCTCGCGACGAGGGTGACCTGAAGGAGAACGGCGGCTACCACGCCGCGCGCGAGGAGCAGGGCAAGCTCGAGGGCCAGATCCGCCAGCTCGAGCACGTCCTACAGAACGCCGAGACCACCGTCCCCGCCGACGACGGGATCGTCGCGGCCGGCAAGGTCGTGACCTACAAGTTCGAGGGCGACAAGGACGACGAGGCCGAGTCCTTCCTCCTCGGCGCCCGCGAGAACGAGGAGTACGTCGAGGGCGTCACCGTCTTCTCACCGCAGGCGCCCCTCGGCGCGGCCCTCCTCGGCGCGGAGACCGGCAGCGTGGTGGAGTTCACCGGCCCCAACGGCCGGACCAACAAGGTCGAGGTCGTCAGCGCGACGCCGTACGCCGGCTGAGGTCGGTCCCGACTGCCGCTCCCACCACGGGCGGGGTCACTCGATGACGCGGTAGCCCTGCTCCCGCAGCCGGGCCAGGACCTGCTCGGAGTGCTCCGCCCCGCGGGTCTCCAGCTGGAGCTGCACCTCGACCTCCTCGAGGTTCAGCATCGGCGAGATCCGCTCGTGCGCCACCTCGAGCACGTTGGCGCCGCTGCCGCCCACCTCGGTCAGCAGCTGGGCCAGCCCGCCCGGGGTGTCGGGGATGGTGACGTGCAGGTGCAGGTAGCGGCCCGCCGCGGCCATGCCGTGGCGGATCACCTTGCCCAGGAGCAGGGGGTCGATGTTGCCGCCGGACAGGACGGCGACGACGGGGCCCTCGAAGTCGTGCGGGGTGTCCAGCAGCGCGGCGACCGCGGCGGCGCCCGCCGGCTCGACCACCATCTTGGCCCGCTCTGCAACCGCGAGCACCGCCCGCGACAGCAGCTCCTCCGACACGGTGCGGATCTCGTCGACGTGGTCCTGCACCTCGGCGAACGGCACCGGGCCGGGTAGCCCGACGGCGATGCCGTCGGCCATGGTCTTCATCGACGAGAGCGGGACCGGGCGCCCCTGCGCCAGCGAGTCGGGGTAGGCCGCGGCCCCCGCGGCCTGGACCCCGACCACCCGCACGTCGGGCCGCAGCGCCTTGACGGCCAGCGCGACGCCGCCGAGCAGGCCACCCCCGCCGCAGGGGACGAGCACCGTCTTGACCTGGGGCACCTGCTCGAGCACCTCGAGGCCCAGGGTCCCCTGGCCGGCCACGATGTCCACGTGGTCGAAGGGGTGGATCAGCACCGCACCGGTCTGGTCCGCGAAGCGCCGGGCGGCCACGAGCGAGTCCTCGAGGTACTTGCCCTCGAAGACCACGTCGGCGCCGTACCCGCGGGTGGCCCGCTCCTTGGGGATCGGCGCCCCCTCCGGCATGAACACCGTGGCCTTGATGCCGAGCAGCTGCGCGGCCAGGGCCACGCCCTGCGCGTGGTTGCCCGCGGAGGCGGCGACGACGCCCCGGGCCCGCTCCTCGGCGTCGAGCCGCGAGATCCGGACGTACCCGCCGCGGATCTTGAAGGAGCCCGTGCGCTGGAGGTTCTCGCACTTGAGCCAGACCTCGCCGCCGACGAGCGCGGAGAGCCACCGCGACTGCTCCATCGGCGTCTCGATGGCCACGTGGCGGATCACCTCGCGCGCGACCTGGACGTCCGCCAGGGACACGCCGGCGACCACGTCACCGGCCACGTCACCGGCCACTCCGCCGACCTGGGGTTCAGCCACCGACCGCACCGTCCTCGGGATCGTCGGAGTCGCCGGGCGCCTCCGGTCCAACCTCGACCGGAGGGGGGTCCCCGGTCTCGACGTAGTCCTCGGCCAGCTCCTCGACGGGGTCGTCCCCCGGCTCGGTGTAGGCAGCGAGGTGCTCCGCGACCGCGTTCATGGCGGCGGCCAGCGGGACGGCCACGAGTGCTCCCGCGACCCCGGCGGTCACCACGCCGGCGCCGATGGCCAGGATGACGCCGAGCGGGTGCACCGAGACCCAGCGGCCCATGAGGAAGGGCTGGAGCACGTGGCCCTCGAGCTGCTGCACCCCGATCACCACGGCCAGCATGATCAGCGCCGTGACCGGTCCCTGGTCGACGAGCGCGACCAGCACCGCGACGGAGCCGGCGATGGTGGCGCCGATGATCGGCACGAAGGCACCCAGGAAGACCAGGACGCCGATGGCCAGCGAGAACGGCACGCCGATGATGGCGGCACCGGCGCCGATCAGGATGCCGTCGGTCGCGGCCACGATCACCGTGGCCCGCACGAACTGGGTCAGCGAGACCCAGGCGACCCGGCCCGAGCTGTCCACGCGCTCACGGGCCGCGCGCGGGGACAGCCGGACGATCCAGGACCAGATCCGGTTGCCGTCGGAGAGGAAGAAGTAGGTCGAGAAGAGCACGATGAAGAAGCCGGCCAGGATGTGGCCCACCGCGCTCCCCACCTCCGTCAGGCGGCCGACGACGCCGCCCTCCTGGGTCTGCTTGCTGATGGCGTCCTGGACGCGCTGGATGTAGTCGTTGATCTGGGAGTCCGAGGCGTTCAGCGGACCGTCGCGCAACCAGTCCCGGATCTTCTGCAGCCCGTCGACGGTGGAGTCCGCCAGGTCGGAGGCACCGTTGGCCACCTGCTGGCCCGCGAAGGTGAGCAGCGCGGCCACGGTCCCGATCGTGATGATGACGACCAGGACCGCCGCCAGGCTCCGACGGAAGCCCAGGCGGACGAGCCAGTCGACGACCGGGGCCACCAGTGCGGTGATGAGCATGGCGACGACCACCGGGATGACCACGACGGCGAAGAACGAGATCAGGTAGAACAGGAGGGCGGTCGCTGCCGCGATGACGAGCAGCCGCCACGACCACGCGGCGGCCAGGTCCATGCCGTACGGCACCTCGGCGCGGTTGAAGTTCGACGTGCCGGCCGCGATCTCGACCGGCTCGGGCTGCCGCTCCTGTCGCCGCAGCGCCGCCCACTGCTGCGCGAGCCGGGTGGCGACGCCCTCGCGGCGCGCCCGTTCGGCGACGTCGTCGCGACCAGCGGGGGCAAGGTCCTGGTCGCTCACGGCGCCAATCTATCCAGCAGGCTCGTCACCAGGCCGTACGCCGCGTCGGGGTGCTCGGTCGCCAGCAGTCCGGCCGCAGCCAGCACGTAGTCGTCGTCCACCACCACAGGTGCCCGTTCGGGCAGCTGCCAGTCACCGTCGGGCCCGACGCTGGCCCCCAGGACCCGGTCCGCCACGCCCGGCCGGCCGTGCCGCAGCACCCCGCCCGAGCCCACGACGAGGTCCACCTGGCGCAGGTCGACGCCGCTGCGCTCCACCACCCGGCCCTCGGGGCTGACCACGACCTTGGACCGGCCGGCGTGCCTGCGCAGCGCCAGCGAGACAGCGGCCCGGGCGATGGCCTCGTCGTCCTCCTGCTCCTGGGCCGAGGACGGCAGGAAGCCGGGGTCGTCGCGGCGGCGACGGGCGGCCTCCGCCAGGTCCTCGAGCCCGGCCTCCTCGACGGTGGAGACGGCCGACCAGCGCATGCCGAGGTCGCCCTCGACCGTCCGGGTCACCGGGGTGGGCGCCACGACGTCGCGGGCCAGCTCGGCCTGCTCGGGGTCCAGCTCCACCACGGAGTGGACGTCGGTGGTCGCGCCGCCCACGTCGACCACCACGACCTCCCCGGCAGCGGTGGCCAGCAGCTCCACGCCGCTGAGCACCACGTCGGGGGTGGCCCCGCGGACCATCGCGGTGAAGGTGTCGACGCCGTCGTGGGTGCGCCCGCTGAGGTGCTTGCCCCCGATGACGTGGGAGAGGAACACCTCGCGGATGGCGTGGCGGGCGCTGGTCGGGGCCAGGACACCGATCTGCGGCACGACGTTGTCGGCCAGCACGTGGGGCGCGTCGCCGAGCAGCGCGCTGACCTCGTCCCGGGCCTCGACGTTCCCGGCCACCACGGTCGGCCCGCGCCAGCCCGTCGCGCGGAGCTCCGCCGCGGCCCGCAGGATCGGCTCGGGGTTGCCGCCGTCGGTGCCGCCGGTGAGCAGGACGACGTCGGGGGCCGCCTCGGTCAGGTCGAGGTCGTGGCCCTGGGCCACCGCGCGGACGGTGACCACCTTGCCGCCGCTGGACAGGGCCACCCGGCGGCCCGCCTCGGCGGTGACCAGCTCCTCGTTGCCGACCACCGCGACACGCAGGCCGCCGCCGGCCGAGGAGCAGGCGAGCACCTCGGCCTCAGCCGCCCGGGCGTCGGCCGCGGTCAGCTCGGCCAGGCACGCGTCGTACCCGTCCAGGACGTCGGTGTCGATCGTGGTCCGGTGCTCCGCGCCGGCCAGGACGGCGCCGCTGGTCAGGTCGACGAGCAGCGCCTTGGTGAACGTCGAGCCGAAGTCGACGCAGACCGCGGTGCCGTTCGAGCGCCCGCTACCCGAGCGCACGGTCGAGGTCGGCGATCAGGTCGTCGATCGTCTCGATGCCCACGCTGAGCCGGACCAGGTCGGCCGGAACCTCGAGGTCGGTGCCGGCCACGCTGGCGTGGGTCATCCGGCCGGGGTGCTCGATGAGCGACTCGATGCCACCGAGCGACTCGGCCAGCGTGAAGACCTCGGCCCGGTCGCAGACCTGCAGGGCCCGCTCCTCGCCCCCCTTGGCGCGGAAGGAGACCATCCCGCCGAAGCGGGCCATCTGCCGCGCGGCCACCTCGTGGCCGGGGTGGTCGGCCAGACCCGGGTAGTAGACGTGCTCGACCCGGTCGTCGCCCACGAGGAAGTCCACCACCCGCTCGGCGTTGTCGCAGTGCTGCTCCATCCGCACCGCCAGCGTCTTGACGCCGCGCAGGGTGAGCCAGGAGTCGAAGGCGCCGGCCACCGCGCCCATGGCGTTCTGGTGGTAGGCCACCTTCTCGGCCAGGTCCAGGTCGCGCACGACCACCGCGCCGCCCACGACGTCGCTGTGGCCGCCGACGTACTTGGTCGTGGAGTGGATGACCACGTCGGCGCCCAGGGTGAGCGGGCGCTGGAGGTACGGCGAGGCGAAGGTGTTGTCGACGACCAGCAGCGCGCCGACCTCGTGGGCCAGGGTGGCCAGCGCCGCGATGTCGGCGATGCCCAGCAGCGGGTTGGTCGGCGTCTCGACCCAGATCATCCTGGTCCGGTCGGTGACCGCGGCCCGGACCGCGTCGAGGTCGGACAGCGCGGCGGGCGTGTGGCCCACCCCCCAGCGCTGGACCACCTTGTCGAAGAGGCGGTGCGTGCCGCCGTACGCGTCGTTGGGCAGCACCACGTGGTCACCGGGGTCCAGCAGCCCGCGCAGCACGGTGTCCTCGGCCGCCAGCCCGGAGGCGAACGCGAACCCCCGCTCCCCCTCCTCCAGCGCCGCCAGCGTGGACTCCAGCGCGGTCCGGGTGGGGTTGGCCGAGCGGCTGTACTCGTAGCCGCCCCGCAGCCCGCCCACGCCGTCCTGCTTGTAGGTCGAGGTGGCGAAGATGGGCGGGATCACCGCTCCGGTGGTCGGGTCGGGCTCGTAGCCGGCGTGGATCGCACGCGTCTCGAAGCCAGACTTCTGGCGGTGCTCCTGGGTCATCCCGCGAGCGTATCCACCGCTGAACGAACGGTGGTCGGGAGACCGACGCAAGCACCTCGGTGGTCAGGAGACCGGCGCACACACCACGGTGGTTGAGGAGGTTGCGCAGCAACCGTCTCGAAACCCCGCAACCCGCGGCTGGACCCCTGCCACGTCCCAGCACCGGGTCACCGGGTTTCGAGACGGGCGCAGAACGCCCTCCTCAACC
>CAZEPK010000111.1:0-13944 GCA_964514085.1 uncultured Nocardioides sp.
AGACTGGGACGAAGACGACGAGAGAGGGTGGAGACGAGATGGACCACATGATGCAAGGAATGGGCGGCTCCGACGTCGGCTGGCTGGTCGCGGCCGTCGTGGTGGCTTTTGTGGTGCTGGCCGGCGTGGTCATCGCCAAGGCCGTCGCCAGCTCGCGGAGGCGACCGCTGCCTGAGGTCAAGGAGGCCGAGGCTCGACGGCGGCTCGACGCGCGACTGGTCGACGGAGAGATCGACGACGACGAGTACCTGCGGGTGCGTTCCGTCCTCGACGTCTGACGGCAGACGGCCTCGAGCAGTCAGGTCAGCCAGGGAGCCGTTCCGGCAGGTGGGAGCCGTACGGGTCCGCCTCACACATGTCGTAGGCGTCGTCCGAGGTGTCGACCCAGCCGACGTCCTCGACCCAGGCGAGGGGGTGTCCACACCGCTTGCAGGTCCGGGTGGGGCTCTCCACGACCCGGTCGACGTACCAGTCCTTCATGTGATCAGCCTGCAGTGCCGTGGCGCTCCCAGCGGGAGGCCAGAGGCATCTGCGCCCGGGACCAATGGCTCCCCCGGCGGCGACTGCAGACCCTGCTGCGGACCCTGACCTCCGCGGGACGGTGGTCCGGAGACCTACACAGGAGGAAGCCGTGAACAGCAGAGGTCAGGTCCAGGCGCTCGTGGTCTACGAGTCGATGTTCGGCAACACCGAGGCGGTGGCCGCTGCTGTCGCGCACGGGCTCGAGCTCGGCGGTGTCGGCACCGGCCTGGTCGACGTGACCTCCGCTCCCGCGACGCTGTCCTCGGACCTGGACCTGCTCGTGGTGGGAGGCCCGACGCACGCCTCCTCGCTGAGCCGTCCCTCGACACGCGTGGACGCCGTCCGGCAGGGTGCGGCACCGCAGCGCGCTGGAGGAGGCGTGCGTGAGTGGCTGGGCTCCTGCCGGCACCACCAGGTGCCACCACTGCAGCTGGCGGCGTTCGACACCCGTGCGACCCAGGTGGGCTGGGATCCGCGGTCCGCAGCGGGTGCGGCGGCCCGCCTGGCCCGCCGGCGGGGCTTCCGCGTGACCACACCCCCGGTCAGCTTCCTGGTGGGCGACGTGACGGGACCCTTGGTCGAGGGCGAGCTGGAGGAAGCCGTGGCCTGGGGCCGCCAGCTGGCGCGCGCCTGCCGGTCCCACCTCGCGGACTACTCCGTCCCCGCGGAGTAGCCCTCGGCGCGGAGCCCTCAGCCTCGGACCGCACCAGCCTGCTGGTCGTCCTCGGGGCCGTTCCAGATCCACTCGCGGATCTCGGGGAGGTCCTCCATGTGCTCGAGGACGTAGTCGTGGTGCTCGGCCAGCTTCGCCTCGCACCACTCCTTCAGCTCAGTGGCGCCGGGCGGGGTCCTGTGAGCGTTGTTGAGCGCGTCCATCACCAGGTGGTACCGCGAGGCGCGGTTCTTGACCACCATGTCGAACGGCGTCGTGGTGGTCCCCTCCTCGATGAAACCGCGGACGCGGAACCGGTCCGCATCAGGACGGCCGTGCACGAGCTGGTGGATCGCACCGGGGTAGCCGTGGAAGGCGAACACGACGTCGACGCTGTCGGTGAACAGCTCCCTGAAGGCCAGCTCGCCCATGCCGTGGGGATGGTCCTTGGGGCGAGGCAGCGTCATCAGGTCGACGACGTTGACCACGCGGGTGCGCAGCAGCGGAAGGCGGCGGCGCAGGATCTCGGCGGCCGCGACGGTCTCCATGGTGACCACGTCACCGGCGCAGGCGAGCACGATGTCGGGCTCGGCGGAGCCGTCGTCGTTGCCCGCCCACTCCCACACGCCGGCACCCCGCTCGCAGTGCTCCACCGCTTGGTCCATCGTCAGCCACTGCAGCTGCGGTTGCTTGTCGATCACCACGAGGTTCACGTAGGACCGGGACCGCATGCAGTGGTCGGCGACGGAGAGCAGGCAGTTGGCGTCCGGTGGCAGGTAGACGCGCCCGACGTCGCCGCGGATGGTGAGCACGTTCTGGAGGAGGCCGGGACCTTGGTGGCTGAAGCCGTTGTGGTCGTTGCGCCACGCCGTCGAGGTCAGCAGGATGTTCAGGCTCGGCACGGGCGCCCGCCACGGGAGGTGGGCTGCCTCCTCCAGCCACTTGGCGTGCTGGATGGTCTGGGAGGCGGACACCATGGCGAAGGCCTCGTAGGTCGCGAACCACCCGTGCCGGCCGGTGAGGGTGTAGCCCTCGAGCCAGCCGTGGCAGTTGTGCTCGCTGAGCACCTCCATCACCCGACCGTCCCGGGAGATCGACACGTCGTCCTCCGTCACCCGCTCGGCGAAGGTCCGGTCCGAGACCTCGAACACCGCGCCCAGCCTGTTGGAGTTCGTCTCGTCGGGGCAGAACAACCGGAAGCGGTCGGGGCTGGAGGTGTAGATGTCGCGCATCAGCTCGCCCAGCTTGCGGGTCGACTCGGCCCGCACCGTGGCCGGTGAGGGCACGTCGACGGCGTACGCGCGGAAGTCGGGCAGGTCCAGGTCCCGGGTGAGCCGGCCGCCGTTGGCGTGCGGACTGGCGCTCATCCGCAGGTCTCCGACGGGGTTGGCCGACAGCACGCTGTCGACCGGAGCACCGGCGTCGTCGAACAGCTCGTGCGGGCGGTAGGACCGCAGCCACGACTCGAGGATGGCGAGGTGCTCCGGATTCTCCCGCACCGCCGCCAGAGGGACCTGGTGCGAACGCCACGTGCCTTCGACCACGATGCCGTCGACCTCGTGCGGGCCGGTCCAGCCCTTCGGGCTGCGCAGCACGATCAGCGGCCACCGGAGCCGGGCCCCGTCCCAGTCGCCACCGCGGGCGGCCGACTGGATCGCGCGGATCTTGCCCCACGCCTCGGCGAGCGCGGCTGCGAAGCGGGTGTGCATCCCGGGGAGGTCGCTGCCCTCGACCTCGATGAGGTCGTACCCGTGGCCCTCGAGCAGGCTCCGCACCTCGGCCGGGTCCTTGCGGGAGAGCACGGTCGGACCGGCGATCTTCCCGTCGTTGAGGTGGAGGACCGGCAGGACGGCGCCGTCGCGGGCGGGGTTGAGGAACGAGACGCCCTTCCACGATCCCTCGAGCGGCCCGGTCTCGGCCTCGCCGTCACCGACCACCGCCAGGGCCACCAGGTCCGGGTTGTCGAACACGGCGCCGAAGGCGTGCACCAGGACGTACCCGAGCTCGCCGCCCTCGTGGATCGAGCCGGGGGTCGGGACGGACACGTGCGACGGGATCCCACCCGGCGCGGAGAACTGCCGGAAGAGCCGGAGCACCCCCTCCTCGTCACGGGTGACGTGGGGATAGGTCTCGGTGTAGGTCCCCTCCAGGTAGCCCGCCGCGACGAGGGCCGGGCCGCCGTGGCCCGGTCCGGCCAGGTAGATCATCTGTTGCCCGGTCTGCTGGATGAGACGTGAGGCGTGGGCGTAGACGAAGCTCAGCCCCGGGCTGGTCCCCCAGTGGCCGAGCAGCCGCGGCTTGATGTGCTCCGCGGTCAGAGGCTCACGCAGGAGCGCGTTGCCCCGCAGGTAGATCTGCCCCACCGTCAGGAAGTTGTTCGCGCGCCACCACGCGTCCAGCGCTGCGAGCTCCTCCGCAGACGGCTCGGCGAGTCGCGCCAGCAGCTCGGGTCGGGGATCGGCGGCCGTCGTGAGGCTGTCCATGGGTGCTCCTGGGTGCGTTGCCTGGTGGTGGGTGTCGAGCGAGGTGGTGCCGGACCGGCCTCAAGTGATCCGTGTCGGCCCGAGGCCGCCGTTCCCGGGCAGCAACGTGCTGCGCCGGCGGACGGCGCGACCGGTGTCGACCCGCAGGAGAACGTCTGGTCAGTGTGCAGGTCCGGTCGCGCCGACGGTGCCGGCCTCCGGAACGACGACGACGTCGGTGTGGGCGTGCTCCACGACCAGCAGCGCGGCCGACTGGTGGGCGAGCCACCGCCGACCAGCGGCGAGGGGCCGCCCGACGACCAGGAGGGCTGCTGCCGGCGACCGGCCGGCGACGCACTCGTCGACGAGCCCGCAGGAGAGGTCGCGGGTGACTGCCACGTCGGGGTACTTCGCCTCGAGGCCAGCCAGGGACTCCGCCATGCCGAGACGGAGCCCCTCGAGGCCGGGTGCGTCAGCGTGGCACGCGACCAGCTCAGAGGCGAGTGCTGAGCCCTCTCGCTCGACGGTGGAGGGCATGATCGTGAGCGGCCACCGGCGCAGGGAGGCCTCGGCGAACGCGAACTCGAGGGCGGCTCCGCCGGGACCGGCGAGATCCGCACCGACCACCACGCGGTTGGCGCGGGGCTGCCGGGCCACCGTCGGTCGCGAGACCACGACAGCACACGAGGCGTGCTTGACCACCGAGGCGCTCACCGAGCCCAGCAACGACGATGCGAGGCGTCCGCGACCCCTGGAGCCGAGCACGACGAGGTGCGCACGGGCCGAGGCGTCGGTGAGAGCGACGCGCGCGTCGTCGTGGGAAACGATGCCGATCGTGTCGACACCGGGCCTGGTCGCACGGACGCGAGCGCGAGCCTTGGCCAGCACCTGCTGCGCGGCGCCCTCGAGGGCCGTGTCCAGTCGGCTGCGGTCGATGCCGGACAGCTCGACCCACTCGCCTGCACGGACCACCTGGGTGTCGGCACAGTGGACGATGGCCACCGTGCGGTGCTCGAGCTCGGCGTGACGGGCGGCCCAGTCCAAGGCGCGGTCGCCGTGCTCCGAGCCGTCGACGCCTACGACCACGCTGCCGAGGGGTATCTGGTTCGTCGTCATGCCACCAGCGTGGTCGCCGCGGCCGAGCACGCGTACGGCCCACCGGCCCGCTACGACGGGACCTTCGACCCGGCGACTCCTGACGCGCAGCTCATCCGGCGGCCCGCAGCTCGTCAGGGGCGTCTCGGCCCTCGACACCATCCGCCCGGTAGCGACCGTCGGGGGTGACGACGGTGCCGGCTCGCCCTCGCAGGATCGCCTCTGCATCCTCGAGACGACCGATGGCCGCCATCCCTCCGGTGAGCTCGACGAAGCGGCAGACGGCGTCCACCTTGGGGCCCATCGACCCGGCCGGCGCCCCGAGTGCCCGCAGGGCAGACGGCGTCGCCCGCAGGACGGGGACCTGCCCCGGAGTGCCGAACTGGCGCATCACGGCAGGCACGTCGGTCAGGACCAGGAGGACGTCGGCGTCGAGCGCCTCGGCGAGGACGGCGCTCGTGAGGTCCTTGTCGACCACCGCCTCCACGCCGCGCAGCCGCCCACCGGTGTCGCGGACGACGGGCACACCGCCGCCGCCGGCACAGACGACGACGGCGCCACTGGCCAGGAGGAGTCGGATCAGTCGCGTCTCGACGACCCGCTGAGGACGGGGGGACCCGACGACCCTTCGCCAGGCGTCGCCGTCCTGCTTGACGACCCAGCCGCGCTCGGAGGCAAGCCGGTTCGCCTCCTCCCTCGAGTAGGTCTCGCCGACGAACTTGGTGGGGTCGGCGAACGCCGGATCGGCGGCCTCCACGAGGGTCTGGTTGATGATGGCCGCCACCTGACGGCCGGGCAGGTGGTTCTGCAGCGACTGCAGGAGCCAGTAGCCGATCATGCCCTGGGTCTGCGCCCCGAGCACGTCGAAGGGGTACGGCGTGCTGAGGTGCGGGTCGGAGGCACTCTGCAGCGCCAGGATGCCCACTTGCGGTCCGTTGCCGTGGGTGATCACCAGCTCGTGCTGCTCTGCGAGTGGGGCGAGTGCAGCGACCGCGCGGACGACATTCGCTTCCTGTACCTCGGCATCCGGCTTCTGACCCCTCTGGAGCAGCGCGTTGCCGCCCAGGGCCACGACGATCCGCACCTCAGCCTCCCAGCGTCGCGACGAGGACCGCCTTGATGGTGTGCATGCGGTTCTCGGCCTGGTCGAAGACGATCGAGTGCCTGGACTCGAAGACCTCGTCGGTCACCTCGAGCGCGTCCAGACCGGTCTTCTGGTACAGGTCCTCGCCGACCTTGGTGTGCCGGTCGTGGAAGCCCGGCAGGCAGTGCATGAACTTGACCTTGGGGTTCCCGGTCGCCTTCACCACGTCCATGTTGACCTGGTAGGCCTTCAGCAGCTGGATGCGCTCCTCCCAGGTCTCGGCAGGCTCTCCCATGGAGACCCAGACGTCGGTGTAGAGGAAGTCGACCCCACGGACGCCTTCAGCGACGTCCTCGGTCTGGAGGATGCGGGCCCCGGTCGCCTCGGCGATTCCCTGGGCCTGGCGGACGACGTCGTCGTGGTTCCAGAGCTCACGCGGCGCGACGATGCGCACGTCCATCCCCATCATGGCTCCAGCCACGAGCAGGGAGTTGCCGACGTTGTTGCGCGCGTCGCCGAGGTAGGCGAAGGCGATGTCCTCGTCGTGCTTCCCAGCGTGCTCACGCATGGTCAACATGTCGCACAGCATCTGGGTGGGGTGCCACTCGTCGGTGAGCCCGTTCCAGACCGGGACCCCGGAGTACGCAGCGAGCGTCTCGACGTTGTGCTGCGCGGAGCCGCGGTACTCGATGCCGTCGTACATCCGGCCCAGGACCCGGGCGGTGTCCTCCATCGACTCCTTGTGGCCGATCTGGGTGCCGCTGGGGTCGAGGTAGCTGACCCGGGCGCCCTGGTCGAACGCGGCCACCTCGAAGGCGCACCGGGTGCGCGTGGAGGTCTTCTCGAAGATCAGCGCGATGTTCTTCCGCGTCAGTCGCGGCTGCTCCGAGCCGGCGTACTTCGCCAGCTTGAGCTCAGCGGCCAGGTCGAGCAGGAACTTCCACTCCTTCGGGGTGAAGTCCACCTCCTTGACGAAGCTGCGGTTGCGGAGGTTGAAGGCCATGGTGGTCAGATCCCTTCTCGTTCGATGGGGCAGGTCATGCACCGGGGGCCGCCGCGGCCGCGGCCGAGCTCGTTGCCCTGGATGGTGATGACCTCCACCCCGTGCTTGCGGAGGTAGGTGTTGGTGGTGACGTTGCGCTCGTAGGCGACGACCACGCCGGGTCGGACGGCGAGGACGTTGCACCCGTCGTCCCACTGCTCCCGCTCTGCGGAGTGGACGTCCTGCGTGGCGGTGAGGACCCTGATCGAGTCCAGGCCGAGCGCGCGGGCGATGGCGTCGTGCATGCCCTCGGCCGCGTTGGCCGTGACCTTGAGCTCCTTGTCGGTGTCGCCCGGCTCGATCGTGTACGACGGCAGCATCCCCAGTCCGACGTACTGGGTGAAGGTCTCCTCGTCGACCATGGTCATGACGGTGTCGAGGTGCATGAACGCGCGGGCCTTGGGCATGGCCAGGGCCACGACCTTGGCCGCGCTCCCCGCCGCGAAGAGCCGGGTGGCGAGCCGCTCGACCCCCTGCGGGGTGGTGCGCTCGCTCATGCCGACCAGGACAGCGCCGCGCCCGAGCACCAGCAGGTCCCCGCCCTCGGTGGTCGCCTGTCCGGCGTCCGTCCCCTCGGCCCACGTGCGGAAGCCGGCGTCGGCGAAGGCCGGGTGCCACCGGTAGATGGCCTCGTAGTGGATGGTCTCGCGCATCCGCGCACGCTTGCGCATCGCGTTGATCGACACACCGTCGTAGATCCAGGCGGAGGTGTCGCGGGTGAAGAGGTGGTTGGGGAGCGGCGGCAGCAGCAGGTCATCGAGCTCCAGCGCCTGCACGACGACCGAGGACGGCTCCGGCACCCGCTCGAGGAGCTCGCGTTTGGTCATGCCACCGATCAGGTGCTCGGTCAGCTCCTGGCTCGACAGCTGGCTGAAGACCGCGTGCAACGGGTCGAGCGCCATCGGGCCGTACACCCGCTCGTCGAAGGTGCGGGCCAGTACGTACTCACGTGCCTCGGGGATCTCCACCGTCTCGGCGAGGAGCTCGTGCAGCAGGTGCACGGCGACACCCTGGTCGCGCAGCGCGTCCGCGAAGGCATCGTGCTCCTGCCGGGCGTGCTTGACCCAGAGCACGTCGTCGAACAGGAACTCGTCGTGGTTGGTGGGGGTGAGCCGCTTCAGCTCCAGGTCCGGCCGGTGCAGGATCGCCTGGCGCAGGCGCCCGACCTCTGAATCGACGTGCAGCGTCATGGTGCCGTCCTTCCTCGTCGCATGGCCCGAGCCTCGCCGAGCCCGGCAGCGGCACGCAGTGCCGAAGGTCCTGAGGCGCAGTGCCGCACGGCTCATCTCAGGGCCTGTCACGACTGGTTGCCTGAGAGCAACGCACAAGCGTCCGTACGAGAGGAGGCCCCGTCATGGCCACCCACACCCCTGCTCCCCCGTCACCTCGTCGGGCGACGCCGGAGCCCAGGACCGAGGCGCCGAGGCGCTTCCGCTTCCCCAGCGCCTTCACGGTGCTCTTCGGAGTCACGATCGGCGTCTGGCTGCTGGCCTTCGTGGTCCCCACCGGCACCTACGACAGCGACGCCCAGAGCGGCGCTCCCGTCCCCGGCAGCTACCACCACACCGACAGCGCACTCTCCTTCGGCGACCGGCTGATGGACCTCTTCCTGGCACCGATCAACGGCTTGTACGGCGTCATGAACCCGGACGGGAAGATCGGTCCCTACGAGTCGGGGGAGCTCTACGGTGCAGCCGGCGTCTTCATGTTCGTGCTGGCGATCGGGGTCTTCATCACGATGGCCATGAAGACCGGAGCCATCGACAACGGCGTGGCCCGCGTCGCCACTCGGATGAGCGGCCGGGGCACCGCACTCATCGCCGTCCTGATGGTGCTCTTCTCCATCGGCGGCACGACCGAGGGCATGGCCGAGGAGACCCTCGGCTTCTACGCCTTGGTGATCCCACTGATGCTGGCGCTGGGCTACGACCGCCTGGTCGCCGCCGCGACGATCCTCGTAGGCGCCGGCATCGGCGTCCTCGCCTCCACCGTCAACCCCTTCGCGACCGGCGTCGCCTCGGACGCGGCGGGCATCTCCATCGGCGACGGCATCGGCCTCAGGTTCCTCATGTACCTCGTGCTCGTCCCGGTCGGCGTCTGGTGGGTCGTGCGGTACGCCCGGAAGGTGCACGCCGACCCGACTGCCTCCCGGGTGGCCGACGCCGAGGGTGACGACGAGCTGCGCGCGCACGGCCTCCGTGAGGCCGCCGCGCTCACGGGTCGCGAGAAGACGGTGCTGGCGATCGTCGGGCTCACCTTCGCCTTCATGATCTTCGCCATCGTGCCCTGGGCACAGGTGATCCACGGTCCCGACGCCGCGAGCTTCGGCTGGCAGCTCGACTGGTACTTCCCCGAGCTGGCCGCGCTCTTCATCGTCATGTCGCTCGTCGTAGGACTCGTCGGCGGTCTGGGCGAGAAGGGCCTGACCGACACGCTGGTCAAGGGCGCGGGCGACTTCCTGGGCGTCGGCCTCATCATCGTGCTCGCGCGCGGGGTCACCGTGATCATGAACAACTCCGAGATCACCGGCACGATCCTCCACTCCATGGAGAACGTCGTGGGCAACACGTCCTCCGGCCTCTTCGGCGCCGCGATGCTGCTGGTCAACCTGCCCCTGGCCTTCCTCGTGCCTTCCACCTCCGGGCACGCTGCGCTCGCGATGCCGATCCTCGCGCCGCTCGCCGACTTCGCGGGCGTCCCCCGGGCGATCGTGGTGACGGCGTACCAGTCCGCCTCGGGCATCATCAACCTCATCACGCCCACGTCCGCAGTGGTCATGGGCGGGCTGGCGCTGGCCAAGGTCCGCTACGACCAGTACCTGCGGTTCGTCCTGCCGCTCGTCGCCATCCTGCTGGTGCTCAGCACGGTTGCCGTCGCGGTCGGCGCGGCGGTCCTCTGAGTCGACGAGGAGGGGCCCGAGCCGGTCACGGCTCGGGCCCCTCCTTCCTGTGCCTTCGACGTGGCGACTTCGGGCGCGCCTCCACCGAGCACTCAGCGGCGACGCAACCGGCGCCCGGTGAGCAGGTCCGGCTGGACCCGGACGAGCAGCTGACGCGACCCGGCCGGCCACACCTGCAGATCACCGAGCATGCCGCGGTCCTCAGATGAGGAGAGGCAGCCTGCGCGTCCCGTCACCACGACACTCCAGCCCGTCCGCTGCACCGGGTCGACGTGGTCGACCTCGACCAGGACCTCGCGGTCCGAGCACGCTCTGGCCAGCCTCGAGCCCGGCGTGGTCTGGAACCAGATGGAGCCGTCAGCCACGGTGTAGTTGACGGGCACCACGGCTGGGCGGTCGTCCTCCGACCACACCACGCGCGCGACGCCGAGCGCGCCCCCGGCTGCGGTGACCAGTCGCCAGCAGTCGTAGGGGCTGAGCTGCTCCAGCCCCACCTCCCGGCCCGACGTCGTGCTCTCGTCAGTCGCGTCCACGGTGTCCTCCCGGCGCGGGGTCTCGCAGGAGTCGCGCTCGTGCGGCTTCCAGACGAGCCACCGGGACGCGGAAGGGCGAGCACGAGACGTAGTCGAGGCCGACCCGTTCGAAGAAGTGGATCGAGCTGGGGTCGCCGCCGTGCTCGCCACAGACCCCGAGGTGCAGGTCGGATCGGACCTGCCGACCCAGCCGCGCCGCGGACTCCACCAGCGCGCCGACACCGTCGACGTCGATCGACTCGAACGGCGACACCGAGAACACTCGCCGCTCGAAGTAGGTGGAGAAGAACTCCGCCTCGACGTCGTCGCGCGAGAAGCCCCAGGTCAGCTGGGTCAGGTCGTTGGTGCCGAACGAGAAGAAGTCCGCATGACCGGCGATCAGGTCGGCGGTCAGCGCGGCCCGCGGGACCTCGATCATCGTGCCGATGCGGACCGGCAGGTCGACCCCCCGCTCGGCACTGATCGCGCCGGCGACGGCCTCGATCTCCGCGCGGACCAGCGCCAGCTCGGTGGCGGTGGCGACCAGAGGGACCATGATCTCCGGCCGCGGGTCGCCGCCGGCCGCGATGCGGTCTGCGGCGGCCTCCAGGACTGCCCTGGCCTGCATGGCCACCAGTCCCGGCACGACGATGCCCAGCCGGACCCCGCGCAGGCCGAGCATCGGGTTCTGCTCGTGGAGGCGGGCAACGGCGTCCAGCAGCACGTGGTGGTGCTCGTCCCGTTCGCCGTGGTCGTCCTCGAGGGCGACCCGGACCGCCAGGTCCGTGTGGTCCGGCAGGAACTCGTGCAGCGGTGGGTCGATGAGCCGGATCGTGACGGGCAGGCCGTCCATCTCGCGCAGGATGTCGGTGAAGTCCTGGCGCTGCAGCGGCAGCAGCTCGGCCAGAGCGGCTTCCTGGGCAGCCGCGTCCGCCGCCAGCACGAGGCGCTCGACGAGCTCGCGTCTCGGGCCCAGGAACATGTGCTCGGTCCGGCAGAGGCCGACCCCTTGCGCGCCGAACCGGCGGGCGCGTGCCGCGTCGTCCGGTGTGTCCGCGTTGGCCCGGACGTCGAGCCGGCGGAGGTGGTCGGCGTGCTGCATGACGAAGGCGACCGCCTCCACCAGGGTGGCCGCCGCCTCGTCGGTCTCAGCTGGCACGCCGGCGCCCTCGAGGTGACGGAGCACGACCGAGTCGGCGACGGGAACGGCGCCCAGGAACACCTCGCCCGTGGTGCCGTCGATCGAGACCACGTCACCCTCCACGAGGGTCCGTCCGGCCACGCGCACCTCGCCGCGCTCCACATCGACCTCGAGCTCCTCCGCCCCGCAGACGCACGTGCGCCCCATGCCTCGGGCCACCACGGCCGCGTGGGACGTCTTGCCGCCGCGCGCGGTGAGCACGCCGCGGGCCGCCACCATGCCGGGCAGGTCGTCCGGGTTGGTCTCGCGGCGCACCAGCACGACGTCCTGGCCCGCTGCCCCCCAGGCAGCGGCGCGCGCTGAGCTGAGGGCGATCCGGCCCGAGGTGGCCCCGGGCGACGCAGCGACCCCAGTGGTCAGGAGCTCGCGAGCGGCGGTCGGGTCGAAGCGAGGGAAGAGGAGCTGGGCGAGCTGTCCACCGGTGACCCGGCGGAGGGCCTCGTCGGCGTCTATCAGCCCCTCCCCCACCATCGCGTGGGCGATGCGGAAGGCGGCCTCCGGCGTCCGCTTCCCGACGCGCGTCTGGAGGATCCAGAGCCGCTTGCTCTCGATGGTGAACTCGATGTCGCACAGGTCGCGGTAGTGCCGCTCGAGCTGGTCCATCACCTCGCGCAGGGCGACGTAGGACGGTCGGTCGAGCGCCTCGAGGGCCCGCAGCGGGACCGTGTTGCGGATCCCCGACACGACGTCCTCACCCTGGGCGTCCGGCAGGTAGTCGCCGTAACCGCCCGGACGCCCGGTGGCGGGGTCGCGGGTGAAGCACACCCCGGACCCCGAGCCAGGTCCGCGGTTGCCGAACACCATGACCTGGACGTTCACCGCGGTCCCGAGGTCGTCCGGGATCAGCTCCTGCCGGCGGTAGAGCACCGCACGCTCGGTGTTCCACGACGAGAACACGGCCAGCACGGCGGCGTGCACCTGCTCGCGCGGGTCCTGCGGGAACTCCTGGCCTGTGTGCTCCCGGATCACCGCCTGGTACGACGTCACCAGTTCACGCAGGTCCGCCGCCCCGAGGTCGATGTCGGCCTGGACGCCGCGGCCGGCCTTGAGCTTGGCCAGCTCGTCGGCGAACGCCTCCGCCTCGATGCCGAGCACCGTGGCTCCGAACATCTGCAGCAGCCGCCGGTAGGAGTCGAGGGCGAACCGCTCGCTGCCGCTCGCGCGAGCCAGTCCGATCACGGACGAGTCGTTCAGGCCGAGGTCCAGGACGGTCTCCATCATCCCCGGCATGGAGAACTTCGCGCCGGAGCGCACCGACACCAGCAGCGGGTCGGCGGGATCG
The DNA here is from genome assembly GCA_964514085.1 of uncultured Nocardioides sp. Taxonomy (GTDB): domain Bacteria; phylum Actinomycetota; class Actinomycetes; order Propionibacteriales; family Nocardioidaceae; genus Nocardioides. The sequence continues at coordinate 12,752 of CAZEPK010000111.1, forward strand.
CCCAGCCTCCTGCCCATGGCCTGCTCCAAGGCGCCGAGGTGGTCGTCGATCTCCTGCTCGAGGCCCTCCGGCAGCACTCCGGTGGCGAGGTAGGCCCGGCAGGCCTCGGTGGTGATGGTGAAGCCGGGGGGAACGGGCAGTCCCAACCGCGTCATCTCGGCCAGGTTGGCGCCTTTGCCCCCCAGCAGCTCCTTCTGGTCCTTGTTGCCGTCGCTGAACGGGTAGACGTGTCGCACCATAGCTCGAGCCTGGGCTGGGCCGCGTGGCGCCGACAGTGACGAAGGACCCGAGTGCCGGGGACCTACGAGGTCTCCGTCGAGGGATCCCGGTCGGCCGGTCGTCATGAGTTCATCCCGCGGTTCTCGAGCGCGACCCGGTCGCCCATGGCCACGCCTGCGTGCCACCCGGGTGCGCGCCCTCCGCCGGGCGGCACGAGGGCGGCAGCGTCGAGACCGCAGGTCGAGAGGAGCCATGCCACCACGCTGTTGGAGTTCCACATGTCCCCGAGCCGCAGGTCGTCACGGCCCCACGTCAGCGGCGGCACGTTCGCCACCTGGCTCAGCACCCGGGCCGACATGGCCTCGACATCGGTGAGCCCCTGCGGGCTCTCGACGGCCCAGGCGCGGTCCGGGATCACGCCTCCGGGCCAGCACCGGACCTCGTAGCGGAAGGCCTTCAGCCGGCCGAGGGACGCGGCCCCGACCGGACCGACGACGACCACGCCCCGGGAGGGGTCGGTGCACGACCAGGCGGGCGCCATCTCGATGACGTAGCGCATGCCGTGGTGGACGACCTCGAGCGCTGAGTGGTACAGCGGGCGCGCGGACCGGTTCTCCCGAGCCGCGGACACCCGCTCGAAGGTCCTGCCGCACCGCGGGACCAACCAGCCGCCGGCGCCCAGGGGGAGCCAGTAGAGGTCGATCCCGCAGTCCGCGCGGGACGACGGTGCGGCTGCCACGCCGGAGACCTCAGAACTCGAAGACCAACCGTGCGGCTGCGCGGCCGGCGAGGACATCGTCGATCGACTCGTTGACCTGGTCCAGCTTGCGGCTCTCCGCGATGACACGGGTCCGGCCCTGGGCGTGGAGCTCGAAGACCTCGGCGAGGTCCTGGCGGGTGCCGACGATGGAGCCGATCACGGAGATGCCCTTGAGCACCGTCGGGAAGATCGGCAGGCTCATCGGACCCTCGGT
>CAZEPK010000112.1:0-13886 GCA_964514085.1 uncultured Nocardioides sp.
GCTCGTCGCCCAGCTGTCCCTCCCGCTCGCGACCGGGCTCGACCCGGTCACCCGGCCGGCCCTGGAGGGCTGGCTCGCCGGCCTCCAGGGCGGCGCCCGGGAACGCGTGGCCCGGCTCGTCCAGTACCTCGCCCTCGTCACCGAGATCCCGGAGGCCTTCCGATGACCGACACCCCGACCGAGCTCCTGCGCGCGCACGCCGAGGACGAGTACGCCGACGAGCTGGCGGCGCTCGCGGCGGCCGACGACCGGCCCCGCCCGCCGCGGTGGCGGCTCTCGCCCTGGGCGGTGGCCACCTACCTGCTCGGCGGCGAGCTCGACGACGGCACCGTGATCACGCCGAAGTACCTCGGCTCGAGCCGCCTCATCGAGATCGCCGTGGCCTCCCTGGCCACCGACCGGGCGCTGCTTCTGCTGGGCGTGCCCGGCACGGCGAAGACCTGGGTCAGCGAGCACCTGGCCGCGGCCGTCTCCGGCGACTCCACGCTGGTGGTGCAGGGCACGGCCGGGACGCCGGAGGAGTCGCTGCGCTACGGCTGGAACTACGCCCGGTTGCTGGCCGAGGGGCCCTCGAGGAGTGCGGTGGTGCCGAGCCCGGTGATGCGGGCGATGGAGCTGGGCTCGGTCGTGCGCATCGAGGAGCTGACCCGTATCCCGGCCGACGTGCAGGACGCGCTGATCTCGATCCTGTCGGAGAAGTCCCTGCCGATCCCCGAGCTCGACGGCGAGGTGCAGGCGCTGCACGGCTTCAACGTCATCGCCACGGCCAACAACCGCGACAAGGGCGTGAACGACCTGTCCTCGGCGCTGCGCCGGCGGTTCAACACGCTGGTCCTGCCGCTGCCCGACACCCTCGAGCAGGAGGTGGAGATCGTCCGCACGCGGGTGGCCGCGGTGGGACGGTCCCTCGAGCTGCCGCCGGAGATCGAGGCGCTCTCGGAGATCGAGCGGGTGGTGACGATCTTCCGCGAGCTGCGCTCCGGCACCACCCTCAACCAGCGCACCACGGTCAAGTCGCCCAGCGCGACGCTGTCGACCGCCGAGGCGATCTCGGTGATGACCAACGGCGTGGCCCTCGCGGCCCACTTCGGCGACGGCGTGATCCGGGCCGCCGACGTGGCCGCCGCCCTGACCGGCGCGGTGGTCAAGGACCCGGTCCAGGACCGGATCGTGTGGCAGGAGTACCTCGAGACCGTGGTCAAGGACCGCGCGGAGTGGAGCGACCTCTACCGCGCCTGCCGGGAGCTCGGCTGACCCCGGTGGGCGTCGTCGAGGTCCTCGGGATCCGCCACCACGGTCCGGGCTCGGCCCGGTCGGTCGCGGACGCGCTGGCGGAGCTCGAGCCGGACCTGGTCGTCATCGAGGGGGCGCCCGAGCTGGACGCGCTGCTGCCCCTGGCCGGCGACCCCGACCTGGTGCCACCGGTCGCGGCCCTGGTCTACGCCGTGGACGCCCCGCGCCGGGCGGCGTTCTACCCGCTGGCCGTGTTCTCGCCCGAGTGGGTCGCCATGCGCTGGGCGGTGGCCCGCGGCACCGAGGTGCGCTTCGCGGACCTCCCGGCCGTGCACACGCTGGCCGAGGTGGTGCCGGACACCGCGGCATCCGTGGTGGCCAGCGAGGACGAGGTGGAGGGCCAGGCCGGCGGGGGCAAGGACGCCGAGGAGACCGACGGGCCCGCGGCCGGCGTACCGGCCCACCCGCCGGACGCCATCGGCACCCTGGCCCGGGCGGCGGGCTACGACGACCCCGAGCGGTGGTGGGAGGACGCGGTGGAGCACCGCGGCACCTCCTCGCTCGCGCGGTTCGCGATGATCCGTGAGGCGATGGCGCAGGTGCGGGCGGCCGACGGCTTCGGCGACCGCGACCCGGAGAACCAGCGCCGCGAGGCCGCCATGCGCCGCGTCCTGAGGGCGGCCCTCAAGGAGGGTTTCGAGCGGATCGCCGTGGTGTGCGGCGCCTACCACGCGCCGGTGCTGCACCCCGACGCGTTCCCCTCGGTCAGCCACGACACCGCGCTGCTGGCCAGGCTGCCGCGGACCAAGGTGGCCGCCACCTGGGCGCCGTGGACGGCGGACCGGCTGGCGGTGGCCAGCGGCTACGGGGCGGGCGTGACCTCGCCCGGCTGGTACCAGCACCTCTACCTCACCTGGGCCGAGCAGGACGGCGCCGACCTGGTCGTCCCGAGCTGGCTGACGCGGGTCGCGCGGGCCCTGCGCGACGAGGGGCTCCCGGCGGCGCCGGCCTCAGTGGTGGAGGCGGTGCGGCTCGCCGACGCGCTGGCGGCCGTGCGCGGCCGGCCGTCGGTCGGGCTGACCGAGCTCAACGACGCGACCCAGGCGGTGCTGTGCGAGGGCTCGGACGTGCCGCTGCAGCTCGTGCACCGCCGGCTGGTCGTGGGCGAGCTGCTCGGCAGCGTGCCGGCCGCCGCGCCGATGGTGCCGCTGGCCCGGGACCTCGCGCGGCTGCAGCGCTCGCTGCGGCTCAAGCCGTCGCCGAGCCAGACGACCGTCGTGCTCGACCTGCGCAAGGAGCCGCAGCGCGAGCGCTCGCTGCTGCTGCACCGGCTCCGCCTCCTCGGCATCCCGTGGGGCACGCCCGCGGATGCCGGCCGGAGCACCGGCACCTTCAAGGAGGGCTGGACGCTGGCCTGGCAGCCGGAGTTCGCCGTCGCGCTGGTCGAGGCCGGCCTCCACGGCACCACGGTGCTCGGCGCCGCCACCGCCCTGGTCGCGGAGCGGGCCGCTGAGGCCACCGACCTCGGCGCGCTGGGGGGCCTGGTCGAGCAGTGCTTCCTCGCCGACCTGCCCGATGCCCTGACCCGGGTGCTCGAGGCCCTGGCCGTGCAGACGGCCCGGCAGCAGGACGTGGTGGCCCTGCTGGAGACGATCGAGCCGCTGGCCCGGACCCGTCGCTACGGCGACGTGCGCGGCGCGGACACCTCGCTGGTGGCCGAGGTGCTGGACACGATGGTGGCCCGCGCGTCGGTGGACCTGCGGCCCGGCTGCGCCTCGCTCGACGACGACGCCGCGACGCGCATGCGCACCGCCGTCGACGCCGCCCAGCGGGGGATCAGCCTGGTGGAGGCCGAGCCCCCGGTCTGGCGCGACGCGCTGCTGGCGGTGGCCTCCGACGACGTGGTGCACGGGCTGGTCTCCGGACGCGTGAACCGGATCCTGCTCGACCTGGAGGTGCTCGGCACCGGCGACGTGGCCGATCGCCTGAGCCGTCGCCTCTCGGTGGGCACCGCCCCCGCGGCCGGGGCCGCCTGGCTCGACGGCTTCCTGGAGGGCGACGCGGTGCTCCTGCTGCACGACGCCGAGCTGCTCCGGATCGTCGACGAGTGGGTGGCCACCGTGGAGGAGACGACCTTCGAGGACCTGCTGCCGCTGCTGCGCCGCACCTTCTCCCGCTTCGAGCCGGCCGAGCGGCGGCAGCTGGGCGGGCGGCTCAAGCACCGCGGCGCCGGCCCGGCGGCCGGGCCCGCCGAGGACGGTGACCTCCACATCGAGCGGGCGCTGCCCGCCGTACGCCGGATGGCCGAGCTGCTCGGCCTGCCGGGAGCGGGGGAGCGGTGAGCGAGGAGACGCGCGACCGGCTGACGCGCTGGCGGCTGGTGCTCGGCGGCGAGGAGGCCGACGGCATCGGGTTGGGGGCTGGTCCGGGAGCGACCGGCTCGGGACTGTCCGCCGAGGACGCCGAGCGCGACAAGGCCCTGGCCGAGCTCTACGACGGCAGCCGGCGCGCCGGCATGGGGCGCAGCGCTCCCCGGGTCGCGCGGTGGCTGGGCGACATCCGCACCTACTTCCCGTCCTCGGTGGTCCAGGTGATGCAGGCCGACGCCATGGAGCGGCTGGGGCTGCACCAGCTGCTGCTGGAGCCGGAGCTGATGGAGTCGGTGCAGCCCGACATCGGGATGGTCTCCACGCTGATCGGGCTCAACCACGCCATCCCCGAGCGCAGCCGCGCCACGGCGCGGGCGGTGGTGCGGGCGGTGACCGACCAGCTCGAGGAGCGGCTGCGGTCGCAGACGGTGCAGAGCGTGACCGGTGCCCTCAACCGGGCCGCGCGGACCCGCCGACCCCGGCACTCCGACATCGACTGGGGCCGCACGATCGCGGCCAACCTCAAGCACTACCTGCCCGAGCACCGCACCGTCGTGCCGGAGCGGCTGGTGGGCCACGCCCGGCGCTCCACCCGCGTCGAGCGGCACATCGTGCTGTGCATCGATCAGTCCGGCTCGATGGCGGAGTCGATCGTCTACTCCAGCGTCTTCGGCGCGGTGCTGGCCTCGCTGCGGTCGGTGGCCACCAGCCTGGTGGTCTTCGACACCGAGGTGGTCGACCTGACCGACGAGCTGTCCGACCCGGTGGACGTGCTGTTCGGGGTGCAGCTCGGCGGCGGCACCGACATCAACCGGGCCATCGCCTACTGCCAGGGGCTGGTGGAGCACCCGCACGACACGGTCTTCGTGCTCATCAGCGACCTGTTCGAGGGCGGCATCGCCGAGGAGATGCTGCGCCGCTCGGCCGAGATCGTGGGCTCGGGCGCCACCATGGTGGCCCTGCTGGCCCTGAGCGACTCCGGCGCTCCGTCGTACGACGCCGACCACGCCGCCGCGCTCGCAGCGATCGGCGTGCCCGCCTTCGCCTGCACCCCCGACCTGTTCCCCGACCTGATGGCCGCGGCCATCGAGCGCCGCGACATCGCCCAGTGGGCCGCCGCCCACGACGTGGTGACCGCCCACCAGGTGGCCGAGGGCTAGCCCGACGGCTGGCCGGACGACTGGCTCGGCGAGCTCTCCGCCGAGGTATCGAGCACCACGCCGTCCGCCAGCCGGTACGGCGCGGTCGCGACGAGGGCGCCGACCACGCGCCGGAGCCGGGAGACCTCGGCGCGGACCGTGACCGCGTGGGCGCCGTCGCCGAAGACACGCGTGCTGAGGTCGGCGGCGGTCAGGCCCGTGGGTCCTGCGGCCGCCAGCAGCCGGAGGATCTCGGCGTGCCGCGGGGTGAGGGCCGCCCGCCAGGACCCGCCGTCGGCGAGCACGTCGAGCAGGCAGCCGTCGAGGCGCGCCCGGATCGAGGTGTCGCGGGTGCGGGGACGCACCAGCCAGCCGTCACCGAGCCGCTCGGGCAGGCACAGCCCCAGCCCCGGCACGGCGACCGCGTGGTCGGCCCGCGGTACGCCGATCCGGTCACGGGCGGCGATGCCTGCGTGGTGGGCCACCCAGCCGTGGTCGTCGACCACGAGGAGCGGACCCGAGGTCGTGCTGACCACCGACTCCGTCGAGCGGCGCAGCGACTCCAGCCGCTCCCGGTGCTGGCGCCACAGCGAGGCCTCGGCCAGCCGCACGGCGCTCTCGACCAGGGCACCGATCGCGGGGTGCAGGGTCAGGGCGGGACCGCTCACGTCGATGACACCGAGCAGCTCGCCGCTGCGCGGGTCGTGGAGGGGCGCGGCGGTGCAGTACCACGGGTGCTGCTGGCTCTCGTAGTGCTCGGCCGAGAACAGCTGCACCGGCGTGGCCTCGGCCAGGGCGGTGCCGATGGCGTTGGTGCCGACCACCTGCTCGGTCCACACCATCCCCTCGAGGAAGCCGAGCCGGTCGGCGGTCAGCTGCACGCGCGGCGAGCCCTCGCGCCAGAGGACCACCCCGTCGGCGTCGCACACGACCACGAGGAACATCGAGGCGTCCGCCACGCTGGTCAGCACTCGGCGCAGCTCGTCGACCACCAGCGAGAGCCGCGACGTGCGCCGGCGCCGGGCCAGCTCGTCGGCGCTGAGCGGCCGCCGGGTGTTGACCTGGTCGGCGGCCAGCCCCATCCGCATGACCCGCGACCACGAGCGGGCCACCAGGGCCCGCGGGCGCTCGGGCGGTCTGGAGCCGCTCAGCACCGCGTCGTGGATCCGGACCAGCTCGCGGGCGTGCAGGCTGAGGTCGGTGCCGGGCGCGATCGCGCCGAACGCCGGGGCCGCAGCCACCATCACGCCTCCTCACCCCGTGGCCCGTTCACCGTACGCCGCGCCGTGTGACAGCGGCCACACTCGTCCTGAGGTGCGAGCGCAGAAAGCCTCGAAGGGTTGCAACTCGCTGCAACCCTGTCGCCCCGGGGTTGGTCGGCGGTCTGCTGGCGCCATGACCCAGACCGAGGAGAGGCCGGCCGCCCAGCTGTCGGCCAGCGACCGCGCCGAGGCGTGGTTCGCGTCGTTCGAGGAGGCGCTGGTGGCGCGGGACGTCGCCGGAGCGTCGCGGCTGTTCGCCACCACCAGCTTCTGGCGCGACCTGGTCGCGTTCACCTGGAACCTCAAGACCGTGGAGGACCCGGCCGGCGTCGCCGACCTGCTGACCCACACCCTCGAGGCCACCGACCCCCGCGGCTTCGCGCTCAGCGAGCCCGCCGACGGGGCCGACGGCGTGGTCACCGCGTGGTTCGTCTTCGAGACCGCCGTGGGCCGGGGCGGCGGCCTGCTGCGTCTGGTCAGCGAGGACGGCGAGGACCGCGCCTGGACCCTCCTCACCTCGCTGCAGGAGCTCAAGGGCCACGAGGAGCCGCGCGGTGCTCGGCGACCCATGGGTGCCCAGCACGGCATCGACAAGGACCGGCAGACGTGGAAGGAGCGCCGGCAGGCCGAGGCCGAGTCGCTCGGCTCGGTCGAGCAGCCCTACGTGCTCGTCGTCGGCGGTGGGCAGGGCGGCATCGCGCTCGGTGCCCGGCTGCGCCAGCTCGGCGTGCCCGCCCTGGTCATCGACAAGCACCCGCGGCCCGGGGACCAGTGGCGCAACCGCTACAAGTCGCTCTGCCTCCACGACCCGGTCTGGTACGACCACCTGCCGTACCTGAAGTTCCCGGACAACTGGCCCGTGTTCGCTCCGAAGGACAAGATCGGCGACTGGCTCGAGTCCTACGTGAGCACGATGGAGGTGCCCTACTGGTCCTCGACCGTGGCGACCTCCGCGACGTGGTCCGAGGAGCGCGGGGAGTGGACCGTCGAGGTGGAGCGCGAGGGGCTCCCGCTGACGCTGCGGCCCCAGCAGCTGGTGCTCGCCACCGGGATGTCGGGCAAGCCGAACGTCCCGACCCTGCCCGGCCAGGACGTCTTCCGGGGCGACCAGCACCACTCGAGCGCCCACCCCGGCCCCGACGTGTACGCCGGCAAGAAGTGCGTGGTGATCGGCTCCAACAACAGCGCCTTCGACATCTGCGGTGCGCTCTGGGAGCACGGCGCCGACGTGACGATGGTGCAGCGGTCCTCGACGCACATCGTGAAGTCGGACTCGCTGATGGAGATCGGGCTGGGCGACCTCTACTCCGAGCGGGCGGTGGCCGCCGGGGTGACCACCGAGAAGGCCGACCTCATCTTCGCCTCCTTGCCCTACCGGATCCTGCACACCTTCCAGATCCCGGCCTACGAGGCGATGGCCCAGAAGGACAAGGACTTCTACGACCGGCTCGAGGCGTCCGGCTTCCGCCACGACTGGGGCGACGACGGGTCCGGGTTGTTCATGAAGTACCTGCGCCGCGGCTCGGGCTACTACATCGACGTGGGTGCCGCCGAGCTCGTCGCCGACGGCGAGGTCGCGCTGGCCCACGGCCAGGTCACCCACCTGACCGAGGACTCCGTCGTCCTCGACGACGGCACGGAGCTGCCGGCCGACCTGGTGGTCTACGCGACCGGCTACGGGTCCATGAACGGGTGGGCCGCCGACCTGATCAGCCAGGAGGTGGCCGACCAGGTCGGCAAGTGCTGGGGTCTCGGCTCCGACACCACCAAGGACCCCGGCCCGTGGGAGGGCGAGCAGCGCAACATGTGGAAGCCGACCCAGGTCGAGCACCTGTGGTTCCACGGCGGGAACCTCCACCAGTCGCGGCACTACTCGCTCTACCTCGCCCTGCAGCTCAAGGCCCGGCACGAGGGCATCCCCACCCCGGTCTACGCGCTGCAGGAGGTGCACCACCTCGGGTGAGGGGTCAGCGCGGGGCGTAGCTGAGCAGGACGCTGTCCGACCCGTCGAACCGGCGTACGTCGAGCAGCCGCAGGTCGGTCTGGGGTACGCCGGCGAACGCGTGGTGGTCGCCGGCCACCACCTTGGGGCCGACCATGAGGTGCAGCTCGTCGACCAGGCCGTGGGCCAGGAGGTCGCCCCACAGGGTGCGGCTGCCGTAGATGACCACGTCCCCGCCCTCCTGCTCCCGCATCCGCGCGACGTGCGCGTGGGCGTCGGCGCGCCGGACGATCGTGGTCTGGTCGCGCCAGGCTCCGGTGTCGGTCTCGGTGACGGTGTCGGAGACGACGGTGACCGGGATGCCGTCGGCGTACCGCTGCGCGATGTAGCGGTGGCCCTCGGGCCGGTCCTGCCGACCGGCCTCGGCGGGCCAGAACCCGACCATCCCGCGGTAGGTCGTGCCCCCGAAGAGGATGGAGTCCGCGGCGCGGAGCCGCTCGGCGTTGTGGCTGTCGAATGCGAGGTCCATCGGCATGGCCATCACATCACCGGCGGGCCCCTCCGTGAACCCGTCCAGGCTGAGCATGGTGACGACGACGATCTTGGCCACGGGTGGCTCCTCTGCTGGCGTGGGTGGTGGGTCCTCGAGGGTGCAGATCGCTCGAGCGGCGCGGACTCAGCGGTCAGGGCGGAACCCGTTGGCGAACGACGTGGTGCGTGCACGGGCATCCGGTAGCAATAGGAGCGGGGCTGGCGCGTGGTGCCGAGCGCGCTGGTCCCGACTTGAGCTCAACCGCACTTCAACTCCTACCCTCACCAGGTGACCATGACCGAGGCCCCGACCACGACGCCGCTGCTGGCGACGCGCTACCGGCTGGCCACGATCGGCATGGTCAGCCTGATCTTCCTGGCGGCGTTCGAGTCGCTCGCGGTCACGACGATCATGCCGACGGTCAGCGCCGACCTCGACGGGCGGGCGTGGTTCTCCGCGGCGTTCTCCGCGACGCTGGCGGCCAGCGTGCTCGGGATGGTCGCCGCCGGGCTGTGGTCGGACCGGGTCGGGCCTCGGCAGCCGTTGCTGGCCTCGGTCGCGGTCTTCGCCGGTGGCCTGCTTCTGGCCGGGCTGGCGCCCGGCATCGAGCTGTTCGTGGCGGCGCGCTTCCTGCAGGGGCTGGGCGGTGGGGCCATGACCGTGTCGCTCTACGTCGTCGTCGCCCGCATCTACGCGCCCGTGGACCACCCGCGCATCTTCGGGGCCTTCGCCGCCGCCTGGGTCATCCCCTCGATGGTCGGCCCGAGCATCGCCGGGCTGGTCGCCGAGGCGGTCGGCTGGCGCTGGGTCTTCCTGGGCGTGGTGGCCATCGCTGTCGCAGCCACGGCGCTCCTGCTCCCCGGCCTGCGCGACCTGGTCGACAACCCGGAGCCGTCGGCGCTGGCCACCGGCGGGCGGCTGGTCCTGGCCGCCGTCGTGGCCGCTGCGGTCGTGGTGCTCGACCTGGCCGGCCGGGCCTCGGCCGCCGTCGGGTTCGCGGCCGCCGCGGTGGCGCTGGTCGTGGTGGTGCTGGCCGTCCGGCCGCTGCTGCCGCAGGGGACGCTCGTCGTACGCCGCGGCCTGCCGGCCGTGGTGGCCCTCCGCGGAGCCATCGCGGCGACGTTCTTCTCCACCGAGATCTACCTGCCCTACCTCCTGCAGGAGCAGTACGACGTGCGCCCCTGGCTCTCCGGCGCGACCCTGACCGTCGGGGCGCTCGGCTGGGCCGGCGCCTCCCAGGTCCAGGCGCGGCTCGGCGCCCGGCTCGGCCACCACGCGGCCCTGCGGGCCGGCTCGGTCCTGCTGCTGGCGGGCGTGGCCGGCGAGCTCGCGGCCACGGTCCTGGAGCTGACGCCGCTCGTCGTGGCCGCGGCCTGGGTGGCGGCCGGCGCCGGCATGGGGCTGATGTACCCGCGCATCTCGGCGCTGGTCCTGGCCGCGTCGGGCGAGGGCGACCAGGGCAGCAACAGCGCCGCCATGAGCATCTCCGACGCGGTGGGCGGCGCCACGGCGATCTCGGTGGCCGGCCTGGTCTTCACCGCGACCGGCACCGCCGCCGAGCTCGCGCCGTTCGTCGCCGTCCTCGGCCTCACCACCGGACTGGCGGTCGCGGCCCTGCTCGTCTCCCGCCGCACCGCCGCCCTGCCCCGGTAGTCCGTGACCCCACCGCCCCCAGGACCAGGTCCGAGGGGCCAGAACGTCACGGACTACCCCGGCCCGGGAGGTAGAACACGTTCTGGTTCGCTGGTTGGATGACCGGGTGAGCGAGGGCCGGTTCAGCGCCGAGGAGATCACCGAGGCCTACGCCGCGATGCACGCGCGGGTCCAGGGGTACGCCGCCAGCGGGCGCTGGGAGGACTTCGCCGACAACTTCACCGAGGACGCGGTCTACGTCGAGCACGCCTTCGGCACCTTCCGCGGCCGCGCGGAGATCCGGGCCTGGTCGGTCCCGACGATGACCAGCTTCCCCGGGGGCACCATGACGGGCTTCCCGCTGGCCTGGCAGGTCGTCGACGTGCCGGGCTCGCGGCTGATCTGCGAGGTGCGGAACCTCATGCCCGACCCCGGCGACGGCTCGCAGCTCGAGGAGTCGAACCTGACGATCATGACCTACGCCGGCGACGGGCTGTTCTCCCGCGAGGAGGACGTCTACAACCCGCTGCGCTTCGCGCGGATGGCGGCCACGTGGGCCAGGATCGCGGAGGCGCACGGCAACCTCGACGACGAGGGGCGCGCCTACCTCCAGCAGTTCGGCTGACCCGGTTGCTCCGGTCTGTCAGGCTCATGCCATGAGAGGCGCGGTCAAGCGGATCGGGCTGGAGGCCGCGGGCTGGCTGCTCGTGGTGGCCGGCATCGCCGCGCTGATCCTGCCCGGACCGGGGCTGCTGATGATCGCGGGCGGGCTGGTGCTGCTCTCCCAGCAGTACGAGTGGGCCGAGCGCCGCGTCGAGCCGATCAAGCGCGAGGCCCTCAAGGGCGCCGCGAACTCGGTGGAGACCTGGCCGCGCATCATCGCCACCGCCACCTTGATCGTGGTCATCGCCGCCGCCGGCGTGCTGTGGTTCGTCGGACCCGCGTCGCCGGGCTGGTGGCCGCTCTCCGACCGCTGGTGGCTGCCGGGCGGCAAGGCCACCAGCATCACGCAGTTCGCCTCCGCGCTCATCGCCGTCGTGCTGCTGGTCTGGAGCTACCGGAAGTTCCACGGCAACCCCGAGGCCATCGCGGCGGTGGAGAAGTCGGCCGACGAGGACGACGACCGCCCCGGCTTCTGGGGCAGCTGACCCGGTGCCCGAGCTGGAGGTCCGGCTGCCGTACGCCGCGTGGGGAGTCGACGACGCGTGGGAGGCCGGCTGCGACCAGCCTCATGAACGCGTTCGAAGACGCTCTGATCCAGAGCGGGCTCGGCTCGCAGGACGACCCGGACCACGGGAACGACTACATCGGCTACTTCCTCGAGGGTGACGACGTGCCGGCCCTGGCCCAGCTGGCCAGCGACGTCCTGGCCCAGCACGGCGTGCTGCCCCACGCCACCGCGGTGGTCGTCGACCAGGGCGAGGACCCTGAGGGCGGGGACTGGACCGAGACGATCGTCCCACTGCCGGCGCCACGCGAGCGCTGACCCCGACTGATCCGTCGGTCCCTCCGCCTAAGGTCACCCCGTGGTGCTCCGCCTCCACCGCGCCCCGCGGACCGACCTGCTCGCCGACGCCCTCGGCGACCTGCTGTCGACCCCGCTGGAGGACCCGTTCGCGACCGAGCTGGTGCTCGTGCCGGCCCGCGGCGTGGAGCGGTGGCTGAGCCAACGGCTCTCGCACCGGCTCGGCACGTCGGCGGGCGGTGGCGACGGTGTGTGCGCGGGCGTGGAGTTCCGCTTCCCGCGGTCGCTGGTGGCCGAGCTGACCGGCACGCGTGACGACGACCCCTGGGCGCCCGACGCCCTGGCCTGGCCGCTGCTCTCGGTGCTCGACGCGTCCATGGACGAGCCCTGGGCCGCCACGCTGGCGGCCCACCTCGGGCACCGCGACTCCGGCGACGAGGCCGAGTTCCGCCGCGGGCGGCGCTACGCCGTCGCGCGCCGGCTGGCCGGGCTGTTCGCGTCGTACGCCGCCCAGCGGCCGCAGCTCCTGGAGGACTGGTCCGAGGGCCGGCCCACCGACGGACTGGGCGGCCACCTCGACGACGACCTGGCCTGGCAGCCGCCGCTGTGGCGGGCGCTGAGCGGGGCCGTCGCGGCGCCGGTGCCGGCGGTCCGGCACGCCGAGGCGCTGGCCCGGCTGGCCGCCGGGCCGAGCGACCTGCCGCCGCGGCTCTCGCTGTTCGGCCACACCCGGATGCCGTCCACCGAGATCGAGCTGCTCCGTGCCCTCGCGCTCCACCACGACCTGCACCTGTGGCTGCCCCACCCCAGCGACGGGCTGTGGCAGCGGCTGGCCGACCTGGCCGGTCCCACGCCGCGGTCGGACGACGTCAGCCACCGCCGGGTCCGCCACCCGCTGCTGGCCTCGCTGGGCCGCGACCAGCGCGAGCTCCAGCGCAGCCTCGGGCCCGCCGCGCACGACGTCGAGGTCACCGCGCCGCCGCTTCCCGACACCCTCCTCGGTCGGCTGCAGTCCGACCTGCGCGCCGACGCCGTGCGTCCCGAGGGTCGGCACCACGACGAGGGCGACCGGTCGGTCCAGGTGCACCGCTGCCACGGGCCGGCCCGCCAGGTGCAGGTGCTCCGCGAGGTGCTGCTCGGCCTGCTGGCCGACGACCCGGGGCTCGAGCCCCGCGACATCCTGGTGATGTGCCCCGACATCGAGAACTACGCCCCGCTCATCACCGCGGCGTTCGGCCTGGGTGACGTGGTGGTGGGCGGCCACCCCGCCCACCGGCTCCGGGTCCAGCTGGCCGACCGGGCCCTGTCGCGCACCAACCCGCTGCTCGGCGTGGCGGCCCAGCTCCTCGACCTGGCCGGCAGCCGGGCCACCGCCAGTGCGGTGCTCGACCTGGCGCAGGTGCCGTCGGTGCGCCGCCGCTTCGGGTTCGTCGACGACGACCTCGACGCGATGACCGACTGGGTGCGCGAGTCCGGGGTGCGCTGGGGCTTCGACGCCGACCACCGCGAGCCGTTCGGCGTCCGCTACCTCCAGAACACCTGGCGCTTCGGCCTGGACCGCGTGCTCACCGGCGTGGCCATGTCCGACGACTCCCAGGCCTGGCTGGGCACGGCCCTGCCGCTCGACGACGTGGGCAGCAACCGCCTGGAGCTGGCCGGGCGGTTCGCGGAGCTCCTCGACCGCCTGGTCGCCGCCACCGACCGCCTGACCGGCACCCGGCCGCTGGAGGAGTGGCTGGAGGGCCTGGCCGACGGCGTCACCGCCCTGACCCGCGTCGAGCGGTCCGAGCAGTGGCAGGTCGGCCAGATGCAGCGGGAGCTCGGCCGGGTGCAGGCCGAGGCCGGCGAGCGGGGCGTCAGCGCGCTGCGGCTCACCGACGTCCGCGCGATGCTGGCCGACCACCTGGCGGGCCGGCCCACCCGGGCCAACTTCCGGGCCGGCAGCCTGACCGTCTGCACCATGGTGCCCATGCGGTCTGTGCCGCACCGGGTGGTGTGCCTGCTGGGCCTGGACGACGGGGTCTTCCCCCGCCAGCGCAGCGTCGACGGCGACGACGCCCTGGCCCGCACGCCGGTGACCGGCGAGCGCGACATCCGCTCGGAGGACCGGCAGCTGCTGCTCGACGCGATCGGCGCGGCCACCGAGACGCTGGTGGTCACCTACACCGGCGCCGACCCGCACACCGGGCAGGACCGGCCGCCCGCCGTACCCCTCGGTGAGCTGCTCGACGCGCTCGACCGCACCACCGAGGCGCCGGTCCGCGACGAGGTCGTGGTGGCCCACCCGCTGCAGGGCTTCGACCTGCGCAACG
>CAZEPK010000113.1:0-13792 GCA_964514085.1 uncultured Nocardioides sp.
CGACCAGGACCACGCGCGCGTTGCGGGAGTTGATCGCCCTGAAGTCGCGGTTGAGGGTGCGACGCGACAGCTCCGCGATCTGGCCGGCCATCTCGACCCCGGTGGGGCCCGCGCCGACGACCACGAAGGTCAGGAGCGGGTCGATGTCCTCCCCACGCATCGCGCCAAGCTCGGCCAGCTCGAAGGCGCCGAAGATCCGGCCGCGGAGCTCGAGGGCGTCGTCGATGCTCTTCATGCCCGGGGCGAAGTCGGCGAACTCGTCGTTGCCGAAGTAGGACTGGCTGGAGCCGGCCGCCACGATCAGCGAGTCGTACGGCGTCACGGTCTCGCGGCCCAGCACGTGCGAGGTCACCGTCTGGCTGTCGAGGTCGACGTCGGTGACCTCACCGAGCAGGACCGTGGCGTTGTCCTGCCGGGCCAGCACCTCGCGGGTGGGCGGCGCGATCTCGCCCTCGGAGAGGATGCCCGTCGCGACCTGGTAGAGCAGCGGCTGGAAGAGGTGGTGGGTGGTCTTCGCGATCATCGTGACGTCGACGTCGGTCCTCTTGAGGGCCTTGGTGCCGAACAGCCCTCCGAAGCCCGACCCGATCACCACCACCTGGTGGCGGCGCCCCGGTCCGGCGGCGGCGCCTGCGCGTACGACGTCCTGGGCGGTCGTGTCGGTCATCGGCTCATCACTCCTCGCGGGGGACTTCTCGGCCATTGTGTCGCGGCCCAGCCCCTGGCGCTCCAGGGACCTGTGGTGGTCTCCCATAGGGGTAACCACGCGAGCCGGTCCACTCATCCGCGCAGCGTTGTGGAGCGAGACACAACGGATACCGCAGCGCTAAGATCTCGCGGCAACGAAAAACATGGCGGATCGTGCCTGCTCGGGAGGTTTGGTCGGCCCCGCGCCGGGTAGACGCTCTCCCAACTGCTCCTCGCAGTCGATCCGTGTCGTCGCCCGCCAACCGGAAGTTGGAGACCCCGTGCCGCTCAACCGGCCTCCCTTGCCCCTGGGTCCTGGTGCCCGCGGGGTGCAGGACGCTCGGCGCTGGGTGGCCGAGCTCTGCGAGGAGATCGGCCGGCCCGAGCTCGTCGAGTGCGCCCAGCTGGGCGTCTCTGAGCTGGTGACCAACGCGCTGCTCCACGGCGAGCCGCCGATCTCGGTGCGGGTGCGGGGCACCGCTGAGCACCCGCGGGTCGAGGTCCGCGACTCCTCGGTCGAGGTGCCGATCCTGCCGCACCAGCCGCTCGACCGGCCCCAGACCGACGACCTCCTCCTGACCTTCGGCCGCGGCCTCAGCATCGTGGCCCGCTGCTCCGACGCCTGGGGCGCGGAGATCGAGGACGACGGCAAGGTGGTCTGGTTCGCCCCGGCCGAGGACTTCGCCGACGGCGACGGGGCTCCCGGCTCCATCTCCGGCGTCCCGCAGTCGCGGGCCGAGGCGCCTCCCACCCGCGACCGCGTCCGGATCCACATCCTCGACGTGCCGCTGGCCATGTTCGTCGGCTTCCAGCACCACTTCCGCGAGCTGCGCCGCGAGGTCCGGCTGCTGGCGCTGGCCCACGAGACGGACTACCCGCTGGCCAAGAGCCTGTCCGACCTCTTCGGCGCGCTCGACCGGCAGCTGCGCGACGGCGTCGGGGTGGAGCAGATCGAGGACGCCCTGACCCAGGGGCTCGACGCGACCGACCTGGTCGTGCACATGCCGCGCGCGACGGCCAGCACGCTCACGAAGTTCGTGGAGCTGCTCGACCTGGCCGACGAGTTCTGCCGGACCGAGCGGCTGCTGTCCCTGGCCCGCAGCCCCGAGCAGGCGGCGTTCCAGTCCTGGTTCCTCCACGAGTTCGTCCGGCAGGCCGACGGCCTCCCGCCGCTGTCCTGGCTCGAGGCCCGCGCCGACGGGCGCGCCGACGTCGGCTCGCCGTAGCGCCCGCAGGCCGGGCCGGGTCCTAGCCTTCGGCTGTGGTCTACCTCGCCGTGGCGCTCGGCGGTGCCCTGGGCGCCGTGCTGCGCTGGGCGCTCGGTGACGCCGTCCCGGACGGTTCCGGCTTCCCCTGGACCACCTTCGCCATCAACCTGAGCGGCTCGCTGCTGCTCGCGGCGCTGCCCGCCCTCGAGGCCGTACGCCGCCGCCGGGTGCTGGCCGCCGCCCTCGGGCCCGGGCTGCTGGGCGGGTACACCACCCTGTCCGCGTGCTCCGACCAGAC
The DNA here is from genome assembly GCA_964514085.1 of uncultured Nocardioides sp. Classification (GTDB taxonomy): domain Bacteria; phylum Actinomycetota; class Actinomycetes; order Propionibacteriales; family Nocardioidaceae; genus Nocardioides. The sequence goes on from CAZEPK010000113.1 coordinate 2,194, forward strand.
CCGGGTGCTCCTGGCCGACGGCCACCCGGCCACCGCGCTGCTCTACCTGCTCGGCACGCTGCTCGCCTGCCTGGTCGCCGTGGCCCTGGCCAGCCGGCTGCACCGACCTGGTCGCCGCGCCGACGGCGGTGCGGGGTGACTCCCCTGCTGGTCGCGCTGGGCGCCGCACTCGGGGCGCCCCTGCGCTTCGCGCTGGCCACCGCACTGGACCTCGACCACCGCCCGCGCGGCACGCTCCTGGTCAACGTGGCCGGGTCGTTCCTGCTCGGGCTCCTCGTCGCGGGCGACGTCTCCGGCCAGTGGCTGGCGCTCCTGGGCACCGGCTTCTGCGGCGGGTTCACGACCTACTCGGCCTTCGCCGTGCAGACCCATCGGCTGGGTGGCCTGCGCGGGGCGGCGTACGCCGGGCTCACCCTGGGCCTGGCCCTGGCCGCCTGCGCCCTGGGCGCGGTGCTCGCTCAGGCGTAGCCCAGCTCGTGGAGGCGGTGGTCGTCGATGCCGAAGTGGTGCGCGATCTCGTGGACCACCGTGATCCGCACCTCCTCGACCACCTGCGCCTCGCTGTGGCAGAAGTCGAGCAGCGGCCCGCGGAAGATGAAGATCCGGTCGGGCAGCTGGGGCAGGAGCGTGCTGTCCCGCTCGGTGAGCGCCACCCCGTCGTAGAGCCCGAGCAGGTCGTCGGGCTCCCCCTCGGGCGGCTCCTCCTCGACCAGGACCACCACGTTGCGCACCAGCCGGGCCAGCTCGTCGGGGATCCCGTCGAGCGCCCGGTCCACGAGCTCGTCGAAGCGCTGCGGGTCCATGTCGACAGGCACGGCCCCAGTGTGACCGACCACCGGGTCGCACGACCTGCTGGAACAGAGAGGCCCTCACCCGCTCTGCGGATGAGGGCTTCGTGGCGACCCCGACGGGACTCGAACCCGCGGCCTCCGCCGTGACAGGGCGGCGCGCTAACCAACTGCGCTACGGGGCCAGGTGTACTGCTGGTGCTTCTGGCCGAGGCCGTGAAGCGCTGCGACTCTAACGTACCGGGCGACGCCGCTCCCAATCGCGGGACCGGCCCCAACCCTGCCCGTCCCGGACTGGCACCCCCAACGGGATTCGAACCCGTGCTACCGCCGTGAAAGGGCGGGGTCCTGGGCCGCTAGACGATGGGGGCCGGACTGCCCGACCAGCGTAGAGGACACGATTCGGACTCACCGAAATGACTCCGGTAGGGTGAGCGGCGCTCGGGCAGGTAGCTCAGTTGGTACGAGCGTCCGCCTGAAAAGTGGAAGGTCGGCGGTTCGACCCCGCCCCTGCCCACGAGCACCGCAGGGCTCTGACCTGCACGGAGGCCCCCACCGAGAGCTCGGTGGGGGCCTCCCGCGTCAGTCGTCGCGGTGGACGCTCAGCTCGAGGTCGATGAACGCCGCGATCATGGCGCGGTAGACCTGCTCGACGACGTCGGGCGACCCGCCGGCCTGCTCGGCCAGCGACCGGACCCGGGCGATGACCTGGTCCACCCGGCCGGGCGCGCGCACCGCCTGCTCGTCGGTCTTGAAGGCTGCGGCTCGGCGGACCAGCTGCTCGCGCGCGGCGATGGTCCGCACCAGCTCGGCGTCGAGCTCGTCGATGTGGCTGCGGATCTGGTCGAGGCCCACGGCCGGTCGACTCACCCGACTGCCCAGACGCCGGACGCGGCGCCGGCCGAGGCGAACTCCGCGAAGTCGCGCGGCCGACGACCCAGCGCCTCCTGGACCCCGTCGGCCAGGTAGGCGTTGCGCCCGTCGGTCACCAGGTCGAAGAGGTCGGCGAACTCCTCGGGCACGCCGTCCGCCCGCAGGGCCGCCACGTAGTCCTCCTTGGCCACGGGCACGAAGGTCACCTCGCGCCCGGTCGCGGCGCTCAGCTCGGCGGCCACCTGCGGGAAGGTCAGCAGCCGGGGGCCCGTGACCTCGTAGGTCCGGCCGGCGTGCCGGCCGTCGGTCAGCGCGGCCGCGACCACCTCGGCGATGTCGTCGGCGTCCACGAACGGCTCGGCCGCGTCGCCGACGGGGAGGACGATCTCTCCGGCCAGGACCGACGGCAGGAAGAAGTCCTCGCTGAAGTTCTGGTTGAAGAAGCTGGCCCGCACGACGGTCCACGGGAGTCCCGACCCGCGGACGACGTCCTCCGCCGCCTCGGCCGCCGGCTCACCGCGACCGGCCAGGAGCACCAGCCGGGTCACGCCCTGCCTGACCGCCTCGGCCGTGAAGGCGGCGACCACGTCCGTGGCACCGGGGAAGGCGAGGTCGGGCTGGTAGCAGAGGTAGACCGCCCCGACGCCGTTCAGGGCGTCGGGCCAGGTGCTGGGCTCCTCCCAGTCGAACGGGGGTCGAGCGGTGCGCGACCCGATGCGCACGTCGTGGCCGCGGTCGGTCAGCAGGCGCGCCACGCGGCGGCCCGTCTTGCCGGTCCCGCCCAGGACGAGGATGGGCTGGTGGTCTGAGGTGTCGGTGGTCATGGGGACGAGTCCACCGCACCGGACGTGGACGCACCATGGCTCCGAGGGCCGAAAACATACGCCAGAGTCCAGGCGGGCCGCTCCGGCGCCGGGACCGGCCTTCCACGCGCACCAGCGTCCTGCCCGGAGCCCGTCGCATCCCTGCCCACTCTGCCCACCACCTGCAGCGGTGTCCAGAGCGGTCCTCACCCCAACGGGTCGACTTCTCCCCCGCCGTCGGCCCGGGGCAGGTGCGGGCCGGCCGACCTGCCTACGATTCCTCGACGGCTCGGCGGCGGGCCCGGAAGGGGCGCGCGGTGCGCAGCACGTTCGAGAGCAGCGGTGAGGTCGGGCGCGACCTCCTCGCGGTCGACTGGGGCTCGACCGCCGTCGGCGACCCCGAGACCTGGCCGCACAGCCTGCGCACGGTGGTGCGGCTGGTGCTGGCCTCGCGCTTCTCGATGTGGATGGCGTGGGGACCCGAGCTGACCTTCTTCTGCAACGACGCCTACCGCCGCGACACCCTGGGCGAGAAGTACCCCTGGGCGCTCGGGAAGCCGGCGTCCGAGGTCTGGTCGGAGATCTGGCACGACATCGGTCCGCGCATCGACTCCGTGCTCAGCACCGGCGAGGCCACGTGGGACGAGCAGCTGATGCTCTTCCTCGAGCGCAGCGGCTTCACCGAGGAGACCTACCACACGTTCTCCTACAGCCCGGTGGCCGACGACGACGGACGCATCAACGGGATGCTCTGCGTGGTCAGCGAGGACACCGGGGCGGTGGTCGCCGGCCGGCGGATGCAGACGCTGCGCGACCTCGGCGCCCGCCCGACGGCCGAGCTCAGCCAGGCCCAGACCGTCGGCTCCGCGTGCGCGTCGCTGGCCACCAACGGCCGCGACCTGCCCTTCGTGCTCTGCTACCTCTACGACGAGGCCGGCGACCTCGCCACCCTGGCCACCACGGCGGGCCTGGCCGCCGGGGACCCGGGGGTGGCGCGGCTCCTGCGGCGCGGCGACCCCGACCTGCCCTGGCCGATGCCCGACCAGCACGACCGCGGCGTCGCGCTGGTCGAGGACCTCCACGAGCGGCTGCCGCACCTGCCCTCGGGGGCCTGGGACGAGCCGCCGACGCTGGCGGCCGTCGTGCCGCTGCCGCCGACCACGCCCGGGCCGCCGTACGGCTTCCTGGTCGTCGGGGTGAACCCCTACCGCCCCTGGGACGCCGGGTACGCCGACTTCCTCGAGCTCGTCGCCGGTCAGGTCGCGGCCGACATCACCGATGCGCGGGCCTTCGAGTTCGAGAAGGCGCGGGCCGAGGGGCTGGCCGCGCTCGACCGGGCCAAGACGGAGTTCTTCACCAACATCAGCCACGAGTTCCGCACGCCCCTGACCCTGCTGCTCGGCCCGGCCGAGGACGCCCTGGCCGACCGGGACGCCGCCCTCCCGGACCCACAGCGCCAGCGGGTCGAGGTGATCCACCGCAACGGGCAGCGGCTGCTGAAGCTGGTCAACACGCTGCTGGACTTCTCCCGCCTGGAGTCGGGCCGCGCCGAGATCGCCTTCGAGCCGGTGGACTTGGCCGCCTACACCCGAGAGCTCGCCGCGATGTTCGAGTCGGCCGCCAGCCGGCTGGGGCTGTCCCTGGTGGCGGACTGTCCCCCGCTGCCCGAGCCGGTCCACGTCGACCGCGACGCGTGGGGCAAGGTCGTGCTCAACCTGCTGTCGAACGCGCTGAAGTTCACCTTCGAGGGCGGTGTGCGCGTCTCGCTGCGCGCCTCGGGGCCCTACGCCGAGCTCGAGGTCAGCGACACCGGCACCGGGATCCCCCTCGAGGACCAGGCCCAGGTCTTCGAGCGCTTCCAGCGCGTGAGCGGCGCCCGCTCGCGCAACCACGAGGGGTCCGGCATCGGGCTGGCCCTCGTGGCCGAGCTCGCTGCCCTGCACGGCGGCGAGGTGTCGGTGACCAGCGTGCCGGGCGAGGGCAGCGCCTTCCGGGTCCGCGTGCCGTTCGGCACCGAGCACCTCGACCCCGAGCGGCTGACGACGACCGCGACGCGGGGAGCAGCCCCGGAGGTGCTGGCCGGCTTCCTCCACGAGGCCGAGCAGCTCCGCCCGGCCCCGAGCCGGTCCGCGCAGTCCCGGACCGGCACGGGCCGTCCGCGCGTCCTGGTCGTCGACGACAACGCCGACGTGCGCGACTACGTGGCGCAGGTCCTCTCCGCCGAGTACGACGTGTCGACCGCGGAGGACGGCGAGGACGGCCTGGCCCAGGCGCTGGCCGCACCACCCGGCCTGGTCCTGACCGACGTGATGATGCCCCGCCTCGACGGGTTCGGGCTGCTGGCCGCCCTGCGCGAGGACGAGCGCACCCGGGACGTGCCGGTGGTGATGCTGTCCGCCAGGGCCGGCGAGGACGGCACCATCGAGGGCCTCGAGGCCGGAGCCGACGACTACCTGGCCAAGCCCTTCGCGGCCCGCGAGCTGCTGGCCCGGGTCGGCGCCAACCTCGAGCTCGACCGGTCCAAGCGCGTCCGTGACCAGCTGGAGCGCAGCCGGGCGCTCATGGACCAGGCCCAGCGGCTCGCGGGCGTCGGCAGCTGGGAGGTCGACGTGCCGAGCGGGACGGTGCGGGCCAGCGACGAGTTCTGCCGCATCGTGGGCATCACCCAGGCCGATGTGGCGGAGCTGCGCTACCCCACCTTGATCGACCACCTCATCCACCCGGACGACCGGCCGGCCGTGCACGCGGCGCTGGCCGGCAGCGCCGCGGGCGACGTCCGCTACGAGGTGCGGGTGCTGCGGCCCTCCGGCGAGGAGGCGACCGTCAGCGTCCACGCCGAGATCGAGACCGACGAGCACGGCGCCCCCGCGGTCATCCGCGGCTCCCTCCAGGACGTCACCGAGCGCAAGGAGGCCGAGCGGGTCCTGGCCGAGGCCAGGGCCGCCCAGGAGGCGGCGGCCCGGGAGCACGCCATCGCCGACTCCCTGCAGCGCAGCCTGCTGCCGGTCCGCTCCTTCGACCTGGAGGACATCGACGTCGCGACGTACTACCGCGCCGGCGTCGAGGGCACGCAGGTCGGCGGCGACTGGTACGACGTGATCGAGCTGGGGGCCGGACGCACGGCGCTGGTGATCGGCGACGTGATGGGCCGCGGGGTCCGGGCCGCCGCCGTGATGGGCCAGCTCCGCGCGGCGATCCGCGCGTACGCCCGGCTGGACCTGCCGCCGGCGGACCTGCTGGAGCACCTCGACGGACTGGTCCGCGAGCTCGGGCCCGACCAGATCGTGAGCTGCGTCTACGCGGTGTTCGACCCCGCCGACCTGGTCCTGCGCTACGCCAACGCCGGGCACCTGCCGCCGGTGCTCATCGGGCCGGACGGCACGGTGACCCTGATGCCCGAGACGCAGGACCCGCCCCTGGGCGTGGACGGCGGCCGCCTGGACCAGGCCGAGGTCCCGATGCCCGCCGGCAGCACCGTGGTCCTCTACACCGACGGCCTGGTCGAACGCCGCGGCGAGGACCTCGAGCACGGCATCCTGGCCCTGCGCGACCTGTGCCGCGAGCTGGAGGTGCCGCTGGCCGAGGTGCCCGACGCGCTGGTGGCGCGGCGGCTCGGTGAGGGGCTGGACGACGACGTGGCCATCCTGGCCGCGCGCGTGGGCAGCGCGCGGGTGCTCTCCGTGCGGACGCTGGAGCTCCGGCCCGAGGACCACGCGTCGGCCCGGGCCCGGGCGCTGGTCACCTCTCACCTGGCCGAGCTGGGGGTGACCGACCGCCCGGTCGTGGACGACGCCGTGCTGGTGGCCAGCGAGCTCGTGACCAACGCGGTGCTGCACGCCGAGCTGCCCTGCCAGCTCCGCCTGGTCAGCACCCGCGACGAGCTGCGGATCGAGGTCGAGGACCGCGCCCACGCCCAGCCCCAGCGTCGCCGTCCCGACGACGACGACGAGCACGGGCGCGGCCTGACCATCGTGGCCGCGCTCTCCAGCGGCTGGGGCTCGCGCCCCACTCCGACGGGCAAGGTCGTGTGGGGCGTGGTGCGCACGGCCCCCACGCTCTGACCTCCCGCACGAGGTCTCCCACCCCGTCGGGTGAGCGCCCGTCCCGGGAGCCCGGGGTACCGGACGGCACCTGACGTGAGGAGCCCCCAGATGGCGCGCAACACCCTGCCCCGATCCCTGCACGACCTCGGCCTGGCCGCCTGGTTCGGCGGCACCCTGGCCAACGCGGTGGCCCTGAACCCGGCCTCCGCCGAGGCGTCCAGCCCGCACGACTCCGGAGCCGTGGCCAACGTGGGGTGGGACCGCTGGACGCCGGTCAACGCCGCCGCCATCGGCGCGCACGTGGTCGGGTCCGTGGGCCAGCTGATCGGCAACAAGGGCCGGATCGCCGGCCAGGAGGGCGTGGGCTCGATGGTGGTGGCCAAGACCGCGCTGACCGCCGCCGCGCTCGGGGTGACGGCCTACAGCCGCGTCCTGGGCAGCAAGGTCTCCGCTCAGACCCACGTGCCGGCCGAGTCCGCCACCTCGCCCACCTGGACCACGCCGCCGGAGGTGGCCAAGGCCCAGCGCCAGCTCGCGCTGCTGCAGTACGCCGTGCCGGCGCTCACCGGCGCCTTGGTCGTGGTGAGCGCGTTCGCCGGAGAGCAGCAACGGGCCAGCGAGGCGCGCAAGGGCGTGCTGTCCCGACTCAAGCCCTGACGGCCCGGCACCCGAGGAGGACCTGGTGCGACCGCGCTGGGGGACCGGGCCCGCGGAGGTCGTGCTGGTCCGCCACGGGCACAGCACCGCGAACGCCGCGGACACCGCCGCGCACGAGGCGGGGGCCGAGGCGCTGGACCTCGACGTCCGCGACGCCGACGTCGAGCTGTCCGAAACCGGCCGCGAGCAGGTCCGCGGCCTCGCGGGGTGGCTGGCCGAGCTGGACGAGGCCGAGCGACCGACGCTGGCCGTCACCTCGCCGTACGTGCGCGCCGCGCAGACCGCGGAGCTGGCCCTCGAGCACCTCGACGTCGAGCTGCTGGTCGACGAGCGGCTGCGCGAGCGCGACATGGGGGTGCTCGACGGGCTGACCCGGACCGGCGTCGAGGCGAGGTACCCCGACGAGGCCGCGCGAAGGGCCAAGCTCGGCAAGTTCTGGTTCCAGCCGCAGAGCGGCGAGAGCTGGGCCGACGTGGCCCTGCGGGTGCGGTCCTTCCTCGACGACCTGCGGCACGGGTACGACGGAGCGCGCGTGTGGCTCTTCACCCACCAGGCGGTGGTGATGTCGTTCCGCTACGTGCTCGAGGACCTGTCCGAGCAGGACGTGCTGCGCATCGACCGGGACGAGCCGGTGCCCAACGCCTCGGTCACCCGCTACCGCCGCCGGGGGGCTGTGCTGGAGCCGGACACGGTCGCCGGGACCGGCCACCTCGAGCGCGCGAGCGCGGAGGTGACGCACCAGCCGCCCGAGAGCGGACCCGGCTCGTGACCGCGACCGGTGGAGCCGAGGTCGTCACGCCGGCGACGCTGCGCGCGTGGCCGCTCCCGGAGCCGGGCGGTGACAAGGAGGCGCGCGGGCGGCTCCTGGTCGTGGGCGGGAGCGCGGCCTCCCCCGGGGCGGTCCGGCTGGCCGGCGAGGCCGGGCTGCGCGCCGGGGCCGGCAAGCTCCGCCTGGCCACGGCCGGGTCCACGGCCGCGGCCCTCGGCGTCGCGGTGCCGGAGGCGGCGGTGCTGGCGCTGCCCACCGACGACGACGGCGAGCTCGCCGTCTCCGCGGCCGACACGCTGCGGGCAGAGGTGTCCCGCCACGACGCGGTGCTCCTCGGCCCCGGCTTCCGCGACCCCGACGCCGCGGTCGCGCTGCTCGAGCAGGTGGTGCCGCACGTGGAGGGCCGCCTGGTGCTGGACGCGCTCGCCACGGCCTGGGTCGCCGCGCACCCCGACGGGGTGCCGACCGGGACCGTGCTCACCGTCAACCCCGGCGAGCTGGAGCACCTCGGGTCGCACGGACCGGCCGAGGTCGCGGCGAGGACGGGCGCGGTGGTGCTCTGCGGGGGCACGGAGAAGCACGTGGCCACGGCCGACGGTCGGGCCTGGGTGGTGCGCGGCGGCGGTCCGGGGCTGGGCTCGTCGGGCTCGGGCGACGTGCAGGCCGGACTGGTGGCCGGCCTCCTGGCCCGCGGTGCCGACCCGGCCCAGGCGGCGGTGTGGGCCGCGCTCGTGCACGCCCGGGCCGGCGAGGAGCTCGCCATGCGGACCGGCACCGTGGGCTTCCTGGCCCGCGAGCTGCCGGCGCTGGTGCCGGCGCTGCTCGACCAGCTGGGCTGAGGCCCGGTCGGTCGACCCGTCGGTCGGTCAGCGCAGGCCGCTGCGGGCGAAGCCCTGGACGAAGAAGCGCTGGAAGACCAGGAACACCACCACCATCGGGGCCACGTTGACCAGCGCGAAGGCCATGGTCGCGGTGTAGTCGGGTCCGTACTGCCCCTGGAGGTAGAGCAGGCCGATGGGGAGAGTGAACAGCTCGTTGTCCTTGAGCGCGATGAGCGGCCAGGCGAAGTCGTTCCACGACGAGAGCAGGCTCATGAAGAACAGCACCGCCACCAGCGGCTTGGACATGGGCAGCACGATGCGCGTGAAGATCCGCCACTCCCCGGCGCCGTCGAGGCGGGCGGCGTCAAGCAGGTCGCGGGGGATGCCGAGCACGTACTGGCGGGCCAGGAACATCCCCAGCGCCGAGGCCGAGGTCGGCAGGATCACCGCCCAGTAGGTGCCGTAGAGGTGCAGCTCGGTCACCAGCCGGAAGAGCGCGACCATGATGACCTGCACGGGCAGCACCAGCGTGCCCAGCGCCAGCACGAACAGCACGCTGGAGCCCCGGAAGCGCAGGTGCGCGAAGGCGTAGCCCGCCAGCAGGTTGGTCACCACCGTGAGCACGGCGACGCACAGGGAGACGGCGACCGAGTTGCCGAACCAGGTGGCGACCGGGAACGAGTCGAGCACGCGGGTGAAGTTCTCCGAGGTGAGCGAGCCGGGCACGACGCCGACCCGGCCGGCCAAGAGGTCGCGACGGCTCGAGAGCGCCACCACCACCATCCAGTAGAGCGGGAAGACCAGGACCAGGCTGACGGCGACCGCACCGAGGGTGCGCAGCGCCGTCGCGAGCCCGTGCCGTGGCGGGCGCCCCGCGCTCACGCGACGCCGTCCCGGCTGCGGTTCAGCCGCCACTGCACGGCGGTGAAGGCGAGGGTGACCGCGAGCAGGACCATGCCCACGGCGGCGGCGTACCCCTGGTCGCGCTGGGTGAAGCCGGTGTCGTAGGCGTAGGTGACCAGGACCGACGTGGCGTCCTGGGGGCCGCCCCCGGTGAGCACGAAGACGATGTCGAAGACCTGGAAGGAGTAGATGACGTTGATGACCAGGAGGAAGAACGTCGAGGGCCGCAGCTGCGGCACGGTGACGTGCCGGAGCCGCTGGCCCCAGGAGGCACCGTCGAGCTTCGCGGACTCCAGCAGCTGCGGGTCGGTGCCCTGCAGCGCCGTGAGGTAGATGAGCATGTTGAAGCCCACCCGCCACCACAGCGTGACCAGCACGACGGAGGCGAACGCCGGGACGCCGCCGGACTGCCAGGAGACCTCCGGCAGCCCCAGGGAGGCGAGCACCGCGTCGAGCACGCCGGTGTTCTCGTCGAAGAACAGCAGCCCGATCAGCGCCGTGGCCACCCCGGAGACCGCCATGGGCAGGATCAGCACGCTCCGGAACACCGCCCGGGCCGGCAGCGCCGCGTCGAGCAGCAGGGCCGCGCCGAGCCCCAGGGCCATCGAGAGCGGCGTGACCACCGCCGTGAACACGACCGTGTTGGCCGTGGCCCGCCAGAACCGCCCGTCGCCGAGCAGGCGCGCGTAGTTGTCGAGCCCCACGAACGTCCCGGCCCCGAAGCCGTCGGTCCGCTGCAGGCTGATCAGCGCGGCCCAGGCCAGCGGCAGGAAGACGAAGAGCCCGAGCAGGAGGACGGTCGGGCTGAGGAAGGCGTACGCCGCGCGGGCCTCGGCGCGCGCCGAGGTCCTCATCGGTCCGCCCTCACCGGGAGGTGGCCTCCGCGATGCCCGAGCTGAGGCCGGCGATCGTCGTCTCGACGTCCTGGCCCCCGACGAACGCCGCCTCGAGCTGCTCCTGGAGCACGGTGATGATCTTCGACATCGACGGCGAGGCGACCTGCCCGGAGTCCTGCGGCAGCACCGTGCCGGCCTGCCCCACGAAGACGGGCGAGAGCTCGGGACGCACGTCGAAGTCGATGCCGTCGGCGACCAGGTCCGCCCGGGTGGGCAGCAGGGAGGCACCGGCGCAGAAGTCCCGCATCGGGTCGCTGCCGGTGACGTGGTCGAAGAAGGCTGCGGCCAGCTCGGGGTCCGCGCCCTTGGTGGCCACCAGGGCGTTGCCGCCGAAGTCGCCGGCCGAGCGCACGCCGCGCGGGGAGTAGGTGGCGCCCCACTCGAAGTCCACGGCGGCCTCGGTGTCGGGGATCAGGAAGGCGCCGCCGAACGTCATCGCGACCGTCTGGCTGTACCAGAGGTCGGCCGCGTAGGTCGTGGACTTCACCGAGGAGTTCGGCGGCACCAGCCCGGCGGGGAAGAAGCCCTGGGTGAACTCCACGGCGGCCCGACCCGCGTCGGAGTCGATCAGCGGCCTGACCAGGTCGGTGTCCAGGAACGCGCCGTCGGCCTCGAACAGCCAGCTGAGCCAGCGGGTGACGCCGTTGCCCTGCCAGTTGTAGGCGAAGGGGTACTTGTCGTCGGGCAGGCCCGAGCGCAGGGTCTGGGCCACCTGCTCGAACTCCGGCCAGGTCCAGGCGTCGTCGAGCGAGGTCGGCACCGAGTCGATGCCGGCGGTCGCGAGCGCGTCCTTGTTGTAGAGGATCACCGAGGTGTCGGTGTGGTGCGGCACGCCGTACGGCGACCCGTCGTTCTGCACCGCGGCCCAGGCCTGCGGCGTGAAGCGGTCCGCGAACCCGGACGGCAGGTGCGGGCCCAGGTCGAGGAGCTGCCCGGCCCCGGCGTACGCGCCGAAGGTGTAGTAGGGCACCCGGAACACGTCCGGCGGGTTGCCCGCCTGGATCTGGGCGTCGATGTTGGTGAGCATCTGCTCCGACGGCAACGCG
>CAZEPK010000114.1:0-13720 GCA_964514085.1 uncultured Nocardioides sp.
CCAGGGTGGGGGGCGGGGCCCGCACGTCCCCGTAGGAGGTGGCGCTGGTCGGGACGCCGGCGACCGTGTGGACGGGCGTGTAGGAGAAGCCCTCGGCGTCCGTGGGCACCAGGATCATCGAGAGCCCCTTGTGGCGGGGCCGGGCGGGGGGGGTGCGGCAGGGCCGCCAGATCCAGTCGGCGTACTGGATGAGCGAGGTCCACATCTTCTGCCCGTTGATGACCCACTCGTCGCCCTCGCGCACGGCCTTGGTCGTGAGCGAGGCCAGGTCGGTCCCGGAGCCGGGCTCGGAGTAGCCGATGGAGAAGTGCAGGTCGCCGGCGAGGATCCGGGGCAGGAACCAGCTCTTCTGCTCGTCGGTGCCGTAGCGCATGATCGTCGGCCCGACGGTGTTCAGCGTCAGGTAGGGGATCGGGACGCCGAAGTCGGCGGCGACGTCGGTGAAGATCAGCTGGTCGATCATCGAGCGGTTCTGGCCGCCCCACTCCTCGGGCCAGCCGATGCCCAGCCAGCCGTCGGTGCCGAGCTGCTTGATCACCGTCTTGTAGACGCCGGCCTCGCCGAACTCACCGGTCGCCGAGGACAGCCCGGCCTTGACCTCCGGGGTGACGAGGGCTCCGAAGTACCCTTGGAGCTCCTCCTTGAGGGCGACCTGCTCGGGATCGAGGGCGATGCGCATGGCGCAAAACTATCCCTAAACTGGAACGTGTTCTAGTCTGGGGTCGAGAGCCCTGGACCCGACCCGGGAGGCCATCCCATGAGCGACACACGGCAGCTGGACCGCGGCGCGCCGCCGGAGCGCTTCGCCCGCGGCTGGCACTGCCTGGGCCTGGAGTCGATGTTCACCGACGGGCAGCCGCACGCGATCGAGGCCTTCGGCGGCAAGCTCGTGGCCTGGGCCGACTCCCAGGGCCAGGTCAACGTCCTCGACGGCTACTGCCGCCACATGGGCGGCGACCTGACCCAGGGCACGGTCAAGGGCGACGAGATCGCCTGCCCCTTCCACGACTGGCGCTGGGGCGGCGACGGCCGGTGCAAGGCGATCCCCTACGCGCGGCGCGTCCCGCTGCGCGCGCGCACCCAGAAGTACCCGGTGGTGGTCCGCAACGGCCAGGTCCTGGTCTGGCACGACGTCGAGGGCTCCGAGCCCGACATGGACGTCCTGCCCCCGGTCCTCGAGGGAGTGGGCACCGACGCCTACACCGACTGGACGTGGGAGGTGCTCGACGTCCCGTCGGCGCACTGCCGCGAGATCATCGACAACGTCGTGGACATGGCGCACTTCTTCTACATCCACTTCGCCTTCCCGACGAGCTTCCGCAACGTCTTCGAGGGCCACGTGGCCACCCAGTTCATGGAGTCCAAGGGGCGCCCCGACATGGGCGGCAGCGGCTACGGCGACGCCGACCTGGTGCTGAAGTCCGAGGCGTCGTACTTCGGGCCGTCGTACATGGTCAACTGGCTGTGGGTCGACTACAAGGGCTTCGAGACCGAGGTCATCCTGGTCAACTGCCACGTCCCGACCGGCAGCAACTCCTTCAAGCTGCAGTACGGCGTGTGCGTGAAGAAGCCCGAGGGCGTCGACGAGGAGACGGCCCAGTACATCGGCCGGCGCTACTCCGAGACGTTCAAGGAGGGCTTCGAGCAGGACGTGCACATCTGGCTCAACAAGGCACCGGTGCAGAACCCGCTGCTGTGCGAGGAGGACGGGCCCGTCTACCAGCTGCGCCGCTGGTACGAGCAGTTCTACGTCGACCGGGCCGACGTGGTGGCCGAGATGACCGACCGCTTCGAGTTCGAGGTCGATACCACCAAGGCCAACGAGTACTGGCAGGAGGAGGTCGCCCAGAACCTCCGCCTCAAAGCCGAGCAGGACGGCGTGACCACCGTCCCGACGGGCACCTAGGCGATGGCCTCGTTCGTCCCGACCAGCGCCCAGACGCTGGAGGACCAGCGTCTCTACACCACGGCCCGCCTGACCGAGGTCGCGTGCCAGGACTGCCTGGCCCGGGTCTCGGTCAAGAAGAACAGCGAGCACCACACCTCGATCCAGTGGAGCGCCGAGGCGCTGCGGCAGTGCCCGGAGTTCTCCCGGATGGAGCGCCTCCCCGAGGGCCGGCCGGTGCACGCCTCGTGCTCGCGGCTGGTGGCGAGCATCGAGCAGGCCGCCCGCGAGGGACGGGTGCCCATCGGCGCCGAGGACGGCTACTGAGGTGCCCCGCTAGATGAGCGAGCCGTCGTACGACCTCCGGGTGGTGGAGGTCGTCCAGCAGACCGCGGACGCGCACTCGGTGTCGTTCGCGGTGCCCGAGGGGGCCGAGGCGGAGTTCGACTACCGGCCCGGCCAGTTCCTGACCCTCGCGGTGCCGAGCGACCAGACCGGGGTGGCCGCGCGCTGCTACTCCCTCTCCTCCTCGCCGCACGACGGCGGGCCGCTGACCGTCACCGTCAAGCGCACGGCCGGGGGCTACGCCTCGAACTGGATCTGCGACCACCTGCGGGAGGGGTCGACCATCCGGTCGCTGGCGCCGTCGGGGATCTTCACGCCGGCCTCGCTGGACGCCGACCTCCTGCTCTTCGCCGGTGGCAGCGGCATCACGCCGGTCATGTCCATCACGCGCACCGCCCTGGCCGAGGGCAGCGGCCGGATCGTGCTGTTCTACGCCAACCGCGACGAGACCTCCGTCATCTTCGCCCGCGAGCTGGCCGAGCTGGCCGCCGCCCACCCGCACCGCCTGGTCGTGGTGCACTGGCTCGAGTCGGTGCAGGGACTGCCCAGCCAGGAGCAGATGAAGACGTTCAGCGAGCCCTTCACCACCTACGACGCGTTCGTCTGCGGCCCTCCGCCCTTCATGAAGCTGACCGTCGCGGCGCTGCGCGAGCTGGACTTCCCCCGCGAGCGGCGGCACCAGGAGAAGTTCATCTCCCTGGGCGGCAACCCGTTCGGGGACGCCGTGGCGGTCGAGGTGGCCGAGCACGAGATCGACGAGGCCGAGTCGGACGCCGACTTCGAGGGTGACGCCCCGCCGCAGGGGAACGCGCGGCTCGAGGTCGAGCTGGACGGGCAGACCTACTCCTACGACGACTGGGCGCCGACCACCAAGCTGCTCGAGCACCTCGAGGCCAAGGGCGTGAAGGCGCCGTACTCCTGCCGCGAGGGGGAGTGCTCGGCCTGTGCGGTCCGGCTGCTCGAGGGCGAGGTCAAGATGCTGCACAACGACGTCCTCGACGACGAGGACCTGGCCGAGGGCATCCGCCTGGCCTGCCAGTCGCTGCCGGTGACCGACGTGGTGCGCGCGACGTACCACTGACGGGACAGCCTCGGGGCGCCTGCCTGTTGCCCCCGGGACAGGCGGCCCAGCAGTCTGTGCGCCATGAACCGCACCATCGCCCTGGCCGCCGCCCTGCTGCTGCCCGCCCTGAGCCTGCCCCTGACCGTCGCCGCGCCGAGCCCGGCCGCGCCCGCCCCCGCAGACGTGGCCAGCCCGGCCACCTTCGACGACGCCTCGGGCGACGTGAGCAACACCAAGCTGGACATCCGCAGCGTGACGGTGAAGAACACCGCCAAGAAGCTCGTCGTCCGGGTCACCTTCCCCGGCAACCGCCGGGTCTTCGACTTCCCGACCGGCAACGTGTCCGTCTTCATCGACACCGACCCGGCCCGCGCCGGGGCCGAGTTCGGCCACTTCATGGAGTTCTGGTCCGACTACCGCTTCGCCGAGGTGTCCCGGTGGCGGGAGCAGCCCACGCCCGCGTGGGGGCACGACCCCGAGGGACGGTGCGTCGACGACGCCGGGCTGGTGCACGACAAGGGCCACCACCTCAAGTGGTTCCAGTACGTCGTCCAGAAGCGCGAGGGGTGCTTCACCGCCGGCGCCGTCCGGGTTGCGGTGTCGACGATGAACACCGGGGACCTCGAGCCCTACGTCGAGTACCCGCGCCCGGTCATGGACTACCTGGGCGGCAAGCACCGGTGGACCGACTGGGTCAGCCAGGGCTGAGGGCCGGGGGTCGCCACCGGTCCCAGACGGTGCAGATGACCAGGGCCAGCGCGGCGATGACCCCGCCCATGATGGTGTCGATGAGGTAGTGCTCGGCGGAGTAGACCAGCGTCCAGGCCATCGCCACCGGGTAGAGCAGGAGCAGCCAGCGCCACCACCCGTGCAGGCGCTGGATGGCGTAGAACGCGATGAGGAAGCTGAACCCGCAGTGCAGCGAGGGCATGGCCGCCGTCTTGTTGGCCAGGCCGCCGAAGACCATCGTGGTGCGCTCGACGCCGAGGTGGTGGAAGGCCCGGCTCGACATCCTGACCAGGGGGGCCAGCAGCCCGTCCTCGGCCGCCATCCACGGCGGCGCCATCGGGAAGATGATGTAGCCGGCCAGGGCCAGGTAGCTGATCGTCACGTAGCGCCGGATCCAGCGCAGCCACTCGCCGCGGTCGCGCAGCCACAGCACGCCGGCGATGCTGAGGCCGAGCACGAAGTGCGAGGCGTAGGTCGCACTGGCCAGGTAGTCGTACCACCGCAGGTCGTCGTAGCCGGCGCAGTGGTCGGCGCACAAGTGGTGCTGGAGGCTCACGGTCGGCACCGTCTGCCCGCCCCAGAGCTGAGCCAGCCACTCGTCGGCGCGGATGGGCCAGGTCTCGTGCGGGGTGAAGCCCCAGTCGTCGGTCACGCCCCGGGCCAGCCCGTAGACCGCGAGCGCGGCCAGCCACGGCCACCAGTCGCGGGGGAACTGCCACGACCAGTCCAGCCGCCAGCAGATCGCCAGCAGCCAGAGCCACAGCGCGATCCCGATGGGGTCGTTGGGGACGCCGACCAGCCAGCACCAGACGACGAGCGCGACGGCGTACGCCGCGACCGCGAGGACGCGTCGGCTCATCCGTGCTGGACCTCGATCCGGCGGTAGATGGTGAACTTGCCCGCCTGGTCGACCCGCTCGTAGTCGGCGTCGAGCACCGCCTGGGCGTCGGTGAAGTCGAGCTCCCAGTCCTCGACCGAGCGGGCGGCCACGACCACCCAGGTCGGCGCGCGGTCGCCCGCCAGCAGCCCGTCGAGGGTGGACAGGTCGGCGTCGCGCACCCGGGCGGGCAGGCTCCAGAGGTAGGGGTAGGGCGCGCGCAGGTCGGCGTCGTGGACCACGTTGGCGGCGCCCAGCACCACGACCGCGCTGTCGCCGGCGTCGGCGTGGTCGTCGAGGTAGGCGATGGCCTGCTCCTCGGGGCGGTCGATCGGGTGCGCAGCCACCCAGCCCAGCGCGGCCACGGAGCTGATCCCGGCCAGCGCGAGCGAGCCGCCGATGCTCCGGGTGACGGGGGCGGGGCGCTGGGCGAAGCTGGCGGCCATGAGCACCGCGCCGGGCACCAGCCCGGTCAGGTAGTGCAACCAGTAGCTCCCCCCGAGGAAGGCGACGAGCAGCTCGAAGGTGAGCAGCGCGTAGGCGGCCACCCGGAGGTCCGGTGCGGTCCAGGGCCCCTGCACGGAGGGGTCCCCGCGTCCCTTCCAGGCGAAGGCGGCGACCACGAGCGGCACCCCGCTGGCGGCCAGCGCGCCGAGCAGGCCGGCCAGGCGGCCCGGCGCGCCGGCCGAGTCGCCGGCCAGCTCGCGGGCGGCGTCGATGCGGAAGGTGGCCACCGCGTCCCAGAGGTCGGCGGGCACGGTGCCCCTCGCCTGGGCCACGGCGACCAGGACGGCCGTGGTCCCGAGCGCGCCGAGGAGCAGCCCGGGCAGCTTGCGACGGGCCGCGCCGCTGGTGAAGAGCAGCACCAGGGCCACGACGAACACGTCGACCAGGCTCTGCTTCACCATCGCGGCGCCCGCGCCCGCCGCACCGGCGGCAAGGCTCAGTGCGAAGCCGCGCTTCTGGTGCCTGCTGGCCGCGGCGGCGACGAGGGACAGCAGGCCCACCACCACGAGGGGCAGCCCCAGCAGCTCGCCGTTGACCACCGTGCCGCCGAAGAGGGGCGTGGCCACGCACACCGCCGCCGTGCCGGCCGTGAGCAGGGGAGCGGAGCGCCGCTCGGGCGCCGCGACCCGGCCGAGCACCCCGGACAGGACCACCGCCAGGACGGCCGCCACGGCGCCGAAGAGGCGCAGCGGCACCGCGCCGCCCAGCGCGTCCGCGGCGTCGAAGATCGCGATCAGCGCCGGCGGTCGGTCGACCCAGTAGTCGCCGTACAGGCTGCTGCCGTCGTGCCACTGACCGCCGACCACGAGGAAGCCCGCCTCGTCAGGGCTCAGCGAGCGCCCGAGGAACGGGAGCCAGGCCACGAGGACGCCCGCGGCCATCGCGATGACCCAGCTCTTCGGAGCGGTGCCGACCCGGCGCCGCCAGGGCGTCGTCGGGGCATCTGGCACGGGCGCAGAGCCTAGCGGCCGGGTGCGTCCGCCACGGCGGCGACCAGCGGTCCCGCGGTCACCAACCCCGCTCGCGCCACTCGGCCAGGTGCGGGCGCTCGGCGCCGAGGGTGGAGTCGTTGCCGTGGCCGGGGTAGAACCAGGTGTCGTCGGGCAGCCGGTCGAAGATCTTGGTGGAGACCTCCTCGAGCAGCTGCTCGAAGGCCGCCTTGTCGCCGAAGGTGTTGCCGACGCCGCCCGGGAACAGCGAGTCGCCGGTGAAGAGGTGCGGGTGCCCGCCCTCGGAGGCCGAGTCGTCGTACAGCAGTGCGATCGAGCCGGGGGTGTGGCCGGCCAGCGCGATCACCTCGAGGGTGCAGTCGCCGATGGGCACGGTGTCGCCCTGCGCCACCTGCAGCGCGATCGGGACACCGGTCTGCTCGGTGATGGCCTCGGCGTCGGGGTCGCCGGCCACCGTGGCGGCCCCGCTGGCGCCGACCACGTCGGCGAGCGCACGGTGGTGGTCCCAGTGCTGGTGGGTGGTGACGACGTGGGTGAGCGGTGCGTCGCCGACCAGGGGGAGGAGCACGTCGGCGGCGTCGGCGGCGTCGATCAGGACCGCCTCGCCGGTGTGCTTGCAGGTGAGGAGGTAGCAGTTGTTCGACATCTTCTCGTCGACCGCGACCTTGGTGATGGTCAGCGAGCCGAGCTCGCGGGTCTGGGCGGGCCCGCCCGGGCTGACCTCTCCTGTGTAGCTCACCACGGCTCCATCCCCGGCACGTGGCCGTCGTCGCTGGTCAGTCGGTCGCCGCCGGGCACCTGGTCCAGCGGCCGGCCGGTCATCCACCATGCCAGAGCGCTGGCCGGGCCGGAGACCGTGGGGCCGCCGGTGCCGAGCTGCCAGGACCGCTCCAGGTCCGTGGCGTGGGCCACGAAGGGGGCGCCGTCGTGCTCGCGGCCGGCCAACCAGTCGAGCAGCAGCACGATGAAGCCGGTCGGCCAGTCCGCCGCGGTGTGGCCGAGCCCCAGGTCCGCGTGGTGGATCTCGACCTCGCGCACCCGCATGTGCCCGACCAGGCCGGCCGGGAACCGCCGGTCTCCCGGCGTCCGGTCGATCGGCCGGTCCGCGAGGTTGTCGGCCAGCTCCTCGATCCACTCGCCGATCACCGTGGTCGAGGCCAGGAAGCGGTCGCGGAGCTCCGACGGCGTGGCCCCGCCGAGCTCCTCGATGTCGCTGTCCCGCTGCTCCTGCGAGGCGTACATCGGCACCGGCCGGCCCTCGTGCACGCCCTCCAGCGCGGCGGCCAGCGCCTCGGCGTTCAGCGTCAGGTGGGCCACCACGTCCGCGCGGCGCCAGCCGGGCAGCAGGCTGGGCTCCGACCACTGCTCCTCGCTCATCGCGTCGACCGTGCGGACCAGCCGCCGGGTGCCGGAGTCGAGCAGCTCCAGGAGCTGGGGGTCGGCCATGCGCACATCCTGTACGACGCGACCGGGGTCAGGAAGAGCACGAGCGGTGAGTCGCCCGCAACGGCCCGGTCACGCTCCGTTGACCGGACTGTCGGCGACCCGTGAGAGGCTGCCGAAAGAGCAGTCCCAGCGGCGCGGCGGCTTGTCCCCGGCCGGTAGGCTTGCGAACGTTTGTTCGAACGACGACGGCAGCGACGACACAGAGATCGAGGACCGGCAGGTGCAGGAGAAGCTCATCATCCGGGGTGCCCGGGAGCACAACCTCAAGGACATCTCGCTCGACCTGCCGCGCGACTCCCTCATCGTCTTCACCGGCCTGTCCGGCTCCGGCAAGTCCAGCCTGGCCTTCGACACCATCTTCGCCGAGGGCCAGCGCCGCTACGTCGAGTCGCTCTCGGCGTACGCGCGGCAGTTCCTCGGCCAGATGGACAAGCCCGACGTCGACTTCATCGAGGGCCTCTCGCCCGCCGTCAGCATCGACCAGAAGTCCACGAGCAAGAACCCTCGCTCGACCGTCGGCACCATCACCGAGGTCTACGACTACCTCCGCCTCCTCTACGCGCGGGCCGGCCGCCCGCACTGCCCCGTCTGCCACAGCCCCATCGAGCGCCAGACCCCGCAGCAGATCGTCGACCGCATGATGTCGCTGGAGGAGGGCACCCGCTTCCAGGTCCTGGCCCCGGTGATCCGCGGCCGCAAGGGCGAGTACGTCGAGCTCTTCCGCCAGCTGCAGACCCAGGGGTTCTCGCGGGCCCGGGTCAACGGCGAGACGCACACGCTCGAGGACCCGCCCAAGCTCGACAAGCAGAAGAAGCACACGATCGAGGTCGTCGTCGACCGGCTCGCGGTCAAGGCGTCCAGCAAGCGGCGGCTCACCGACTCGGTCGAGACCGCGCTCAACCTCGCCGGCGGGCTGGTGGTCTTCGACCTGGTCGACCTGCCGGAGAAGGACCCGGGCCGCGAGCTCAAGTTCCGCGAGAAGATGGCCTGCCCCAACGACCACCCCATCGACACCGACGAGCTCGAGCCCCGCTCGTTCTCCTTCAACAGCCCGTTCGGCGCCTGCCCGGAGTGCTCGGGCCTCGGCACCCGCATGGAGGTCGACCCGGAGCTCGTGGTGCCCGACCCCGGGGCCACCCTGGGCGAGGGTGCGATCCAGCCGTGGAGCCAGGCTCACGTCGCCGACTACTTCCTGCGGCTGATGGGTGCGCTCGGCGAGGAGCTCGGCTTCGACCTCAACACCCCGTGGGACGACCTCCCGGCCAAGGCCCAGAAGTCGATCCTCGACGGCCACTCGACCAAGGTCCACGTGGTCACCCGCAACCGCTACGGCCGCGAGCGCGCCTACTGGGCGGAGTTCGAGGGCGTGCGCACCTACATCGAGCGCCGCCACCGCGAGGCGGAGTCCGACACCAGCCGGGAGCGCTTCGAGGGGTTCATGCGCGAGGTGCCGTGCCCGGTGTGCCGGGGCTCCCGGCTCAAGCCGGTGTCCATGGCGGTCACGCTGGGTGACCTGGCCCTGCACGACTCCGGTCAGGGCGGCCTCAACATCGCCGAGGTCTGCGCGATGCCGATCAACGAGACGGCGCGGTTCCTCCAGGAGGTCGAGCTGTCCGCGCGCGAGCGGCAGATCGGCGAGCGCGTCCTCAAGGAGATCCAGGAGCGGCTCAACTTCCTGCTCGACGTGGGCCTGGACTACCTCTCCCTCGACCGGCCCTCCGGCTCCCTGTCCGGCGGTGAGGCCCAGCGCATCCGGCTGGCCACCCAGATCGGTGCCGGCCTGGTCGGCGTCCTCTACGTCCTCGACGAGCCGTCCATCGGCCTGCACCAGCGCGACAACCAGCGGCTGATCGAGACGCTGGTCCGGCTCAAGGACCTCGGCAACACCCTCATCGTCGTCGAGCACGACGAGGACACCATCGAGACGGCCGACTGGGTGGTCGACATCGGCCCGGGCGCGGGGGAGCACGGCGGCCAGGTGGTGCACAGCGGCACCGTGGCCGACCTGCTCACCAACGAGCACTCGATCACCGGCCAGTACCTCTCCGGCCGCCGCGAGATCCCGGTCCCGGCGATCCGCCGTCCCCGCACGACCGGTCGCGAGCTGACCGTGGTCGACGCGCGCGAGCACAACCTGCGCAACATCGACGTGACGTTCCCGCTGGGGCTGTTCGTGGCCGTGACCGGCGTCTCGGGCTCCGGCAAGTCCACGCTGGTCAACGACATCCTCTACACCTCGCTGGCCAAGCAGATCTACCGCTCGCGGGCCATCCCCGGGCGCCACCAGCGGATCACCGGCCTCGAGCACGTCGACAAGGTCATCCACGTCGACCAGTCGCCGATCGGCCGTACGCCGCGGAGCAACCCCGCGACGTACACAGGCGTCTTCGACCACATCCGCAAGCTCTTCGCGTCCACGCCCGAGGCGAAGATGCGCGGCTACCAGCAGGGCCGCTTCTCCTTCAACGTCAAGGGCGGCCGCTGCGAGGCGTGCTCCGGCGACGGCACCATCAAGATCGAGATGAACTTCCTGCCCGATGTCTACGTCCCGTGCGAGGTCTGCCACGGCGCCCGCTACAACCGCGAGACGCTCGAGGTCCACTACAAGGGCAAGACCATCGCCGAGGTCCTCGACATGCCGATCGAGGAGGCCGTCGACTTCTTCGCCGCGGTGCCCGCCATCAACCGGCACATGAAGACGCTGGTCGAGGTGGGCCTGGGCTACGTCCGGCTGGGCCAGCCCGCCACCACGCTGTCCGGTGGCGAGGCGCAGCGCGTCAAGCTGTCCTCCGAGCTGCAGAAGCGCTCGACCGGCGGCACGGTCTACGTGCTCGACGAGCCGACCACCGGGCTGCACTTCGAGGACATCCGCAAGCTGCTGCTGGTGCTCGGCCGGCTGGTCGACCAGGGCAACAGCGTCCTGGTCATCGAGCACAACCTCGACGTGATCAAGACCGCCGACTGGCTCATCGACATGGGTCCCGAGGGCGGTTCGCGCGGCGGGATGGTGGTGGCCGAGGGGACGCCCGAGCAGGTCGCGGACAACGCGGACAGCTTCACCGGCGCCTTCCTCAAGCCGCTGCTCGAGGGCCGCGAGGCCAAGCAGCCGACCCGCAAGAAGGCCGCCTCGACCGCGCCGGTGCCCAAGCCGGCACGCAAGGCGCCGGTCCGCAAGGCGGCGGCCACCAAGCGGAGCACCCGCAAGTCGGCCTGAACCCCGCGCCGCCCCCGTCCGTACATGAGACAGGTCTCACCGGGCTCACAGCGCTTCCTCATGTGCGCCCCGTAGACCGTAGGTAGTGTCAACTTCAACGACCCGTTCGACTCGACCACAGCGAGGGACCCGCCGTCATGACCACCGATCACATCTCCCGTCGCACCCTGGGCGGCCTCGCGGCCGCGGGCGTCGGCGTGCCGCTCCTGGCCGCCTGCAGCAGCGACGACTCCGGCTCCGCCAAGGACCCCGCGGGCTCGTCGTCCGCGACCAGCAGCACCGCCAGCGGTGAGGCCGGCGGCGGCGAGGCGCTGGCCAAGACCGCCGACATCGAGGTCGGCGGCGGTCAGATCTTCGCCGACCAGGAGGTCGTGGTCACCCAGCCCACGGAGGGCGAGTTCAAGTGCTTCACCGCGGTGTGCACCCACCAGGGCTGCCTGGTCTCGAGCATCTCCGACGGGACGATCAACTGCGACTGTCACGGCAGCCAGTACTCCATCGAGGACGGCTCGGTGATCCAGGGGCCGGCGACCTTCCCGCTCGACGCCGAGCAGATCACCGTCTCAGGCGACTCGATCAGCCTGGCCTGAGACCCTGGCCCGCCACCGGCGGTCGCGCGGAGAGTGGCGCCGGTCCAGCCGCGCGTCGAGGACCTCGCGGGCCTCGTCCAGGCGGTCGGCGCGCACCAGCGCCGCGATCCGGGTCTCCTCCAGGATCTCCCGCTGGGCGTCCGAGCCACCCAGCCGGCGGCTCGGACCGGCCAGGGCGGCGAGGTCGTCCGCGGCCTCGGCGCAGCGCCCGGCGGCCAGCCGGCCCAGGGCCCGCGCCAGCGGGGCCACCACCTCGCGCTGGGTCGGGTGCGCATGCCCCTCGGCCCACCGCGCCAGCCGGTCGAGCGCGGGGCGGTCGTCGAGCGCCAGCAGTGTCACCGCGCTGTGCATGGCCAGGAACGGCGTGGCCGGCCGCTCCAGGACGCCGGGACCGGCCAGGGCGGCCACCTGGTCCAGGCCCGGGACGTCACCGGCGTCGGGGGTCAGCGCCCAGCGGAACAGCAGCGAGCCGGTGTCGACCAGCGCGCGGCAGCCCAGCCCGTGCTCGGGCCGCAGCTGCCCGTCGTACCGGCGCCGGACGGCCTCCAGGTCGCCGAGCGAGAGCTCGTGCAGCGCGGCGTGCCAGGCGAAGTGGCTGATGCTGTCGATCGAGGCGCCGTCGCCGCTCACCCAGCCGTCCATCCAGGCCAGCCCGGCGACGTGGTCGCCGGTCTCGTAGTGCGCGTGCGCGCGGGCGTGGGCGGAGTGACCGGCGCCGGGCTCGACGGCCAGCGAGCGGCAGCTCAGGGTCATCGCCTCGTCGAAGCGGCCCTGCTCCTGGCGCACGAAGGCCAGCAGGCCGGTGAACCACCAGTCGTCGCCGTACGCCGGGGTCGCGCGCTCCACGATCGACCACGCCTCCTCCGGCACCTCCGTCACGCCGGCGAAGGCGATGGTGGGCACGGCGGTGGAGAGCAGCAGCGCGTCGAGCGGGTACGCCGCGAGGTGGGCGACCAGCGGCCGGGAGTCGCCCGCGACGTGCTGGACGACCGCGTGCACGTGGCTGCGCTCGCGCTCGGTTCCCCGGGCCGCGTGCAGCGCTGCGTCGCGCAGCCGCGACCGGATGTCCACCTCCGCGCACAGCTCGTGGCCGAGCAGGGCGAGCGAGGCGTGACCCAGCGCGAAGGTCGGGTCGTGGGTGATCGAGGCCGCCAGCGAGGGCAGGGCGCCCGCCTTGAGCCGCAGCACGTCGAGCAGCCCCCGCGAGTAGGCCGCCGCCGCCTCCGGGCTGGTGGTCAGCGCATACCCGTAGGGGTCACGACACGGCATGTAAGCAGACTAGATCACGCGACTTAAAGCACCAAGCCCTCGAGAGCGTGTCGTCCGGTGCGCGACAAGACCGCCTCGCAGGCCGCATCATGGCGCTGTGGACCCCGTGCCCTACCACCAGCCTCGCAACCTCGCGCAGTCGACGGTGTGGCTGGTGCCGACGATCGCCGTCAGCAACGGCGTGGACCACGCCGACGCACGCTGGGCCGCCGCCTGCCTCGTGTCGGGGATCGTGTGGCAGCTCGTCTTCCGGCGCGACCTCGCCGACCGGTTGACCATGATCTGTGTGCTGGTGGCCGTCGGTGCCGTCCTCGGAGCGGGCGTGAACCTGGCCTTCGACGCCCACGCGGTGACCGAGTCGAGCGCCAGCTCGCTCGGTGCCGTCCTGGCCTGTCTGAGCGGTCTGGTGCTCACCGAGCAGGCCCTCCGCTTCCGCGACCTGCGGGAGTGGCGCCGTGCGAAGCGCGCGGCCGCGGCGGCCGAGGAGGCTGTCCCCGCCCGACCGTAGGCTTGGAGCGTGCCCGCCGCGTCGTTCCGTCCCGCGCCCGGGTCGATCCCCACCCAGCCCGGCGTCTACCGGTTCCGCGACGCCAAGGGCCGGGTGATCTACGTCGGCAAGGCCAAGAGCCTGCGGCCCCGGCTGTCGTCGTACTTCCAGGACATCGGCAACCTTCACGCCCGCACCGCGACGATGGTCACGACCGCCGCCAGCGTCGAGTGGACGGTCGTCAACACCGAGGTCGAGGCCCTCCAGCTGGAGTACTCCTGGATCAAGGAGTTCGACCCGCGGTTCAACGTCAAGTACCGCGACGACAAGTCCTACCCGTGGCTGGCGGTGACGGTCG
>CAZEPK010000115.1:0-1051 GCA_964514085.1 uncultured Nocardioides sp.
CAGCAGCTCGGATTCGTTCTTCACGAAATCCGCGTAGCGGGCCTCGAAGCACGTGCCCATCGACGTCGTCAGGCGTGCCGTCACCGGACCCGTCACCGGAAGCGTCGGAGGCTGTACCGATTCACCCTTCGCCACCACGACGATCTTCGACTTCCCCTCCGCTCCCGACTTCAGAAGAAGCTTCTTCACCCCAGTCGTCGCAGACGGGTCCACGTACTTGTAGCCGCCCTTCACGGCCTTCCAGCAGTCCTTGCTCTTCGGGCCACACGTCCCGCCGCCAGCGATCGTCGTGCTGAACACCGGGGCGCCTTCGCGAAGAAGCTCCAGCTCCATCGACGTGCTCCCCGTCGGATCGCCGAAGTCCTCGGGCAGCGAGGTGGTGGGTGCGGCCACCACGCCACCGGTGACCTCGTCGGTCATCATCCGCAGGGTGAGCAGGGAGCGCAGCACCGCCTCGGGGTGCGGCACGTCGGTGGTCGCCTCGGCGGCCCAGCGCTCGTCCTCGGCGATCGAGGCCTCGATCGCGTCGGAGGAGAGCGTGAGGTCCTGCGGATCGGCGTACGACGGGAACCAGGTCATGGAGAAGACCAGCTCGTCGCCCTCGGAGACGTCGAACTCGTCGTTGTGGGAGTGGTCGCTCGCGGTCGGCAGCCGCGGGCCGCTCAGCACCAGCTGGTCGGGTCCGCCGATGGCGGTGATCACCTCGACGCCGCCCACGGTGTCGCGGCGCACCCACGGGCGCAGCTCGCCGTAGTCCATGCGGACCCGCCACTCGTGCCGCATCCGGACCGTGCCCCGCACGCCCCTGATCTTGCGGACCAGGTCGGCCCGGTCGTCGCTGCGCGGCATCAGGTCGGTGAGGGTGACGACCCCGTCGCTGGTGGTGAAGGTGGTCTCCAGGACCGAGGAGGCGCCGATGTAGCGGCGCTCGGTGGCGTACTGACCGTCCGGGACCAGCTGCCAGTGGCCGTGGTCCTCGGTGCCGAGCAGCGCCGCGAAGCAGGCGGGGGAGTCGAAGCGCGGCAGGCACAGCCAGTCCACCGAGCCGTTG
>CAZEPK010000115.1:1061-13665 GCA_964514085.1 uncultured Nocardioides sp.
TTGGTGCCGACCAGCGCCGCGGTCCGGCGGTCCCCGATCAGCGCGTAGTCCTCGATCGGGAGCGCCATGGCTCCGAGAATAGGGTCGGGGTCATGGAGCTCCCCGCCCGCGTGCACGCCCTGCTGCAGGAGCGCGGCCAGACGGTGGCCACCGCCGAGTCGCTGACGGGCGGCCGCCTGGCGGCCCTGTTGACGGGCGTGCCCGGCGCGTCGCAGAGCTACCTCGGAGGTGTGGTGGCCTACGCCACCTCGGTCAAGCAGGAGGTGCTCGGCGTCCCCGCCGCGCTGGTCGAGCGGCACGGCGTCATCTCCTCGCAGTGCGCTCTGGCCATGGCCCGGGGCGTGGCCGCCATCACCGGCGCCACGTGGGGAGTCGGCACGACGGGGGTGGCCGGCCCCGACGGGCAGGACGGGCACCCGCCCGGGACGGTGCACGTCGGCCTGGTCGGACCCGGTGTCTCGACCGCGCTGGCGCTGGAGCTGCTCGGCGACCGGGAGGCCGTCCAGGACCGCACCTGCGCCGAGGCGCTGTCGGCGCTGGAGGGCATCCTGTCCACCGCCGCTCCGGGATGAGCGCCGGGAAGAAGGAGCCCTCGGGTAGCGTTGCACCGGAGGACCACGGAAGGGGATGCGCATGGTGTTGTTCCGCCGGATGCTCGGCGATGCGCTCCGCGCGCAGCGGATGCGTCGCGGTATGACGCTGCGCGAGGTCTCCGCCGAGGCCCGGGTGAGCCTGGGCTACATCTCCGAGATCGAGCGCGGTCAGAAGGAAGCCTCCTCCGAGCTGCTGGCCTCCCTGTGCTCGGCCCTCGACCTGCCGCTGTCCGTCGTCCTGCGCGAGGTCTCCGACCTGGTCGCGCTGGAGGAGTCGCTGATCCCTGCGCCGTCGGGCCAGGAAGTGGTCGCCAGCGCCGCGTGACCGGGTTAGGTTGTCGCGGTGACGACGGCCCGGCGACTGATCGCCTCCCTCTCGGTCCTGTTCCTCGTGCCGCTCCTGGCGGTGACCCTGCAGCCGTCGGCGGCGTCCGCGGCGGAGGACCCGCTGTTCACGCCGCTGTCCGGCTTCAAGCCAGGCGCCGGGGCGGACGTCCGGGTCCGTCCCCGCGAGTTCCGCGCCTACAGCGTCGACCTGGCCGGCCTCCGGGAGCGGCTCGCCGGCGGTGCCAACACCTCGTTGGTCGTGCCTGACCCGGCCGGCACCCTGACCACGTTCACGGTGGCCGAGGACTCCGTCATGGAGCCCGAGCTCCAGGCGGCGCACCCCGAGATCCGCACCTACGCCGGTGCCGACGGGCAGGGCAGCTCGATCCGCCTGGACGTCACGCCGATGGGCTTCCACGCCTTCGTCCGCCGCACTGACGGCGTCACCTGGCTGGTGGACCCTGCCTACAACCGCCGCGGCGAGGACCGCGTCCTGTCCTACCCCGGCGGCTCCTCGCCGGCCACCAGGACGTTCGTGGAGCGGGAGCTCGACGAGGCCTCGCAGTCGGTGGCCCCGGCCGCCGCGGGCGACGGCACCGACTTCTCCACCCCGGGCGGGATCGTCTCGCAGCGCACCTACCGGATGGCCTTCCTCACCGACAACACCTACGCGACCTACTTCGGCTCGGCCAACGTCTTCTCCGAGAAGACGACGATGATGAACCGGGTCAACGAGGTCTACAACGACGACCTCGCGATCAAGTTCGTCCTCATCAACGGCACCGACACCAAGCTCAACCTCGACACCGTGGCCAAGATGACCGGGCCGAACGGGCCGTGTGGTGCGGATGCCTGCTACACGGCCGCGCAGGTCGACGACTGCGGCAGCGACACGCTGAACCGCAACAACTTCGTCATCGGCCAGATCATGGGCGCCGACACCTTCGACATCGGGCACATCGGCGTGGGCAACGACGGAGGCGGGATCGCCGGCCTCGGCGTGGTCGGCGGCACCAACAAGGCCCGCGGCTGCACCGGCCTGCCGACGCCCGACGGCGACCTCTACGCGATCGACTACGTCGCGCACGAGGTCGGCCACCAGATGGGTGGCAACCACACCTTCAACAGCCAGGTCTGCGCCGGCAACCGCAACGGCAGCACGTCGGTGGAGCCGGGCTCCGGCTCGTCGATCATGGCCTACGCCGGCATCTGCGGAGCGGACAACCTGCAGCCGCACTCCGACCCCTACTTCTCCGAGCGCAGCGTCGACGAGATCAACTCGACGACCGCGGCGTCACCCACGAACCTCAACGAGCGGCAGTCGGTCGCGTTCCTCGGCCTCGACGCGGGCGAGCAGATCGTCCTCACCTGTGCGGGGTGCGGCTCCCAGACGGTGACCTGGACCGGCACCTCGGCCACCGACGCCGCGGCCCTCACCGCCGCGGTCGGCAGCGTGACCGGTGTGGCGCCGGTCCTGACCGGCTACGACGGCGCGGCGACCGTGACCGCCACGGGCTTCACGGCCAGCTGGACCAACGCCGCGGACATCAAGACGCTCCTGGTCTCCGCCGCCGCCGGCAGCACCTTCACCGCGATCGTGGGGACGATCGTCAACGGCGGTCCCACGACCCAAGGCGGCGCCGTGTCGGCGAGCACCAACCACTCGCCGACCGTCACCGCCCCGGTGGCGAAGACGATCCCGATGCGGACGCCGTTCGCCCTCACGGGCTCCGCCGCCGACGCCGACGGGGACACCCTGACCTACATGTGGGAGCAGAACGACGCCGGCGCCGCCGCCTCGTCCCTGCCGAGCAACACCAAGACCAGCGGCCCGCTCTTCCGGCAGTTCGGGACGGCGGCGATCGTCTCGGCGACCGACACCCTCCAGTACAACTCTCCCGGTGAGAACCTGGCTGGCACCTCGCCGACCCGCACCTTCCCCGACCTGGCGCAGGTCCTGGCCGGCAACACCAACGCCGCGACGGGCGCGTGCCCGGCCAGCCCGCCCGCCGGCCAGACCACGGTCGACTGCTTCTCCGAGTTCCTGCCCACCACCGACTACACCGGTGGCGTGCCCGGCACGAAGGCGATGCACTTCCGGCTCACGGCCCGCGACGAGTTCACGGCGGACGCTGCCGCCGACCACCCCGGTGGTCTCAGCTCCGCGGACGTGACCATCACGGTCGACTCGTCCGCCGGTCCGTTCCTGGTCACCTCCCGCGCGACGGCAGGAGCGCCGGCCTCCGGCACCGAGACCGTCACCTGGGCGGTGAACGGCACCGCGACGCTGGCGCCCGACGTCAAGATCAGCCTCTCCACGGACGGCGGGCTGAGCTACCCGACGGTCCTGGTCGCGTCGACGCCGAACGACGGCAGCCAGGGCGTGATCCTGCCGAGCCTCACCACCAGCACGGCGCGGCTCAAGGTCGAGGCGGTGGACAACTACTTCTTCGACGTCAACGACGCCAACTTCTCGATCACGCCGTCCGGTGGCAACGTCGCGCCGCTGGTCGACGCCGGCCCGGACGCGACGGTCCCGGCCGGGACGGCGTTCACCCGGTCCGGCAGCTTCACCGACGAGGCGCCGGGCACCGCGACGGCCACGGTGGACTACGGCGACGGTGCCGGTCCGCAGGCGCTGCCGCTGACCGGCACGACGTTCAGCCTCAACCACACCTACGCCACCGCCGGGACCAAGACGGTGACGGTGAAGGTGACCGACGCGGGCGCGCTGTCCGGCACGGACTCGGTCACGGTGACGGTGACGGGCGGGACCAACCCTCCGGGCCAGACCGCCTCGACCACCCAGGCGGTGGCGCAGCCGAAGAAGATCACCAAGGGCAAGGGGTTCAAGGCCTTGGTCACGGTGACCACGGCCTCCGCGGTCCCGGCCGGCACGGTGCAGGTCTACCGGGGTGGCAAGCTCCTCGGCACGGGCACGCTGGCCGGTGGCGAGGTCACCATCAAGGTGTCGAAGAAGCTGGCCAAGAAGCTCAAGGTCGGCAAGAACACGCTGACCGCGAAGTACCTCGGCTCCGCCACCGTGGCGCCCAGCCAGGCGGACTTCGTGATCAAGGTCAAGAAGAAGAAGCGCTGATCCGACCACCGTCGCCGGTCCCTCCTCGCGGAGGGGCCGGCGTCGGTGCGCCCGGTGGCAGGATCGACCTGTCGCGGGTCTGTTCGGGGGGCGCGCCAGCACCTAGGTTGTCCGGGTGACGACGGCCCGGCGACTGATCGCCCTCCTCTCGGTTCTCTTCCTCGTCCCGCTGCTCGCGGTGACCACCCAGACCTCCTCGGCCTCCGCGGCCGGGGACGCGTTCTTCCAGCCCCTGCCCGGCTTCCGTCCGGCGGACGGAGCCGGCTCGGTCCGGCCCGACGCGTTCCGGGCCTTCCGGGCCGACCTCGCGGGCATCCGCGCCCGGCTCTCGGGCGCCGGCCACCACGCGCTGAGCGTGCCGGACCCGGCGGGCACCCCGACCGACTTCACCGTCGTCGAGGACTCGGTGCTGGCCCCCTCGCTCCAGGCCGCACACCCCGAGATCCGGACCTATCGCGGCTCGACGTCCAACGGGACCACGGTCCGCCTCGACGTCACGCCCCTGGGCTTCCACGCCATGGTCCGCCGTCCCGACGGGGTCGTCTGGTACGTCGAGCCCGCCACCCGGTCCGTGGGCGAGAGCCGCGTGCTCAGCTTCGCCGGCACCGCAGCAGGGGACCCGGGATCGACCTTCGTGGAGCAGGAGGTGCGGCGCACGGCCCGCCAGGCCGTCGCCGGAGCACGCACCGGCACCGACTTCTCCACGCCCGGTGGCCTCGTCTCCCAGCGCGTGTACCGGCTCGCCCTGGTCACCGACCCGACCTACGCGGCGTTCGTCGCGCCCGGGGCCGCCACCCACGCCACGTCCGACCCGCTCGTCCTCGCCGCGAAGACCACGCTGGTCAACCGGGTCAACGAGCCCTACAACGACGACGTCGCCTTCAGGTTCGACCTCATCGCCGGGACCGACAAGCTCAACCTCCTGACGACCGCCGAGTTCAGCGGCGCCAACGGCCCCTGCGGCGCCAGCGCCTGCTACCCGGACGCCGTCGGCGAGTACGACTGCTTCAGCGTCCTGGAGCGGAACACGTTCGCCCTCGGGATGCTGGTGGGTGCCGAGAAGTTCGACATCGGCCACATCGCGCTGGGTGTCAACGGGGGCGGCGTCGCCGGGCTCGGCGTGGTCGGCACCGCCGACAAGTCGATCGGGTGCACGGGCATCCCGACGCCCACCGGCGACGTGTACGCCATCGACTACGTCGCCCACGAGATGGGCCACCAGATGGGTGGCGACCACACGTTCAACGGCACCAAGACCAACTGCTCGCCGGGCAACCGCAACGACGCGCCCTTCACCACGCAGGTCGAGCCGGGCTCGGGGTCCTCGATCATGGCCTACGCCGGCATCTGCTCGAGCGACAACGTCCAGCCCCACAGCGATCCCTACTTCTCGTTCAAGAGCATCGACCAGTTCGAGGCCAACGCCGCGGCGGCTCCTGTCAACGAGAAGGAGCAGCAGGTGGTGAGCCTCACCGGCTTCGACGGCACCGACGCCTTCACGCTGACCGGCCCCAGCGGCACGTCGGCCGCGGTCACCAACGGGACGACCTACACCGCGGCCGGGATCGCCGCGGCCGTCCTCACCGCCACGGGTCAGGTCGCCGTAGTCACCGGCTACGACGACGCGGCCCTGCCCGGCGGTACGGGCTTCACGGTGACCTTCGCCGGGACGACCGACGTCCCGACGCTCGTGGTCAACACGTCCTCCGGGTCGTTCACCTCAGCGGTCGGCACCACCGTCAACGGCGGCCCGCGCACCAACGGCGGCACCGTGACGGTGACCGCCGACCACTCGCCGGTGGTGACGGCGCCGGCCGGCAAGACCATCCCGAAGCAGACGCCGTTCACCCTGACCGGGTCGGCCACGGACGCCGACGGCGACGTGCTCACCTACCTCTGGGAGCAGACGGACGCGGGGGGTGCGACCGGCACCGGCCTGGTGGACAACGCCAAGAACAACGGACCGTTGTTCCGGCAGTTCGGCACGGCGGCCCAGGTCTCTGAGGCCAACAGCGTGCTCTACCGCTCACCGGGGGAGAACCTGGCCGGCACCGACCCGAGCCGGACCTTCCCTGACCTGGCCCAGGTCGTGGCCGGCAACACCAACGCCAAGACCGGCACCTGCCCCGCGCCGGCCGCGGCGGGCACGGTCCCCGTGACCGACCCCGCCCTCAACTGCTTCTCCGAGTTCCTCCCCACCAGTGCCTGGATCGGCAACCCGGCCACTCCGCGGGTGATGCACTTCCGTCTCACCGCACGTGACGAGTTCGCGGCCGACGCGGCCGCCGACCACGCCGGTGGCGTGGCGTGGAAGGAGGTGGCGCTGACGGTCGACGCGACCGCCGGACCGTTCCTCGTCACCTCGCGCTCCTCTGCGGGCACGCCGGCGAAGTCCGGCGGGCTCGAGAACGTGACCTGGGCGGTGGCGGGGACCAACACGGCGTCGATGGCGACCAACGTGAAGATCAGCCTCTCGACCGACGGCGGGCTGACCTAACCGACGGTCCTCTCGGCCAGCACGCCGAACGACGGGAGCGAGCTGGTCAGGCTGCCCGCGGTGACCACGACCACCGCCCGCCTCAAGGTCGAGGCGGTGGGCAACTACTTCTTCGACCTGACCGACGCGAACTTCTCGATCGACCCCAACGGGACCAGCGCGCTCGCCCCGTCCGTCGTCACCGCCAAGGCCAAGCCGAGGAAGATCACCACCGGCCACAGCTTCAAGGTCACGGTGGAGGTCGGCTCCCAGCTGGGCGGCGTGCCCGAGGGGACGGTGCAGGTCTACCGGGGCACCAAGCTGCTGGGGACCGGCACGCTGAAGAACGGCAAGGTCACCCTCAAGGTGTCGAAGAAGAAGGCGAAGAAGCTCAAGGTCGGCAAGAACACGCTGGCTGCGAAGTACCTCGGTTCCGCCACCGTGGCGCCCAGCCAGGCGGACTTCGTGATCAAGGTCAAGAAGAAGAAGAAGAGGCGCTGATCCGCCCACCGTCGCCGACCCCCCTCGCGAGGGGCCGGCGTCGGTGCGCCGGCGGCAGGATCGACCTGTCACAGGTCTGTTGGGGCAGGGCGTCAGCACCTAGGTTGTCCCGGGTGACGACGGCCCGGCGACTGATCGCCCTCCTCTCGGTCCTCTTCCTCGTCCCGCTCCTCGCGGTGACCACCCAGACCTCCTCGGCCTCCGCGGCCGACGACGCGCTCTTCTCGGCGCTCCCGGGCTTCCGTCCTTCCGGTCCCACGGCGGTCAAGCCGCTCGACTACCGCGCCTACCGGGTGGACCTCGCCGGCGTGCGGGCCGCGCTGGCGGGTGCCGGCAGCTCGCGGCTCTCGATCCCCGACCCGGCCGGCACCCCGACCGGGTTCACCCTGGCCGAGGACTCGGTGATGGCGGCGTCCATGCAGGCCGCCCACCCCGACATCCGCACCTACCGCGGCGCGGCGGCCAACGGCACCACCGTGCGCCTCGACGTCACCCCGCTGGGCTTCCACGCGATGGTCCGCCGTCCCGACGGGGTCGTCTGGTACGTCGAGCCGGCCACCCGTGCGGTCGGCGAGGACCGAGTCCTGAGCTTCGCGGGCGCCGCTGCCGGTGACCCGGGCTCGACGTTCGTCGAGCAGGAGGTCCGGACCACCACGGACAAGGTGGCCGCCGACGCGGGCGCCAGCGACTTCTCCACCCCCGGCGGCATCGTCAGCCAGCGCACCTACCGACTGGCCCTGGTCACCGACCCGGCCTACGCGGCGTACGTCGCCCCCGGTGCGACCACCCACGCGGTGGCCGACGACCTGGTGCTGGCGGCCAAGACCACCCTGGTCAACAGGGTCAACGAGGCCTACAACGACGACGTCGCCTACAAGTTCACGATGATCGCCGGCACCGACACCAAGCTCAACCTGCTCACGACGGCGGAGATGAGCGGCCCCAACGGGCCCTGCGGTGCCAGTGCCTGCTTCCCCGACGCCACCGGCGCCTACGACTGCGGCAGCGTCCTGGACCGCAACCCCTTCGCCCTCGGCATGCTGATCGGCGCCGAGAACTTCGACATCGGCCACATCGGGGTGGGCGTCAACGGCGGCGGCATCGCCGGGCTCGGCGTGGTCGGCACCGCGGACAAGGCGATCGGCTGCACCGGCGTCCCGACCCCGGTCGGCGACGTCTACGCGATCGACTACGTGGCGCACGAGATGGGCCACCAGATGGGCGGGAACCACACCTTCAACGGTGTGCAGACCAACTGCTCGGCCGGCAACCGCAACGCGGCCACCTCGGTCGAGCCCGGGTCGGGCGTCACGATCATGGCCTACGCCGGCATCTGCTCGAGCGACGACCTGCAGCCGCACAGCGACCCGTACTTCTCGTTCAAGAGCATCGAGGAGTTCGAGGCCAACGCGGCCGCCGCGCCCGGCAACGAGACCGAGCAGCAGGTCGTGGCGCTCCAGGGCTTCGACGCCACGGACTCCTTCACCCTGACCGGCTCCGCCGGCACGTCGGGGACCGTGGCCAACGGGTCGAACTACAACGCCGTCGGGTTGGCCGCCGCGGTCCTCGCCGCCACGGGCCAGGTCGCCACGATCACCCGGTACGACGCCCCGGGCGCGCCGAACGCCAACGGCTTCACCGTGTCCTTCGCCTCGACCGCCAACCAGCAGACGCTGGTGGTCAACCCGGTGTCGGGCACGTTCACCTCGAAGGTCGGCACCATCGTGAACGGCGGCCCCGACACCAACGGCGGGACGGTGTCGGCGACGGCCGACCACTCGCCGGTCGTGACGGCGCCGGTGGACAAGACGATCCCGACCCGGACCCCGTTCACCCTGACCGGCTCGGCGACCGACGCCGACGCCGGTGACACGCTGACCTACCTGTGGGAGCAGACCGACAGGGGGATCGCCGCCGGGACCGGCCTGGTGAGCAACACCAAGGCCAACGGCCCGCTGTTCCGGGTCTTCGGCACCTACGCCGACGTCTCGGAGCCGAGCTCGCTGCTCTACAGCTCGCCCGGGGAGAACCTGGCCGGGACCTCGCCGAGCCGGACCTTCCCGGACCTCCCGCAGGTCCTCGTCGGCAACACCAACGCCAAGACGGGCGCGTGCCCGGCTCCCGCGGCCGCTGGGACGGTCCCGGTCAGCGACCCGGCGCTCAACTGCTTCTCGGAGTTCCTGCCGACCTCGGCCTGGTTCGACGTGCCGGCGGTGTCGCACGTGATGCACTTCCGGCTCACCGCGCGCGACGAGTTCAGTGCCGACGCGGCGGCCGACCACCCGGGCGGCGCGTCCTTCGACGACGTGGCGCTGACCGTGGCGCCGGCGGCCGGTCCGTTCCTGGTCACCTCGCGGCCCACGGCCTCGACGGCCTTCGAGGGCTCCTCGGAGGCGGTGACCTGGTCGGTGGCCGGCACCAACACCGCCGCCATGGCCACCACCGTGAAGATCAGCCTCTCCGTCGACGGTGGGCTGACCTACCCGCACGTGCTGGCCGCCAGCACCGCCAACGACGGCAGCGAGTCGGTGACGCTGCCCGCGGGGGTGCTCGCTCCTGGAGGCACGGCCCGGATCAAGGTCGAGGCCGTGGGCAACTACTTCTTCGCCGTCAACGACGCGGGCTTCAGCATCGTCCCGTCCGGGTCCAACACCGCCCCCGTGGTCAACGCGGGGCCCGACCGCAGCACCACCGTCGGGACGGCCTTCACCTCGTCGGGGTCCTTCACCGACGAGGCGCCGGGCTCGGCGACGGCGACCGTGGACTACGGCGACGGCGCCGGCCCGCAGGCCCTGGCCCTGACCGGCACGACGTTCGCCCTGAGCCACACCTACGCCACGGCCGGGACCAAGACGGTCACGGTCAAGGTGACCGACTCCGGGTCGCTCAGCGGCACCGACACTGCCACCGTGACGGTGACGCCGGGCAGCACCTCGCTGACTCCGTCGGTGACCAAGGCGGCGGCCGTCCCGAAGAAGATCGTCAAGGGCAAGGGCTTCAAGGCCGCCGTCACGGTGAGCGCCACCGGGGCCGTGCCGTCGGGCACCGTGCAGGTCTACAAGGGCGGCAAGTTGCTCGGGGCCGGCAGGCTGGTCGACGGGAAGGTGACGATCAAGGTGTCGAGGGCGCTGGCCAAGAAGCTCAAGGTCGGCAAGAACACGCTCACGGCGAAGTACCTCGGCTCCGCCACGGTGGCGGCCAGCCAGGCCGACTTCGTGATCAAGGTCCGGAAGAAGCGCTAGCTCCCTCGCCCAGCAGGGGCTGGCAGGACGGGCACCAGTACGACGCCCGCTCACGTCCTGCCGGCCCCAGCTGGGTCACCGCCACGGGGGTGCCGCAGCGCCGGCACGGCGACCTGTCGCGCCGGAAGACCCACATCCGCTCGCGCTCCCTCAGGTCGCCGGTGGTCGACTGGACGGCCCGCTCCTTGTTGAGCAGCAGCATCTGACGGGCCCGGCGCAGCAGGCGGCGCAGGTCGGGGACCGCCCCGACGGCGGTCGCCGGGTCGACGCCGCTGGTGAAGCAGAGCTCGGCGGCGTACATGGTGCCGATGCCGGCCAGGTTGCGCTGGTCGAGCAGGGCGTCGCGGAGCCGGCGGTCGGGCTCGCGGGCCAGGTTGGCCAGGGCGACGTCCTCGTCCCAGTCGGGGCCGAGCAGGTCGGGGCCGAGGTGGCCGACGACGTCGCTCTCCGCCGCGCGGTCGATGAGCTCGACGATCCCGAGCGAGAAGCCGATGGCCGTCGTGCGCTCCGTCTCGAGCACCACCCGGGCGTTGCCGGCGGACCGCGGCCAGCGCTGCCCCGGCCGGACCACCTTCCAGCTGCCCTCCATCTTGAGGTGCGTGTGGAGGGTCCAGCGCTCCGGGCCGGACGGCGAGTCGCGGTCGACCCGGGTGAGCAGGTGCTTGCCCCGCGAGACCGTCTCCACGACGGTGCCGCCGGAGAGGTCGGCCGTGGCGTGCTGCGGCACCCGGAAGTCGCTCGCGGTGAGCACCTGGCCGCTCAGGGAGCGGTGCAGCAGCGCGGCGGTGCGGTAGACGGTGTCGCCCTCAGGCACGGTGGTCCACAGGAGCCATGGCCTAGGCCGACCGGAGCCGCAGCCCGCGCGGGGTGGCGACGAACCCGGCCGCGTCGAGCGCCTCGCGCAGCGGGGTCGAGCCGCCGCCGAGGAGCGCCTCGCCGTCGGCCCGCTCGACGGTGAGCCGCCCCAACGACCCGCGACGGGCCGCTTCGGCCAGGGAGGCCGCGGCGGGCCCTAGCCGGTCGGCGTCCTCGGTCCAGGTGAGCAGGGTGCGCCCGCCGCGCTCGACGTAGAGCGTCAGCTCGCCGTCGACCAGCACCACGAGGGCGCCGGCCTTGCGGCCGGGCCGGTGACCGCCCTCGGAGTCGGGCCAGGGGAGGGCCGCTCCGTAGGGGTTGGCCGGGTCGGTGGCGGCCAGGCAGACCGCGTCGGGCTTGGTGTGCGGGTCGACCTCGCCGAAGGTGCGGAGCCGGTCGATGGCGCCCGCGGTGCCGAACTGGGCGGCGCCCAGGCCCTCCACGAAGTAGCCGCGGCGGCACCGGCCGGAGTCCTCGAAGGCCGAGAGCACCTTGTAGACGGCTGCGAAGCCACCGGGTTGGCGCTCGCTCACCACGGCGCCGCGGATCACGACGCCGTGCCGGTCGAGCAGGCGCTCGGCCGCCGCGTGCGCGCGGCGGGTGGGGTCGGTGTCGAGCTGCGGGAGCAGGGCCCAGCGGCCCGCGGTCTCGGGCGGGCCGGTGCGGAGCGAGGCGCCGCCGCGGCCCGTGGTCGAGGCCATGCGGGGTCGGGCCGGGGCGCGCTTGGTGCGGTGGCTGGGCCGTCCCGACCTGGTGAGCGCCCGCAGCGGGGTGAGGGTGTCGTTGCTGATCCGGCCGGCCCAGACGAGGTCCCACACCGCCGCGCTGAGCGCCTTGTCGTCGGGCGTCCTGCCGTCGACCGGTCCGACCTGCTGGGCGAGCTGGCGGAAGAACCACGCGCCGCCCGGTGCCAGGGCGTCGAGGACGGCCTGGTGCAGCTCGCTGTGCTCGAAGGGCTCGGGCTCGGGGAGGGTGAGCGGCGCCTGGTCGGCCAGGTGCAGGCTGACCCAGCCGTCCGAGCCCGGCAGGGAGGCGTGGCCGGCCCACAGCACCTCACCGGCGGCCGTCAGCTCGTCGAGGTAGGACGGCTCGTAGTCGCGGACCCGGGCGGCCAGCACCAGCGGCTCGAGGGCGCTGGCGGGCACCGGGGCACCGGCCAGCTGGTCGATGACCGAGACGACGCCGTCGATGCCCCGGAGCTTGCCGCCGACGTGCTGCCAGGCGCTGAGGAAGCGGCCCAGCGAGGCCGGAGGCACCGGCTCCACCTCCTTGCGCAGGCGGGCCAGGCTCCGCCGGCGCAACGAGCGCAGGACCTCGGCGTCGCACCACTCCAGGCCCGAGGCGCCGGGCCGGAACTCGCCGTCGAGCACCCGGCCCTGGCCGCCCAGCCGCTGCAGGGTGAGGCGGACGACGGCCGCGCCGAGGCCGAAGTGGACGGCGACGTCGTCGGTGGTGAACGGCCCGTGGGTGCGGGCGAAGCGGGAGACCAGATCGGCCAGCGGGTCCTCGACGG
>CAZEPK010000116.1:0-13621 GCA_964514085.1 uncultured Nocardioides sp.
GCGGTCCACGACCTGGGGACGACCAGCGACACGCTGCTCCGCGGGGCCTCCGGTCGCCGCCCGATCGGCTGGCTGGTCGTGAGCCTCGACGTCCTGGCGGGCG
The DNA here is from genome assembly GCA_964514085.1 of uncultured Nocardioides sp. GTDB lineage: Bacteria > Actinomycetota > Actinomycetes > Propionibacteriales > Nocardioidaceae > Nocardioides. The sequence goes on from CAZEPK010000116.1 coordinate 104, forward strand.
CCGTGGCCAGCGTGGCCGGCGCCACCCTGGCCGAGGCGTGGATGCTCCCGATGCTGGCGTCCCTCGTCGTGGTCTGGCCGCTGGCGGTCGCCGTCGCCGGTGGCTACGGACAGCTCCGCGAGGACCCGTACGCCGTCCGGGCCCGGGCGCTGCTCGCAGCTGGCGGCGGACTCGCCCTGCTCGGGTGGGTCGTCCTGGCCCTGGCCCCGCAGGCCGCGACGGTCTCCGGAGCCCACACGCTGGCCGGCACCACGCTGGTCCTGGCCGCCGCCGCGCCACTGGCCTCCGCCGCGCTCCGCGGCGTGCTGCCGGTGGTGGTGCCGCGCCGGCCGATGCGCACGGTGCTGGTGGGCCGGGCCGACGCGGTCCGCGAGCTGTTGGCGGAGGCCGACCGGGGCACGCGCGGCCAGTCCTTCCAGCCGGTGGCGGTCTGCCTGCCCGGCTCACCCGACCCGGTCGACGCCGGTGCGACCGAGGAGTCATGGGACCTCCCGGCCTGCCACGACGCCGAGGGCCGGCTGCTCGAGGTCGTGCGGCTGCACCGGGCCGACGCGGTGGTGGCGGTGCCCGGCGCGGGTGTCGGGCACGCCGAGCTCCGCCGCTGGGGCGCCTGGCTGCAGGCCCAGGGGGTGGACCTGCTGGTGAGCCCGGAGCTCCGGGACGTCACCACGGCACGCCTGGGCTTCACGAGCCTGGGCGGCACCCGGCTGCTCCGCGTCCGGCCCGCACCGCTGTCGGGTGCCGGCTCGCTGGCCAAGGGCTGCCTGGACCGGGTCGTGGCCGCCCTGCTGCTCCTCTTCCTCTCCCCCGTCCTGGGCGTGCTGGCCCTGATGGTCCGCTCGGACTCCCCTGGCCCCGCCCTCTTCCGCCAGACCAGGGTCGGCCGCGGCGGCGAGCTGTTCACGGTCTACAAGCTGCGCACCATGTGCGACGACGCCGACCACGTCGTGCACGAGCTGGTGCACCAGAACGAGTCCGACCGCGAGGGCGTGCTGTTCAAGATCAAGCGCGACCCCCGCATCACCAGGCTGGGCGCACGCCTGCGCACCTACTCCCTCGACGAGCTGCCGCAGCTGCTCAACGTGGTCCGCGGCGAGATGTCCCTCATCGGCCCCCGGCCCGCGCTGCCCCGCGAGGTGGACGCCTACGCGCCCGACCTGAGGCGGCGGCTCGACGTGAAGCCCGGCATGACCGGCCTGTGGCAGGTCTCGGGTCGCTCGGACCTGTCGTGGGAGGACACCGTCCGCCTGGACCTGCAGTACGTCGACAACTGGTCGTGGCGGATGGACGCCGCGATCGCCGTCCGCACGGCCACCGCGGTGCTGGGCCACCGCGGCGCCTACTGAGCAGCCGACCGCTACTCGGTCCGGACGCCCTGCTCCGCCAGGTGGGCCAGGATCCGCTCGGACAGCTCGGGCCGGCACACGACCAGGTCGGGCAGGTAGACGTCGTCCTGGTTGTAGCGCAGGGGTGACCCGTCGACGCGTGAGGTGAAGAGCCCGGCGGCACGGGCCACGGCCACGGGTGCGGCCGAGTCCCACTCGTACTGGCCCCCGGCGTGCACGTAGGCGTCGGTCACGTCGCGGACCACCGAGATCACCTTGGCCCCCGCCGAGCCCATGGCCACGGTCTCACCGCCGAGCGCCGCCACCAGCCCGTCGGTGAAGGCGGGCGGGCGGCTGCGGGAGACCGCGATCCGCGGGCGCGCCGCGGTGCTCGGGGGCACGACGGGCGGCTCCCCGGTGGTGAACGTCCGGCCCAGCCCGGGCTGGGCCACGGCACCGGCCACCAGCTCGCCGACGCCGTCGTGCCCCTCCCACAGCGCGACGTGCACCGCCCAGTCGTCGCGCGGCGGCTCGGAGAACTCCCGCGTCCCGTCCAGCGGGTCGACGATCCACACCCGGTCGCGGGTCAGCCGGACCTTGTCGTCCATGCCCTCCTCGGACAGGACGGCGTCACCGGGGCGGTGCAGGCCGAGGAGCTCCATCAGCAGCTCGTGCGCCGCGCGGTCGCCCGCGTCCTTGAGCTCGCGACCCTCCAGCCCCTCCTCGCGCACCTCCAGCAGGCGCCGGCCGGCCACCTCGGCCAGCCAGCCGGCCAGGACGTGGTCGTCGGCGCCGTCGGTCGCGGTGGTCGGGGGCAGGCCCGGGTCGAAGGTCACGGCGCCAGCCTAGTGAGACGGGCAGCGACAGACGGCCCGGGCGTCTCCCCGCCTTCCCGACGCGACCCCAGCGCCACGCGGACCAGTTCCATTACCCAAAAAGAGGTACTAGAGTTCCGCCTGTCGCACGCGAGAGTTCGGGGTCTCGGCCCGTCGGCATCTCGGTACGTCTACGGAGCCTGTGGGGGGATCCGGATGGAAACGCTACGCATCCCGCCAGGGGTCTGGAGCCGCCGGGGCGCGGGCCCGGCGCTGCTCCTCCTGCCCCCGCTGGTGCTCGCGACCACCTGGCTGGCTCCCGGTGACGACGCCCCCGAGACCGCGGCCAGGACCGGCGTGGTGCTGCTCCTGGCCGTGACGGTGACCGGCGGGGTGCTGCTCCTCCTGCACCGACGGGTCTCCGGGACCCCCGGCACGGGCCGGCCGCTCGTCGCGCTGTCCGCGGTCGCGGTCCTCGGCCTGGGCGCGGGTCTGCTGCTGCAGGCCGGCTCCTCGGTCGGTGCGCTGGTCGCGGTGGGCGTCGGCCTCGTCGTCGCCGTGCTGCTCGTCGGCACCGCTGCGCGTCGGCTCCACGCAGCCCTGGCGGAGGACGAGCGCGTGGCCCTGGCCCTCCGCGAGCGCCTGGAAGCAGTGGAGGCGGGGCTGCGCGGCGACCGCGCCCGGCTGCACGAGATCAACGCGACCATCGGGGGCATCGCCTCGGCCCAGAAGCTGATGCAGGGCGGACTGCCCGGCGACCGCGGCGCGGCGCTCGCCTCGATGATGCAGGCCGAGGTGGAGCGCCTGCAGCGGCTGGTGGCCGACCGCGGGCCCGCCCGCCGCCGCAGCGTCGACCTCGACGAGGTGGTCGGCCAGATCGTGCTCTCCCACCTGGCCCGCGGACGGGTCGTGCTGTGGGAGCCGACCGGGCTGCAGGCCCTGGGCCGCGCCGACGACATCGCCGAGGTCCTCAACGTGCTGCTCGAGAACGCCGCGGTGCACGGCGGCCCCGACGCCGTCACCGTCCGCGTCACCCCCGAGCCCGCCAGCCACGGCATCACCATCGCGGTGGCCGACCAGGGGCCGGGCATCGACGCCGCGCTGGGCGACCGCGTCTTCGACTGGGGCGTGGGCCGGGCCGACTCCCCCGGACAGGGCATCGGCCTGCACGTGGCCGCCGAGCTCAGCCACCGGCTGGGCGGGCGGCTCGAGCTGCTCCCGACCGGCCCCGGTGCGACGTTCGCGCTGCACCTGCCGGCTGCGGAGCAGGAGGTGGGCGCCGGTGAGCGCGTCGCCCGAGCCAGCTGAGCCCCGCGTCGTGGTGGTCGAGGACCACCACCTCTTCGCCCAGGCGATGGAGCTGGCGCTGACGGCGGAGGGCTACGACGTCCGCCGGGTCGCGCCGCCCGACAACCCCGCCGCGCCCGGCGCCCTGGTGAGCGCGGTCGCCCGGCACCAGCCGCTGGTGGTCCTGCTCGACCTCGACCTGGGCTCCTTCGGCGACGGCGTGCGGGTCGTCGAGCCGCTGCGGCAGACCGGCGCCCACGTCGTGGTGGTCACCGGCTCCGGCGACCGCGCCCGGTGGGGTGCCGCGGTGCGGGCCGGGGCCCGCACGGTGCTGTCCAAGACCCAGCCGCTGGAGGACGTCGTCGCCACGGTCCGCCGGATCCGCACCGGCCTGCCCGTCATGGACCGCGCCGAGCGCGACGAGCTGGTCGACACCTGGACCCGTTCGCAGCTCGACCGCAAGGGCCTGCGCACCAAGCTCGAGCAGCTCAGCATCCGCGAGAGCCAGGTGCTCAGCCACCTGATGCGGGGCCGCACCGTCCGCGAGATCGCCGCCCTGAGCGGGGTCTCGGAGGCCACGGTCCGCACCCAGGTGAAGTCGATCCTGTCCAAGCTGCAGGTGTCCTCGCAGCTCGCAGCGGCCGGCCTGGCCCACGAGGTCGGCTGGCGGGCGCCGGTCGGCTGAGCAGCACGCCAGCAGCCGGCTCAGCTGTTGAAGCGCTGCTGGGTCTCGGCCAGCCCGAGGGTCAGGAGCGACTCGACGGCGTCCGTCGCCCGGTCCACCTGGAAGGGCAGGTCCTTGCGCTCGGTGCTGGAGTAGTTGGACAGCAGGAAGTCGGCCGGGTCCTGCCGGCCCGGCGGCCGCCCCACGCCGACCCGCACGCGGTAGAAGTCGCCCGTGCCCAGCGAGGCGCGGATCGAGCGCAGCCCGTTGTGCCCGTTGTCCCCGCCGCCCAGCTTGACGCGCATGGTGTCGAACGGGATGTCCAGCTCGTCGTGCACGGCGACCAGGCGCTCGGGCGGGACGCCGTAGAACGACAGGACGGCCTTGGTGGGCCCTCCGAGCTCGTTCATGTAGCCGCGGGGCCGGACCACGACGAGGCGCGGCCCGGGCAGCCCGGGCGGGGCGAGGCGACCCTCGGCCACCTCGCTCCGGCTGGCCTTGTGGGCCTTGAACGGCGCGCCGATCCGGCGCACCAGCTCGTCGGCCACCAGGTAGCCGACGTTGTGCCGGTGGCCGGCGTACGCCGGGCCCGGGTTGCCGAGCCCGACGACGACCCAGGGCTCGGACCCGGCCACCGGCGCAGCGTCGGAGGTCACTCCTCGGAGGCGTTGCCCTCGGCAGCAGCCTCGCCACCCTCGGACTCGCCACCCTCGGACGCCTCGGCGGCCTCGGCGGCGTCGGCGTCGGACTCCTCGCGCTCGATGCCGGCCTCGGCCTCGGCCTCCTCCAGCTCGGCCTCCAGCGCCTCGGCGCTCTGCTGCTCGGTGACGTTGACGATCAGCGTCTCCGGGTCGACGAGCAGCGTGGAGCCCTGGGGCAGGTCGAGCTGGCCGGCCAGGATCTGGGTGCCGGCGGGCAGGCCCTCGATGGAGATCTCGATGTTCTCCGGGATGTGGGTGGCCTCGGCCTCGATCTGCACGGTGTTGTTCTCGACCACCACGAGGGTCTCCGAGGCGGCGTCGCCGACGATCTGGATGCGGACGTCGACGGTGACCTTCTCGCCACGGCGGACGGCCACGAAGTCGATGTGCTCGAGCGTGCGGCGGATCGGGTCGACCTGGACCTGCTTGGTCAGCGCGAGCTGGCTGGTGCCCTCGATGTCGAGGTCGAGCAGGGCGTTGGAGCCGCCGTGCTTGAGCGCCATCATCGTCGAGTGGCCCGGGAGGGTCAGGTGGATGGGGTCGTTGCCGTGGCCGTAGAGGACGGCGGGGATCTTGTCGGCACGACGGATGCGGCGGGCGGCGCCCTTGCCGAACTCGGTGCGGGTCTCGGCGGCGATCTTCTCGGTGGCCATGCGGGTGGTGCTCCTCTGCCTGGGTCTGGTCTCGGGCCTCGACGCGATCGCGGAGGCACCACCCGGTCCCGGGAGCGTGCGCCCTGTCGATCACGGAGCCCGTCCTGGTGGACCGCGCTCCCTCGCCGAGGCAACCGCAGCAGTCTAACGACGGGCGCGCCGACCAGCGAATCCGTAGCGTGAGGCCCGTGCCCTCCCTGACCCTCGCCGAGGCCCGGGCGCGGGCCGCCCTGCTCTCCGACGTCTCCTACGACGTGGAGCTCGACCTCACCGACCCGTCCTCCTTCGCCAGCCGGGTCACCGTCCGGTTCGCGGCCTCCGGACCGGAGACCTTCCTCGAGCTGCACCGCGCCACGGACCTGGCCGTCACCGTCAACGGCACGCCGGTCGACCCGGCGTACGCCGCGGGGCGGATCGCACTGACCGGGCTGGCCGAGCGCAACGAAGTCGTCGTGGCGGCCCGGCTGCCCTACGTCACCGACGGCGAGGGCATGCACACCTTCACCGACCCGGCGGACGGCGAGCGCTACGTCAGCGCCTACGTCGGCATCGACATCACCCAGCGCGTCTTCGCCTGCTTCGACCAGGTGGACCTCAAGGCGCCGGTCTCGCTGCGGGTGGTGGCGGACCCGGCCTGGACGGTGCTGTCCAACGCTCCGCTGGCCACCACCCGGGCCGGCGTCCGGGAGTTCGCGCCCACGCCGCCGATCCCGGTCGACCTCTTCGTGGTCTGCGCCGGCCCCTGGCACTCGCGCACCTTCGAGCACGCAGGGCTCCCGATGGGCTGGCACGCACGGAGGTCCCTGGCCGCCGAGCTGGACCGCGACCTCGACGAGCTCCAGCGCACCACGGTGGCCTGCTTCGACCACTACACCTCGGTCTTCGACGAGCCGTTCCCCTTCGCGAGCTACCACCAGGTCTTCGTGCCGGGGCTCAACTGGGGCGCGATGGAGAACCCGGGCTGCGTCACCTACCGCGACGAGCTGCTGGGCCGCGGCCGGGTGCGCGACGAGGTCCGGCGGCTGCGGGCGATGGTGATCGCGCACGAGATGTCGCACATGTGGTTCGGCGACCTCGTCACCCAGCGGTGGTGGGACGACACCTGGCTCAACGAGTCGTTCGCCGACTACATGGGCTTCGAGGTGGCCCAGGCGGTGGCCGGCTTCCCCGGCACCCGGCTGAGCTTCGAGACCCGCTACAAGCCCGGCGGGTACGCCGCCGACCGGCGCCGCTCCACCCACCCGGTCGCACCGCTGCCCGAGGACGTGCCCGACGTCGACACCGCGAGCAGCAACTTCGACGAGATCTCCTACGCCAAGGGCAACGCCGTGGTCCGCCAGCTGGTCACCTGGCTGGGCACCGACGACTTCCTGGCGGGCGTCAACGCCCACCTCACGCGGCACCGCTTCGCCAACGCCACCCTCGACGACCTGGTCGAGGCGCTGGACGCCGTCTCGCCCCGCGACGTCCGGGCCTGGGCCCGGGTCTGGCTGCGGTCCGCCGGGCACGACACCGTGCGGGTCGTCCGCGACGGCGACGTCCCGGTGCTGGTGCGCGAGGGGACCCGGCCGCACCGCCTGCGCGTCTCGGCCTACGACGACGCGATGGGCGCCGTCGGCGACCGGTGGGTGGACCTCGACGACAAGCCGGTGCCGCTGACCGGCTGGAGCGGCCTGGTCGTGGTGCCCAACTCCTCGGGCGAGACCTTCGCCCGCGTGGACCTCGACGAGCACTCCCGCCAGGTCGCGGACCGGCACCTGCTGGCCGTGGCCGACCCGCTGGCCCGCGGGCTGCTGTGGACCCTGACCTTCGACCTGCCGCTCGCCGACCAGCTGGACGTGCTGGACCGGCACCTGGCCGCGGAGCCCCACCCCACCCTGGTCGAGGCCCTGGTCGAGCACCTGGAGCGACGGGTCCTGCCTCAGCAGGTGCCTCCGGCCGACGCGGCCGCCGTGCACGCGCGGCTGGCCGCGCGCTTCCGGGCCGGTCTGGCCGACAGCCCGGAGGAGCAGCGCGCGCTCGCGCTGTCCGGGGGGCTGGCCCTCACCTCCCACGACACCGCCGAGCTGCAGCGCTGGCTGGCCGCCGACCGCACCGACCAGGGCCACGAGCTCGACCCGGCGCTGCGGTGGTCGGTGGTGCGCCGGTTGTCCGGGCTGGGTGCGCTCGACCAGGCCGGCATCGAGGCTGAGCGGCGTCGCGACGGCACCGTGGAGGGCGAGCTCGGGGCGGCCACCGCGCTGGCTGCGCGGCCGACACCGGAGGCGAAGGCGCAGGCCTGGGCCGCGATGAGCGAGGACCCCGAGGTCTCCAACCGCCACTTCTCCGCGCTGGCCCGGGGGCTCTGGTCGCCCGAGCAGGCCGACCTGGTGGCGCCGTACGTCGCGGCCTACGTGACCGCTGCGCCGGGGCTGGCGGCTCGGGGCTCGGCCTTCGCGGCGGCGGTCGGGCGCGCCTTCCCTGCCCTCTTCCTCGACGACGCGCAGCTGGGGCTGGTCCGGACGGCGCTGGGCGGCGACGTGCCGCCCGTCCTGCGCCGGTCGTGGGAGGACAGCCTCGATGACCGGGCCTAGGGCGGCGGCCCTGCTGCTGCTCGTCACGCTCGCCGGCTGCTCGTCGGAGTCCCCCGTGGCCGAGCCGCCGGTCCCGTCCAGCCCCCCGCCCGCCGCCACCGCCCCCGCCACCACCGCGACCGCGACGCCCAGCGCCGCACCCGCCTCCCCCACCTCGGAGCCACCCGTGCCTGAGCCCGGCAGCGTCCCACCACCCTGGCTCGGCACCCGGCCGCTGCCCCTGCGCCCCGACGGCTACGGCCGCCCGCGGCCCACGCCACCGGAGCTCGACCCGCGGCGCTTCACCCTCCCCGACCGACTGGCACCGCTGCCCGGCGACGGCTTCGCCTCGAGGGTCGAGGCGGTGCCGGCCGACGTGCTCGCCCGCTCCACCTGGGAGCCCGGCTGCCCGGTCGGGGTGGAGGACCTGGCCTACGTGCGGCTGGCCTTCTGGGGCTTCGACCACCAGCGGCACACCGGTGAGCTGCTCCTGAACGCCTCAGTGGCCGACGACGTCGTGGGCGTCTTCAGGACCCTCTACGAGGCGAGGTTCCCCTTCGAGGAGCTGCGCATCACCTCTCGCCCCGAGCTCGGCGCCGCGCCCACCGGCGACGGCAACGGGACGGAGTCCTTCGTGTGCCGACCCACCACGGGCTCGACCACGACCTACAGCCAGCACGCCTACGGGCTGGCCCTGGACCTCGACCCCTTCCAGAACCCCTACCTCAAAGGCGACCTGGTCCTGCCCGAGCTCGCGTCGTCCTACCTCGACCGCGACCACGTCCGGCCGGGGGTGATCACCCCCGACGGCGTCGTGGTCCGCGCCTTCGCCTCGATCGGCTGGACCTGGGGTGGCACGTGGAGCTCGCTGAAGGACTACCAGCACTTCAGCCAGAACGGTCGCTGAGCAGCGCGGCCACGTCGGCGTGGCCGGAGTGCGCGGCCCACTGCGCGGGGGTGCCCTGGAAGCGGGCGTCGCTGACGGTCGGGTCCGCTCCGAGATCGAGGAGCAGCTCGACCATCGCCACGTCGCCGCGGCCCGCCGCCGCGTGCAGCCCGGTCTCCCACTCCTGGTCGGACGGGACGTCGGTGCGCGCCCGGCGGCCGACGTCCCAGCCCAGCTCCACCGCGCGGCGCACGGCGTCGGGACGACCGAGGCCGGCCGCCCAGGCGACCAGCCCCGGTCGGGCCGCCACCGCCGCGGGCAGTGCCTCGGCGTCGACGGCGTCGGTGGTGAAGACGGCAGCGACCACCGCCTGCTCCGGGGTCAGCGCCGACGAGGCGCCGGCGCCGAGGAGCCGTCGTGCGACCGCGTCGTGGCCCGAGGTGAGCGCGGCGGCGTACGCCGAGCACCGCGCGACGCCGTAGCGACCGCCCACCTCGGTGTCGGGGTCGACGGAGTGCTCGAGCAGCAGCCGCACCCGGGCCTCCATCCCGTGCCAGACGGCCCAGCCGAGCTGGGTCGCGAGCTCGCCGGCGTCGTCGAGGCCGTGCCGGAAGAGCAGCTCGAGGTGACTGTCGTCGGCCTGGAACATCCGGTTGTACAGGCTCTGCCCGTCGTTCGGGTCCGCGCCCGCCTCGAGCAGGGTCTGCGCCAGCTCCTCCCACTGCGGGTGGCGCGGCTGGCTGCCCGGCCCGCCCTCACCCTCGCCGAAGGCGCCGGTCAGCGCGGTGAAGGCCGGCTCGTGGCCGTCCCAGAGGTAGCCGGCGCGAGGGTCGGCGCCGGCCCCGAGCAGCGCCTCGACGCTGTCGCGGACCGCCTCGGCGCTGACGTCGGGGTCGTGCCGGGCGTAGGCCAGGTAGAGCAGCGGCGGCCAGCCGAAGGGACCGCTCTCCGCTCCGGACGCGGCCGGGTCGGCGGCGAGCAGCCGCCTCAGGGCCTCCGCGTCGGCGCAGGCGGCGGCCACGTCCACCCGGTCGGCCCCGAGCCCCGGGTGGGTGCCGAGCAGCCCGCGCGCGTTGGCCCACCGGACCGGGTCGTCGGCGCCGTAGGTCAGGCAGGCCAGCCGCAGGAACTCCTCGGCCGGGTCCGCCTGCGGACCGACCAGGTCAGGTCGTCGGTGTGGGCGGTCAGGCATCTGATCGACCGACGCGCGCCCGAGGCACCGGTGGTTGAGGAGGGCGTTCTGCGCCCGTCTCGGGACCTCGCGAGCCGGGGCCGGGACTCATGAGCTCAGGCGTGGCCGTCGAACATCGAGGTGACCGAACCGTCCTCGAAGACCTCGCGGATCGCCCGGGCCACCAGCGGCGCGATGGAGAGCTGGGTGAGCTTGTCGAACTCCCGGTCGGGGGTCAGCGGCAGCGTGTTGGTGACGACCACCTCGGCCACCGGGCAGTTCTTGAGCCGGTCCACGGCGGGCTCGGAGAGGATCGCGTGGGTCGCGGCGATGACCACCCCGGCGGCGCCCTCGGCCATCAGGGCCTCGGCGGCCTTGGTGATGGTGCCGCCGGTGTCGATCATGTCGTCGACCAGGACGCACATGCGGCCCTTGACGTCGCCGACCACGCGGTTGGCCACGCTCTCGTTGGGCCGGTCGATGTTGCGGCTCTTGTGGATGAAGGCCAGGGGGGCACCGCCGAGCCGGGAGGCCCAGCGCTCGGCCACCTTGATCCGGCCGGCGTCGGGCGAGACGACGGCGAGCTCCTGGTCGCCGTACTTCGCGCGGACGTGGTCGGCCAGGATCGGCAGGGCCATGAGGTGGTCCACCGGCCCGTCGAAGAAGCCCTGGATCTGGTCGGCGTGCAGGTCGACGGTGATGAGCCGGTCGGCGCCCGCGGTCTTGAACAGGTCGGCCATCAGCCGGGCCGAGATCGGCTCGCGACCGCGGTGCTTCTTGTCCTGCCGGGCGTAGCCGTAGAAGGGCATCACCACCGTGATCCGCTTGGCGGACGCGCGCTTGAGCGCGTCGACCATGATCAGGTGCTCCATGATCCACTCGTTGATCGGCGCCGTGTGGCTCTGGATCACGAAGGCGTCGCAGCCGCGGACGGACTCCTCGTAGCGCACGTAGATCTCGGAGTTCGCGAACTCGTACGCCGACTGCGGGACCAGCTCGACGTCGAGGAGGTCCACGACCTCCTCGGCCAGCCGGGGGTGCGCCCGTCCGCTGAAGACCATGAGGTTCTTCTCGGTGGTCCGCTTCAGACCCGTCATGCTCTTGGGGGCTCCCAGCTCGAGGTCGGGCATCACTCCGATTGTTCCACGCCGTCCAGCGCGGCAGCCGCCGCGTCCGCCTGGGGGGTGCCCGCCCGCTTGGTCAGGGCCCAGCGCTCGAGGTTGCGCTGCGCCCCGCCGCTCACGGCGAGGGCGCCCGGGGGCACGTCGCGGCGCACGACCGTGCCGCCGGCCGTGCCGGCGCCGTCACCGATCTCGACCGGCGCCACGAAGGTGTTGTTGGCCCCGGTGCGGGCCCGCCGGCCCACCGTGGTGCGGTGCTTGGCCACGCCGTCGTAGTTGGCGAAGACCGTCCCGGCGCCGATGTTGCTGCCCTCGCCGATCTCGGCGTCGCCCACGTAGGACAGGTGCGGCACCTTGGCGCCGGCGCCGATCTGGGCGTTCTTGGTCTCCACGAAGGCGCCGATCTTGCCGCCGGCACCCAGCACGGAGCCCGGCCGGAGGTAGGAGAACGGGCCGACCGTCGCCCCGGCCCCGATCACCGAGAGCTCGGCGTGGGTGCGCGTGACCCGCGCCCCGGCGCCGATCTCGCAGTCCTTGAGGGTGCAGTCCGGGCCGACCACGGCGTCCTCCTCGACCACGGTGGTGCCGAGGAGCTGGACGCCGGGCAGCAGCGTCACGTCGGGGTTGAGCACCACGTCGGCGTCGACCCAGGTCGTCGCCGGGTCCATCACCGTGACCCCGGCCTCCATCCACCGGGTCACGATCCGCTCGTTCATCACCCGGCCGGTCCGCGCCAGCTGCACCCGGTCGTTGACGCCCTCGGTCTGGATGACGTCGGCAAGCTCGTGCGCGCCGACGTGCAGCCCGGCCTCGCGGGCCAGGTGCACCGTGTCGGTGAGGTAGTACTCGCCCGTGGCGTTGTCGTCGGAGAGCCGCGGCAGCGCCTCGAGCAGGAACGCCGCGTCGAAGGCCAGGATCCCGGAGTTGACCTCGCGGATCGCCCGCTGCGTCTCGGTGGCGTCCTTCTCCTCGACGATGCCCTCGACCTCGCCGTCGTCGTTGCGCACCACCCGGCCGTAGCCGGACGGGTCGCCGAGCATCCCCGAGAGGATGCTCACCGCCCGCTGCGCCGCCTCGTGCTCCTCGGCGAAGGCGCGCAGCGAGGCCGCCTCCAGCAGGGGCGTGTCGCCGTACGCGACCAGGACGGTGCCCTGCGGCGCCTCGCCGTGGGCGGTCACGGCGTCCATCGCGACCCGGACCGCGTGGCCCGTGCCGCGCTGCTCCTCCTGCACGGCGAGCAGGGCGCCGGGGACCAGGGCCTCGACGTGCGGTCCCACCTGGTCGCGCTGGTGGCCGACCACCACGACCACCCGCCGCGGCTGGACCTGCTGCACCGCGGCCAGCACGTGGCCGACCATGCTCCGCCCCGCGACCTCGTGCATGACCTTCATGGTCTTGGACTTCATCCGCGTGCCGCCACCGGCAGCCAGGACGACGACTGTCAGCTCACCGGGCACCGGCTCACTGTAGATCCCGTGAGCCGGTGACCCGGAAGCCCCGGCTCAGGGCAGGTAGTACGTCGGGTTCGGCAGCTTGTAGACGTGGTCGGCGTGCTCGCCGAGGAGGTCGGAGTACTGGTCGCCGAAGTTGCCGACGATGTCGTACCCCTGGTCCTCGATGTGCGCCCGGGTGCCGGACTTGTACTCCACCGTCGAGCAGGCGTTGTCGGACCCGCAGTCGACCCAGGGCTGGGTCGGGATCGAGGCGTTGCTGTTCGAGACCGTGACCGCGCCCTTGGTGAAGTAGTGGGCGGCGGTGAACAGCGGCTTGCCCGCCGCGTCGACGTAGCCCTTCTCCGTGAGGTTGGCGATCGTGTCGGCCTGCTGGCTCGCGCCCCGGCCGGTCAGGCCGAAGACGGTGCACCCGGCGGCCGCGGCGGCTCGCACCAGCGTGGTCATCCCCGGCGTGGCCGGGAAGAGGTGCTGGGAGACCCAGGTCGCCTGGAGGGCCGGGTCGAAGACGAACTTCATCGCCCCGTCCTCCATGTCGTAGGTCCACAGCGTGGTGTCGTCGGCGTCGAAGACCACGGCCGGCTGGGCCGGCAGGGCGATCGCCGCCAGCGCGGCCCGGTCCTTGCGGAGCGCCTTACGAGCCCGGTCGAGCTTCCGGTGGGCGCGCTCGCGAGCGGCCCGGGTCTTGGCCTTGGCCAGCGCCTTCTTCGCCTTCTTGACGGCCTTCCGGTCCTTGGCCACCTTGGCCTTGGCGGCGGTCTGCTTCGCCAGCGCGGCGCGGTACGCCGTGGCGCCCGTCGTGCAGTTGCTCGTCACCTGGGGTGTCCAGGTCGACTCCAGCGAGGCGAGCTGGGTGATGTAGGCCGACGACACCTTGTTGGCGATGCCGGAC
>CAZEPK010000117.1:0-1923 GCA_964514085.1 uncultured Nocardioides sp.
CACCGACTCCACGGTGAAGGTGATCGTCGACGGCAAGCCGCAGTTCAAGGGCATGGTGAACTGCCCCAACCAGTCGCTCTCCATCGAGGAGCAGATCGTCGCGACCAAGGCCGACGTGGTCATGGGCGGCGGGCGCGGCTGGTTCGAGGCCAAGAACGCGGCCGGCAAGTCGGTCTACCAGACCGCCATCGACGCGGGCTACCAGGTCCCCGAGACCAAGGCCGCCCTGGACGCGATCACCTCGGCCGACCAGACCCACCCGGTCCTCGGCCTCTTCGCCTCCGGCAACTTCCAGACCCGCTACAAGGCCACGCCGGCGACGCCCGACGGCTACTCCAAGCCCGCCGCCACCTGCCAGCCCAACGACGTGGCGCCAGACGGGTCGGCCACGACCTGGCCCGGGACGCAGCCCACGCTGGCCCAGATGACGACGAAGTCCCTGCAGCTCCTCGACAACCCCAACGGCTTCTTCCTCCAGGTGGAGGGCGCGTCGATCGACAAGCAGGACCACGCCGCCAACGCCTGCGGGCAGATCGGTGAGACCAAGGACCTCGACGAGGCGGTCAAGGTCGGCATGGACTTCGCCAAGACCCACGGCGACACCCTGGTCATCGTGACCGCGGACCACGCCCACACCAGCCAGATCATCAACGCGGCCGACATCAACCCGGCCTCGCCGAACACCGTCCCGCTGGCCGGCACCTTCAACCTGCTCACCGCCGACGGCACCGCGGAGACCGTGGCCTACGGCACCGCCCAGCTCGGCGGCTCGCAGCAGCACACCGGCACGCAGCTGCGGGTGGCCGGCTACGGCCCGGGCGCGGCGAACGTGGTCGGGCTCTCGGACCAGACCGACCTGTTCGGGACCATCAAGGGTGCGCTCAGCGGCGTCGGGCTCGACCCGGCCCCGACGTCGCCGGTGGTCACGCCGAGCAAGGTCTGCACCGACGGCCCGGCCGTCCTCGACGCCCTCCAGGCGAAGCTGAAGAAGGCCAAGAAGAAGCACCAGAAGAACAAGGTCGCCCGACTCCGGGGCGAGATCGCCGGCGTGAAGCGGGTCCTCAAGCTCTGCTGACCGGCTCCGGCACCACACGGCGGGTCCGCGTCCCTCGGGGCGCGGGCCCGCCGTGCTGTTCCCCGACGGGCAGGATGGTGGTCGTGACCCGGTGGCAGCAGATCGCCCGCGCGACCAACGGCGCCGCCTACGCCCAGCGGTACGCCGAGCGCTTCCGCGCGCTGGCGGCGCGCGGTGCCGACGTCCACGGGGAGGCGAGGTTCGTGACCGGGCTGGTCGAGCCGCCGGCCCGGGTGCTGGACGCCGGGTGCGGGACCGGTCGCGTGGCGATCCGGCTGGCCGAGCTGGGGTACGACGTGGTCGGGGTGGACCTCGACGCCGCCATGCTGGCCATGGCCCGCGAGGAGGCGCCCGACCTCGACTGGCGGGTCGCCGACCTCGCCCGGCTCGACACCGGACGGCTCTTCGACGTGGTGCTGGTCGCGGGCAACACCATCCCGCTCCTGGAGCCGGACACGCTGCCCGACGCGGCGCTGGGCCTGGCCGCCCAGCTCGACGAGGGCGGCCTGCTGGTCTGCGGCTTCGGCCTCGACGAGGGGCACCTCCCGGGCGACTGCCCGGTGACACCGCTGGCCGACGTGGACGCGGCCTTCGCCGCCGCCGGGCTGGAGCCGGTCGAGCGCTTCTCGACCTGGGACCGCGCGGCCTACGACGACGCCCTGGGCTACGTCGTCACCGTCCACCGCGTGCCCCCACCCCTGACCGCCGGCGAGCACTCGGCCTGGGACGGCTGACCCGCACCCCACGGTGGCTGAGGTGCGAGGCCGCCCGCGGCCGAGCCTCGAAGCCAGCCGACCCGGTGCTGGGACCACTCGCCGGGGTGCCTCCACGAGGGAGGCTTCGAGGCT
>CAZEPK010000117.1:2023-13606 GCA_964514085.1 uncultured Nocardioides sp.
CGGCTGACCCGCACCCCACGGTGGTTGAGGAGGTTGCGCAGCAACCGTCTCGAAAACCGGGTGACCCGGTGCTGGGACCACTCGCCGGGGTGCCTCCACGAGGGAGGCTTCGAGGCTCAGGCGCAGGACGCCTTCGCACCTCAGCCACCGTCAGTGGCGGCTGACCCGCACCCCACGGTGGTTGAGGAGGTTGCGCAGCAACCGTCTCGAAACCGGGCGACCCGGTGCTGGGACGACTCGCCCGGGTGCCTCCGCTGCGGAGGCTTCGAGGCTCAGGCGCAGGACGCCTTCGCACCTCAGCCACCGGAGACGCAACCTCGCCAACCACCGGTCGGCGCCACGGGTCCCGCCTAGGCTCTGCACCGTGCTCGCCCTCGACGCCATGGTCGACCAGGACCTGTTCATCTGCCCGCGCTGCGGCAGCCAGGTCCGCCCGGGCGACGGCGCCGGCACCGCCGGCCGGCAGTGGCGCTGCACCGGGGCCACGTGCGCGCTCGCGACCCAGCCCTTCCCGGTGGTCTCCGGCGTACCGGCGCTGGTCGACTTCGAGGCCAGCGTCCTCGACGCGGACCGGCTCAGGGCGGTCGAGGGTGCCTCCGAGGTGCGGCGCTCGCGGTTCGCGGGGCCGCTGCGCCGGCTGCTGCACCCCGCCAACACCACCGCGCCGCGCAACGTCGCCCGGATGGTCGAGCTGCTCCGGGCCGACACACCGGGCCGCAACCCGCGGGTCCTGGTGGTCGGCGGCGGGACCGTGGGCGACGGCCTCGAGGGGCTGTACGACGACCCGACGGTCGACCTCATCTCCTTCGACGTCTACGCCAGCCCGGCCACCCAGTTCGTCGGTGACGGCCACGCGATCCCGCTGGCGGACGACAGCATCGACGGCGTCATCGTCCAGGCGGTGCTCGAGCACGTGCTGGAGCCGACCGTCGTGGCGGCCGAGATCCACCGAGTGTTGCGGGTCGGCGGGATCGTCTACGCCGACACGCCGTTCCTCCAGCAGGTGCACGAGGGCGCCTACGACTTCACCCGCTTCACCGACAGCGGCCACCGGTTCCTGTTCCGCCGGTTCGAGCGGATCGACTCCGGGTCCGTGGCGGGCGCCGGCACGGCGCTGCGCTGGTCCATCGACTACTTCGTCCGGGCGCTGACCCGCTCGGTGGCCCTGGGCCGGATCGCCTCGCTCTGCTTCTTCTGGCTCAGCCACCTCGACGGGGCCCTCGACCCCAGGCACTCGGTCGACGCGGCCAGCAGCGTGTTCTTCCTCGGCCGCAAGACCGACCGGCCGATCTCGGGCGCCGACGTCATCGACTACTACCAGGGCGGCATGTGACCCGCATCGTCGTGCTGACCGGAGCGGGCATCTCCGCCGAGAGCGGGGTCCCGACGTTCCGGGACGCCGACGGGCTGTGGGAGGGCCACCGGGTCGAGGACGTGGCCACGCCCGAGGCCTTCGAGCGGCAGCCCTCGGTCGTGCACCAGTTCTACGACGAGCGACGGGCTGCGTTGGCCGGCGTCGAGCCCAACCCCGCGCACCTCGCCCTGGCGCGGCTCGAGGCGGCCCTAGGCCAGGACCTGCTGCTCGTCACCCAGAACATCGACGACCTGCACGAGCGGGCCGGCTCCACGCGGGTCCTGCACATGCACGGTGCCCTGCGCTCGGCGCGGTGCCTCGCCTGCGACACGCGCGTCGAGTGGGGAGGTGACCTCGGTGACTTCCCGCCCTGCCCGGCCTGCCACCAGATGGCGCTGCGGCCGGACGTCGTGTGGTTCGGCGAGGTCCCCTACGAGATGGACCGGATCGCCGCCGCCCTCGAGACGGCCGAGCTGTTCGTCTCCATCGGCACGTCCGGTGCGGTCTACCCTGCGGCCGGGTTCGTCCAGGCGGCCCGCGCGTACGGCGCCCGGACGCTCGAGCTCAACCTGGAGCCCAGCGAGGGCAGCCACTTCTTCGACGAGGCGCGGCAGGGCCGAGCCGGCGAGCTGGTGCCGGCCTGGGTGGACGAGCTGCTCGGCTGAGCCGGGTTACGGTGATCGCATGACTCGGCTGCTCGGACTGCTCCTCGCGCTCGTGGTCGGCCTCGGGCCGGCCGCGGTCGCCGTCGACGCCTCGGCCGCCGCACCGGTGCCCCACAGCGTCGCGGCGAAGCGGAAGGTGCCGAGCCGCGCCCAGTGGATCGCCGACGTCAAGGCGGTGATGAAGGGCTCGCGCGGCTACGTCCGCGAGCGGGTCGCCGCCAAGGGCCCCGACGAGATGCTCGCGATCAACTTCGACATCGACAACACCGTGATCGCGACCTACTACGACGGCGGCGGGCCGATCCCGGTCATGCTGCACTTCAGCAAGCTGCTCCAGCGGCTCGGCGTGCACATGGTCTTCAACACCGGCCGCTCGGCCGACCAGCGCGACCGGACCCTCGCCCAGCTCACGCGGGCGGGCTTCCCGGTCGCCGAGCTCTGCCTGCGCAACAAGGGCGAGACGCTGCCCGCCGGGAAGCAGCGCTGCCGGGACGGCTTCGCCGACGCCGGCTACACGCTCATCGCCAACGTCGGCAACAACGACACCGACTTCATCGGCGACGGCTACGAGCGGGCCTACCGGCTGCCCAACTACCAGGGCGTCCTCGGCTAGGGCCGGGCCAGCCGCTCCCTGATGATCCCCTCGAGCCGGTCGAGGTCGTCGGCCAGCCCGATCTTGGGCGCGAACTCGCGCACCACGTGGATGAACATCTCTCCGGACTCGATGACCCGCGGGTCCATGTGGCCGAACACCTCGAGCGCCACCACGCCGTAGAGCGCGGTCCAGCCCTGCTGGTAGAGCCAGACCAGCCCGCGGTCCTCGATCGCCAGGTCGTCGACCTTGGCCGGGATCAACGGGTCGAGGACCGACTCGCGCACCGCCGGGGGCAGGTCGTCGAGGGCGGGGATCGGGTGGTGGTTGTGCTCCCACAGCGCCCGCATCTGGCCGGTCATGAGGTGACCTGAGTTGGAGATGGTGATCAGCTCGCGCCGCACGCACTGCGCGTCGGCGATGGGGTTGGCGAAGGCCAGGGTGAACTCCCGCGGGTTGGCCAGCGCCCACATCCGGAACTCCGTGGTGGAGGCCACCAAGCGGCCGGCGAAGTCGTCCGCGGGCAGCTCGTCGGCGGCCGCGGCGAACCGCTCGGTCGCGGCCTTGTCGATCTCGAAGGCCACCAGGTCCACGAGCTCCTGGTAGCTCGCGACGTAGCGGTAGAGCGCCGGGGCGGTCATGCCCATCCGGCCGGCCACGGCCCGCAGCGAGAGCTTGGCACCCTCGGCCAGCAGCTCGCGCGAGGCCCGGGTGATCTCGGCGTACGTCGCCTCGCGCTGGCGCTCGCGCCGGGTCTGCGGCGCCTCGGAGCTGGTCTGCACCTGCGGGCTCACGGTTTCCTCCAGTTGGTTGACAGCCGGAGTTTACACCGTTTACGGTGAACGCCGTTCACTAGCTTTACATCCATCACGGAAGTTGTGGGTCGTCACCATGATCGAACGCTGGGGAGCATTCGTGGCCCGCCGGGCCCTGGCCGTCCTCCTGACCGGCCTGGTCGTCACTGTGGCCGCGGGCGCGTACGGCTTCGGCGTCTTCGACCACCTCTCGCAGGGCGGCTTCGACGACAAGGGCTCGGAGTCGGCCCGGGAGCTGCAGGCCGAGCGGGACGTCTTCGGCAACCAGAGCGTGGACGTCGTCGCCGTCTACACCAGCGAGGACCTCGTGGCGTCGGACCCGGAGTTCCGGACCGAGGTCGAGCAGGTCGTCTCCGGGCTCGCCCCGGGCACCACGACGAGCGTCATCCCCTACTACGACGCGCCCGCTGACGCGGGACTGGTCAGCCGCGACGGCCACTCGGTCCAGGTGCTGATCTCCCTGGCGGGCCAGAGCCAGGACGACTACCTGGCCAACTACGACGACCTCTCCCCGACGCTCGAGGCGCCCGCCGCCACCGGGCTGCGCACCGACCTGGCCGGCGCGTTCGCGGTCTACCACGACGTCAACGAGATCACGAGCGAGGACCTGGCCCGCGCCGAGTCGATCTCGATGCCGATCGTCGTCCTCCTCGCGCTGCTGATCTTCGGCAGCCTGGTGGCCGCCTCGATGCCCGCCCTGGTGGGCCTGCTCGCGATGGTCGGCGCCCTGGCGCTGGTCCGGGTCATCACGCTGTTCACCGAGGTCTCGGTCTTCTCGGTCAACGTCATCTCGCTGCTCGGCATCGGCCTGGCCATCGACTACGCGCTCTTCGTGATCTCGCGTTACCGCGAGGAGCTGGCCCTGCTGCCCGTCGACGACCCCGACGCGGTGGCCACCGCGGTCCGCCGCACCATGAGCACCGCGGGCCGAACGGTGCTGTTCTCCGGCCTGACCGTGGCCGCCGCCCTGTCCAGCCTCCTGATCTTCCCGCAGGCCTTCCTCAAGAGCATGGGCTACGGCGGCGTGGCCGCCGTCCTGGTGGCCATGGTGGCGGCCCTGACGGTCCTGCCCGCGACGCTGCGGCTCCTGGGTCGCCGGGTCGACGGCGGCCGGCTGCCGTGGCGCAGGCACCGCGCGGTCGCGGTGGACGACGCCCACGACCGCTGGGGCCGGCTGGCTCGCGGCGTGATGCGCCGCCCGTGGCTGGTCATCGTCGGCACCGTCGCCGGACTGCTGCTGATCGCCGCGCCGTTCCTCGGCGTGAAGTGGGGCAGCGTCGACTACAAGGTCCTGCCCTCCGACGCCCCGGCCCACGTGGCCGCGGAGAAGCTCTCCGACTTCGGGCCCGAGACCTCCAGCGCCTCGCTGCTCGTCCGCGGTGCCTCGCAGGCCGACGTCGCGGCGTACGCCGACGCGGTGGGTCAGGTCGGCAGCGTGACCGGCGTCCAGACGGTGGCGGCCGAGGGCGACGCCACGCTGCTGCGGGCCTCGTGGGCCGGCAACAGCCAGAGCGAGCAGAGCCAGGCGGTGGTCGAGGCCATCCGCGCGGTGCACCCGGACTCCGGCGAGGTGCTGGTCGGCGGCCTGAGCGCCAGCACCGTGGACCTCATCGACTCCGTCGGGGCGCACCTGCCCTGGATGGGCCTGATCGTGGCCCTGGTGATGCTGGTGCTGCTCTTCGTCGCCTTCGGGTCGCTGGTGCTGCCGGTCAAGGCGGTGGTGATGAACCTGTTCTCGATCTCCGCGTCGTTCGGCGTGGTCACCTGGATCTTCAGCGACGGCCACCTGTCGGGGCTGCTGGGCTTCACGCCGCAGGGCTACCTCGACGCGACGAACCCCATCCTCATGCTGGCGATCCTGTTCGGCCTCTCGATGGACTACGAGGTCTTCCTGCTCTCCCGCATCCGCGAGCAGTGGGACCGCAGCCCGAAGGACGCGCGGAGCAACGAGCTCGCGATCGCGACCGGCGTCCAGAAGACCGGCCGGATCATCACCAGCGCCGCGGTGCTGCTCGCGGTCGTCATCGGCGCCTTCGCCCTCAGCGGCATCGTGTTCATGAAGATGCTCGGCATCGGCATGCTCGTCGCCCTGCTGGTCGACGCCACGGTGGTCCGCGCCCTGCTCGTCCCCGCGACCATGAAGCTGCTCGGCCGCCTCAACTGGTGGGCGCCGGCCCCGCTGGCCCGCTGGTGGGACCGGCACGGCTTCCGCGAGGGCGAGGAGACCGGCTCGGGTGAGACCTCCCACGAGCCCGAGCCGGTCTCCGTCTGACCTCAGGGCCCCAAAGTCTCAGACGTTCTCCACCACCACCACGTGGGCGGCCGGTGGAGAACGTCTGAGACTTTCCCCTCAGGGGACCAGCACGTAGCGCCCGCGGACCCCGCCCTTGGCCAGGGCGCGGTGGGCGTCGGCGGCCTCGCTGAGCGGGAGCACGGCGGCCACGCGGGCCGGCAGCTCGCCGGAGGCGGTGCGCTCCAGCAGGCCCACGGTGCGGGCACCGTCCGGCTGCACCCCGACGGCCCGTACGTCCACGCCGCGCTCGCTGGCCGGGACCGCCGAGGACTGCACGCCGACGAACTGCCCGCCGTCGCGCACCAGCGCGACGCCCTGCTCCTGGAGCACGGCCGGGTCCGCGACGGCGTCCCAGCCGCCGGTCGGCTCGGTGATGAGCTCGGCGCCCAGCCCGCGCACGAAGTCCGCGTCGGCGTCCCGGGCCAGGCCGGTCACCCGCCAGCCGCGCTCCTGGGCGAAGGTGACGACGTAGGCGCCCACGGCTCCGGCCGCGCCGGTGACGAGCAGGTTGCGGCCCGCACCGTCGCCCAGGATGTCGACGAGCTGGGCAGCGGTGAGCGCGTTCAGCGGCACGGTCGCCGCCTCGACCAGGTCGAGCGAGTCCGGGACGACGGCCACGTCGGCCGCCGGCAGCACCAGCTGCTCCGCGTAGGTGCCGAAGTCGCGGTCGAAGCCGCCGACCAGTCCGGCCACCCGGGTGCCGGGGGCGAGGTCGACGTCGGACGCCGCCTCGAGGACGGT
Source organism: uncultured Nocardioides sp. (assembly GCA_964514085.1). GTDB lineage: Bacteria > Actinomycetota > Actinomycetes > Propionibacteriales > Nocardioidaceae > Nocardioides. Next base: position 8,484 of record CAZEPK010000117.1, read on the forward strand.
CCCGGAGAAGTCCCACCCGAGGCCGGTGTGCTCGGGCTGGTGGATCAGGCCGTAGCCGTGCAGCACCCCGGCGCGGACCACGAGGTCCACGGGGTTCACGGCGGCGGCGGCCACGGCGACCCGGACCTGGCCGGGCTCGAGGGGGACGACGGGGACGTCGACGTACCGGATCGCGTCAGGCTCGCCCGGCTCGACGACGACGGCGGCGCGGAAGGTGGTGTTCTGGGTGGACTGGGTGGTCATGGGTTCCTCCTGGGTGGTGGTGTGTGCACCAGTCCGGAACGATCGGCCGAGGCGAGGTGCTTCCCCGTGGAGAGCAGGCACCTTGAAGTGCGTAACCCACCAGGAGGACACCGATGCCCACGATGACGGCGGCCCAGCGCCGCGAGGTGAGCCGGGCGGAGTACGACGCCTACCTCGTGCAGTGCCCGAGCCGGCAGCTCCTCGACCGGCTCTCGGACAAGTGGGTGACCCTGGTGATGGTCGCGCTCGAGGACGGCCCGATGCGCTACTCGCAGCTGGCCCGCCGGATCGCCGGGGTCAGCCAGAAGATGCTGACCCAGACGCTGCGCACCCTGGAGCGCGACGGGCTGCTCACCAGGACGGTCACGGCGTCCGTCCCCGTCACCGTGACCTACGAGCTCACACCGCTCGGGCGCTCCCTCCTCGCGGTCGTCGCGCAGCTCAAGGACTGGGCCGAGTCGCACATGGACGCGGTGCTGGCCGCCCGGGACTCCTATGATTCCCAGCCATGACCTCCCCTCGTCTCCGCGCTGTCGGCGCCCTGTCCGTGCTCGTGCTCCTCGCAGGCTGTGGCGGTGAGGACGGCGGCGGCGACAACGCCTTCGCCAAGCAGTCCGGCGACAAGATCGCCGACGCCGCCAAGACGGACATGAAGGCGCTGGACGCGGTGCGGTTCAGCGGCGAGATCAACAGCGACGGCGACACCATCAAGCTCGACATCCAGAGCAGCTCGGCCGGTGACTGCACCGGCACCATCGGCATCGGCGACGGCACCGCCGAGGTCGCGGCCAAGGACGGCACCAACTGGTTCCGCCCCGACGAGGCCTTCTGGCGCGCGAACGCCGGCGAGTCGGCCGACGCGATCATCGAGGCGGTCGGCGACAAGTGGGTGCTCGACACCGACGCGAACTTCTCGCAGTTCTGCGACCTCGACGCCTTCTTCGACGGCATCTTCGAGGACGACGGCAAGGGCACCTACAAGGCCACCGGCACCGAGGAGATCGACGGCGAGGACGTGGTCAAGGTCGAGCAGACCGACGACGACGGCTCGGCCACCGGCTACGTGCTCGTCGACGGCAAGCACTACCTCGTCAAGCTCGAGCGCAAGGAGGGCGACCAGCCCGGCGCGCTCGAGTTCTCCGAGTTCAACAAGGACTTCGAGGTCGACGCCCCGTCCGAGGACGAGGTCATCGACCTCAACTCGGTGTCGTAGGGCGGCGCCTCAGCTGCGGGTCGAGGCGGCCGCTACGGACGCCGCGGCCACGGACGCCGCGACCGAGTGGTCGGGCTCGACCGCCGGGGCGGCGTACTCGCGGAGCACCAGGACGCTGCTCGAGCGCACCGGCACCTGCGAGCCGGCCGGCAGCACCTCCACCGCGTCGGGGGTGCCGCCGGTGTCGATGACGACGTCCCACGACTCGGCGTACTCCGCCGGCGGCAGGGTCACGGTGGTGTCCCCGTCGGCGTTGAAGTAGAGCAGGAAGTGGTCGTCGGTGATCGTGCCGCCGCGCGCGTCCGAGCCGGCGATGCCGTGGCCGTTGAGGTACATGCCGATGGCCTGCTCCCCGCCGTCCCAGTCGCCGTCCTCCATCGGCCGGCCGTCGAGGTGCAGCCACACGATGTCGTTGAGCCGCTCCGAGCCGGCCGGACCGGTGCGGACCGTCCGTCCGGTGAAGAACCGGCGCCGGCGGAACGTCGGGTGCTGGCGACGCAGCTCGATCAGCGCCGCGGTGAACTCGATCAGCGGCTCGTCGGCCTGGTCCCAGTGCATCCAGCTGATCGCGGAGTCCTGGGCGTAGGTGTTGTTGTTGCCCTGCTGGGTCCGGCCCAGCTCGTCGCCGTGCAGGATCATCGGCGTGCCCTGGCTCAGCAGCAGCGTGGCCAGGAAGTTGCGCTGGGCCCGCGAGCGCAGCGCCAGGATCTCGGGGTCGTCGGTGGGCCCCTCGACACCGTGGTTGGACGAGCGGTTGTGGCTCTCGCCGTCGTTGTTGTCCTCGCCGTTGGCCTCGTTGTGCTTCTCGTTGTAGGAGACCAGGTCGCGGAGGGTGAAGCCGTCGTGGGCGGTGACGAAGTTGATGCTGGCCACCGGGCGGCGTCCGGTGTGCTCGTAGAGGTCGGCCGAGCCGGCCAGCCGGGAGGCGAACTCGCCCAGTGACGGCTCGCCGCGCCAGAAGTCGCGGACCGTGTCGCGGTATGCGCCGTTCCACTCGGTCCACTGAGGCGGGAAGCCGCCGACCTGGTAGCCGCCGGGGCCGATGTCCCAGGGCTCGGCGATGAGCTTGACCTGGCTGACGACCGGGTCCTGCTGCACGAGCTCGAAGAAGGTGGCCAGCCGGTCCACGTCGTAGAACTCGCGGGCCAGCGTCGAGGCCAGGTCGAAGCGGAAGCCGTCGACGTGCATCTCGGTCACCCAGTAGCGCAGCGAGTCCATGATCAGCTGCAGCGAGTGGGGGTGCCGGACGTTGAGGGAGTTCCCGGTGCCGGTGTAGTCCATGTAGTAGCGCAGGTCGTCCTCGACCAGCCGGTAGTACGCCGGGTTGTCGATGCCCTTCATCGACAGCGTGGGCCCGAGGTGGTTGCCCTCCGCGGTGTGGTTGTAGACGACGTCGAGGATGACCTCGATGCCGGCCTGGTGCAGGGTCTTGACCAGGGTCTTGAACTCCTGCACCTGCTGTCCCGGCTGGCCCTGCGGCGTCTGGCCGGCGCCGGTCGCGTAGTCGGCGTGCGGCGCGAAGAAGCCCAGGGTGTTGTAGCCCCAGTAGTTGCGCAGCCCGCGGTCGAGCAGCGTGGAGTCCTGGATGAACTGGTGCACCGGCATCAGCTCGACGGCCGTGACGCCGAGGCGCTTGAGGTGGTCGATGACCGAGGGGTGCGAGAGGCCGGCGTAGGTGCCGCGCTGCTCGGCCGGGACGGCGGCGTGCAGCTCGGTCATGCCCTTGACGTGCGCCTCGTAGATGACCGACTCGTTGTAGGGCACGTCGAGCCGGCGGTCGCCCTCCCAGTCGAAGAACGGGTTGATGACCACGCCCTTGGTCATGTGCGGCCCGGAGTCCTCGTCGTTGCGGGAGTCCTCCTCGCCGAAGGTGTAGCCGAACAGGCTCTGGTTCCACTCGATGTCGCCGGCGGTGGCCTTGGCGTAGGGGTCGAGCAGCAGCTTGTTCGGGTTGCAGCGCAGGCCCTGCTCGGGTTCCCACGGCCCGCTCACGCGGTAGCCGTACCGCTGCCCGGGCTGGACCCTCGGCAGGTAGGCGTGCCAGACGTAGGCGTCGACCTCGGTCAGCTCGACCCGGGTCTCGGCGCCGGCGTCGTCGAACAGGCACAGCTCGACCTTCTCGGCGACCTCGCTGAAGAGCGCGAAGTTGGTGCCGCTCCCGTCGAACGTCGCACCGAGCGGGTAGGCGCGTCCCGGCCAGATCTCCAACGGACCCTCCGTCTCCGTCGCCGGCGGGTCGGCCAGCATTGGATCGATCAAAGCACACTCCATCAGGGTCGTCGTGGTCGGTGGGCGAACCCTCGCGCAGTACCCGATCCGCGGACGGCACACCCCCGGTGGGTGCACGCCTCGGGCGTCCTCCTAGTGGGTCGGGGAGGCGGGTCGGCGGGGCGCAGGGAACAGATCACCGCGCGGGCCGGTTGCCGCCCCACGTGACCGCCCCCGCCATCAGCCGTGCCGACGTGGGGCTGCGCAGCGAGCGCGGCCCGATCCTCCTGGCCGTGATGCTGAGCGTGGGGCTGGTGGCCATCGACACCACCATCCTGGCCACCGCCGTCCCGTCGGTCGTGGACGACCTGGGCGGCTTCACCCAGTTCCCGTGGCTGTTCTCCATCTACCTGCTCGGGCAGGCCGTGTCGGTCCCGATCTACTCCAAGCTGGCCGACCAGTACGGCCGCAAGCCGATGATGCTGGTCGGCGTGGGCCTGTTCCTCCTCGGCTCGCTGCTGTGCGGCCTGGCCTGGAACATGGTCTCCCTCATCGTCTTCCGGGCCCTGCAGGGCCTGGGGGCCGGCGCGGTGCAGCCGATCGGGATGACGATCGTGGGCGACATCTACTCCGTCGAGGAGCGCGCCAAGGTGCAGGGCTACCTGGCCAGCGTGTGGGCGCTCGCCTCGGTCGTCGGGCCGACGCTGGGCGGGGTGTTCTCCGACTACGTCTCCTGGCGCTGGATCTTCTTCGTCAACCTGCCGCTCGGCGCCGCCGCGCTGTGGATGTTCGTCCGCAAGTTCGACGAGAAGGTGGAGAAGGCCCCGCACCGGCTCGACGTGCTCGGGTCGGTGCTGCTCAGCAGCGGCGGCGTCCTCCTGCTGCTCGGCCTGCTCGAGGGCGGCGTGCGCTGGTCCTGGACCTCCGGCACCAGCATCGCGCTGTTCGCCACGTCGGTGGCCTCGCTGGCGGCGTTCGTCGTGGTCGAGTCGCGAGCGGCCGAGCCGGTGCTCCCGCTCTGGGTGCTGCGGCACCGGGTGATCCTCCCCGCCATGCTCACCTCGCTGGTGGTCGGCGTGCTGCTGATCGGCCTCACGTCGTACGTCCCGCTCTTCGCCCAGGGCGTCCTGGGGCACGGCGCGGTCATGGCTGGCTTCGCGGTCGCCGCGCTGACGCTGGGCTGGCCGCTGTCGGCGTCGAACGCCGGGCGTCTCTACCTCTCCATCGGCTACCGCGCGACCATGGTGATCGGCGCGGTCTTCGGGCTGGTGGGGTCCCTGCTGCTGCTCACGATCGACGGCGACTCCTCGCTGCTCCACCTCGCGCTGCCCTGCTTCGTGATGGGCTTCGGGTTCGGCTTCGCGGTCGCGCCCTCGGGCATCCCCGCCCAGTCCGCGGTGCCGTGGCAGTCGCGCGGCGTGACCACCGGCGCAACCATGTTCTCCCGCACCGTCGGCAC